>CALCXF010000052.1 GCA_937907685.1 uncultured Nostocoides sp.
TCAGCACCTGGCTCGAACCGGGTGGCACCTCGGCCGACCGCGTGGACGACCCCGGCGATGTCGGATCCGAGCGTCGGGCGGCGCGGCGCGCGCAGCCCACCCAGCCGCGCGTAGAAGGGCGTGCCACGAAGGCCCTCCCAGTCGCTGAGGTTGATGGACGTCGCCGCGATCTTGACCAGCACCTGTCCCTCACCGGGGGACGGAGTCGGGACGTCCTCGACGCGGAGCACCTCGGGGCCGCCGTAGCGCTCGTACACCGCGGCCTTCATGTGCACTCCGAGGGGGCCACACAGCAAGTCTGTCAGGTCTCCTCGGAGAGCGACGACCCGCTCGCGCGCCGGGGCAAGCAGCACCACCCACGAGGCGGACGTCTCCTCGTCTCCCGGCCTGATCAGCCGGCTGACCGCCGAGGAGAGGGCGGATGACCCCGGGTATCACCGTCGCCACCCGCCGGGACTCCGCCCTCTCCGTCTACCGGCACACACCGATCGAGATCTGGGACGCTGTGGGCGACCGGATCAAGCGTGCCACTGGAGGGGCCCATGCTGCGGCAGATCATCACCACCCCCGATGCCCCCAGCTCACCGCTGTACAGCCAGGGCGTGCGAACGGGGGACAACGTCGTCGTCTCCGGCATGGTGGGTATCGACCCGAGGACGAACTCCCTCGCGGGAGCGACGATCCAGGACCAGACCCGGCAGGCACTTCGGAACTGCCAAGCCATCCTCACAGCAGGCGGCGCCACGCTGGACGACGTGGTCGAGGTGGGCGTGCTGCTGACCCACTCCTCCGACTTCGCCGGCCTGAACGAGGAGTACGCGCACTGGTTCTCTGCCGAACCGCCAACGCGATACGTGGCGAGGCTCGGGGTCGACATCCCGGACGTACTGGTGTCGATACGGATGACCGCGATCGTCGGGTGAGCGTCGCCCCTTCGCCGCCACTCGCGGCCGGGACGTGACGTCGGCCAGGGCAGACGCAGTCACCGACGATCAGGCAGAAGCGGGCTCTGTCGTCGAGGCCAGCAGCCGTCGCGCTCGACGACCGAGGTCACCGAGGTCCACCCGCCCCGCGTCGGCTGCGGCGGCCAGCCGCGCTGCCAGGTCCAATGCCTCGTCGAGCTCCGGCCCCGCGATGGCGGCCTCCTGTCCCATGTCGCGCAGGATCGTGCTCTCGGTCCTCGAGGCGATCACGGGATCGACGATGCCATCGATCCAGACCCGGGTGCGCCGGCCATCTCCGCGATCGGCGCCGGTGATTCGCTCCAGCGCGAAGATCCGGTCCGCACGCGCGAACTTGCCGAAGCCCAAGGCCACCATTCGAGAGTCCGACGCCACAGGCGAATCCTGACATCGCCCACCCCGCTTCGTCAGCCCTTACCCTCAGAGCGCGGCTCTAGGCAGAGGGCCCCGGGCCGTCGCCCGCGAAGGACAGCCGGTGACCGACCCACCTCCCCGCGCCGTTGGCGGGCGGCAGGCGTGTGAGTCAGAGCTCGGCGCGCAGGATCGACGCAGCGCCCGCCATGGCGCGCATCTTCCCCTCGGCACTGGCGCGGGGCAGGTACTTCATCCCGCAGTCGGTGGCGATCGTGAGTCGGTCCGGCGAGGTATGAGGGAAGGCTCGCCGCACCCGGTCGGCGACCAGCTCAGCGGGCTCCACCTCGTGGTCGGACAGGTCGATGACGCCCAGGATGATCGTCTTGTCGCTGAGGTCCTTCAGCACGCCGAGGTCGAGACCCGACTGGGCGGTCTCGATCGAGATCTGGTCGGCCGAGCATCCTGCCAGCTCGGGGAGGAACGAGTACCCCTCCGGCCGGTCGTGGATGATCGCGGCATACCCGAAGCAGATGTGGACGGCGGTGGTGCCGGTGACGCCGTCGAGGGCGGCGTTGAGGGCATCGAGACCGTACTCGCGGGCCGCCTCCGGCCGTGCCTGCATGTAGGGCTCGTCGATCTGGACGAGGTCCGCACCCGCTGCGTGCAAGTCCTTGATCTCGGCGTTGACCGCGGCGGCGTACGCGAGGGCCGCCGACGCGAGGTCGGGGTAGTGGTCGTTCTGCGCCTGCTGGGACATCGTGAACGGGCCGGGCACGGTCATCTTGACCGTGTGGTCGGTGTTCGCCCTGAGGAACTCCACGTCACGGACGCCCACGGGTCTGGGCCGCACGATCGGTCCGGCGATGCGCGGCACCGGGTTCGGATGGCCGCTGCGATCGAGCGCCGTTCCGGGGTGGTCGACGTCGACGCCCTCGAGAGCGGTCGCGAAGTGGTTGCTGTACGACTCTCGCCGCATCTCACCGTCGGTGATGATGTCGAGACCCGCCCGCTCCTGGGCGCGGATGGCCAGCACCGTGGCGTCATCCTGTGCCTGCTGGAGGTACTCCGGCTCCACTCGCCACAGTTCCCTGGCGCGCACCCTCGGAGGAAAGCGGCCGGCCAGCCGGGCCCGGTCGATGAGCCAGTCCGGCTGGGCATAGCTGCCCACCAGCGAGGTGGGCAGGATCGGCAACGGGGAGGAAGTCGCGGTCATCCTGGGAACTGTAGGGCTGCCGCCGTCGGTTGTGGAAGCCGCCGAGTCCGTCCCCGGTCGACGGAGCGGGTCAGCCCTCGCCGGTCGGGGTGGGGGTCTGGGTGACGGCGTGCTGCGCGCCGCGGTCGAGGGTGAGCGCCGTGTTGACGAGCCCGACGTGACTGAATGCCTGTGGGGTGTTGCCCAGGTGCCGCCGCGCCCGGGGGTCCCATTCCTCGCTCAGCAGGCCGACGTCGTTGCGCAGGTCGAGCAGCCGCTCGAACAGGGCGCGAGCCTCGTCGTGCTCGCCGGTCAGGGCCAAGGCGTCGGCAAGCCAGAAGCTGCAGGCGAGGAACGCCCCCTCGGAGCCGGGAAGGCCGTCGACGGTTCCCTCCGGTGAGGTCGGGTCGGCATCCGTCCGGTACCGGAGGACGAACCCGTCCTCGCACAGCTCTCGTTGCACCGCAGCGATGGTGCCGCGGACCCTCTCGTCGTGGGGCGGAAGGAAACCCACGCGCGGGATGAGCAGGAGGGCAGCGTCCAGGCCGTCCGAACCGTAGTACTGGGTGAAGGTGCCCCGGCTCGCGTCATATCCCTGTGCGCACACCTCCTCGTGGATGTCGTCACGAGCGGCCCGCCACCGTTCCAGGGGCGCTCGAAGGCCGGTGCGCTCGGAGGTGCGGATCATCCGGTCGAGGCCCACCCACGCCATCACCTTGGAGTGCACGAAGTGCTGCTGCGGTCCCCGGACCTCCCACAACGAGCTGTCGGGCTGCTTCCAGACGGTCTCGAGGTACTCGGTGAGCAGGGTCTGCAGCGTCCAGGCGTCCTCGTCGCTGGCGAGCCCCGCCTCGCGCGCGCTGTGCAGGCCGTCGAGGAGCTCGCCGTAGACATCGAGCTGGAACTGCTCGGCCGCCTCGTTGCCGACCCGAACGGGTCGTGACCCCTCGTAGCCGTCGAGCCAGGTCAGCTCGGTCTCCGGAAGCCTGCGGCGGCCGGTGAGGGAGTACATGATCTGCAGGTCCTTCGGGTCGCCGGCGACGGCGCGCAGCAGCCAGTCACGCCACGCCTTGGCCTCTGCGGTGTAGCCACCGCCGGCCAGGGCCTGCAGGGTGAATGCTGCGTCGCGCAACCAGCAGTAGCGGTAGTCCCAGTTCCGTGGGCCGCCGATCTGTTCCGGCAACGAGGTGGTGGCGGCTGCGGCGATGCCACCGCTGGGCGCGTAGGTGAGCGCCTTCAGCACGAGCAGGGACCGGTTCACGGCCTCGCCGTAGTGGCCGTCGTAGGTGCAGCGGCTGATCCACTCCTTCCAGTACTCATCGGTCTCGCGGAGGGCCCGATCGGGGACATACCGTGGCGGCTCTGCCTGGTACGAGGGAACCCAGGTGAGGATGAAGGGCATCCGCTGGCCCGCCTCCACGGTGAACTCCGCGACGCTGCGCATGTTCTCGCCGTGAAGTCGCACCGGCGTGTCGAGCCACAGCGAGTCCGGGCCTGCCACGGCGACCCATCGCTCACCGGAGTGCCGGACCCACGGGACGACCCGCCCGTAGTCGAAGCGCGCGACAAGCTCCACGCCCATCCGCACCCGGCCGCTGACGCCGACGACGATCCGCACCACGTCGGGTTCGGTCTGTCGAATGGGCATGAAGTCGACAACCGTGACGGTGCCCTCCTCGGTCTCCCACGTCGACTCGAGAATCATCGAGTCGCTTCGGTAGGCGCGCCGCGTGCACACCCCACCGGTCAGTGGAGCGATCCTCCACCGGCCGCACCCGGGGCCGCCGAGGAGCGCAGCGAACGACGCGGAGGAGTCGAACCGGGGCAGGCACAGCCAGTCCATCGAGCCGTCACGACTGATCAGCGCTGCGGTCTGCAGGTCGGCGACGACGGCGTAGTCCTCGATCCGGGACGGCGGCGTACGTCTCCACAGGCCGTCGAGCGGCTCTCGCCCTTCGCGTTCGGTGGTCGCGGACCCGCCATCGGCCGTCGCGCCCACCCCGACGCCCTCGTTGGATGCCGCCGCCTCCGTGACGTCCGGAGCCGGCTCCTCATCTCGCTCACCCGTGGTGGCCATCGCGACCCTCCTCAGACGTCCGTGGCTG
Source organism: uncultured Nostocoides sp. (assembly GCA_937907685.1). Lineage (GTDB taxonomy): Bacteria > Actinomycetota > Actinomycetes > Actinomycetales > Dermatophilaceae > Fodinibacter. Next base: position 4,614 of record CALCXF010000052.1, read on the forward strand.
CCTGCTGCAAACTACCGATCTCCAGCGGCTGTGGGCGCCCGAGCCGCACGCGGCCTTGGATCCCGGACGTCGGGGGCTGGGCCTCGCCGGCATCCCGGCATCCCGGTTTGAGGGGCCTCCAGGCAGCCGAGAGCTCAGGGCGCGGTGTCGTGAGGGTTGCCATTCACTCGTTGAGGCCGCCCAGGGCGAGCACCGCCTCCGGGCCGTCGAGGTCCGGGGTGCTGAGGAAGACGGTGGACACCCCCAGCTCCGCCAGGCCGGCGTGCCGGTCGCGGTGCTCCGCCACCGTGCCCGCGTGCTTCCTGGCGGCGTAGGCAGCCGCTGCGGTGCGGCCTCGGTGCAGCTCGACCCGCCGCCAGACGTCCTCGCGGTCGCGCCCGACCACCGGGAGGTCGAGCACCGTCACCGCCACCTGGCTCGGGTCCCGCCCCACGTCCGTGCAGTGCTGCCGAAGCACGTCGACCTTGTGCCGAACGACCTGCGGGTCCGAGGTGGTGAGGTTGCACGCGTCGCCGAGCGCGGCGGCGATCCGCAGCGTCCTCCGCTCGCCGTTGCCACCCACGATGACCGGGATCGGGGCGGTGGGCCGGGGATAGCACGTCGTCTCCGGCAGCGTGACCCCGACAGCGGTGTACTCCTTCGTGCCCGGTGCCCACAGCGCCCGCATGACCTGGATCGCGTGCTCGAGGTCGTCCAACCTCGTCGAGACGGTCGGAAAGGGCAGCCCGTATGCCGCGTGCTCACGGTGCCACCATCCCGCACCGATGCCGACGAACGCCCGCCCGCCGGTGAGGGCGGACAACGTGGCCGCGGCCTTCGCCGTGATCCCCGGCCGACGGAAGGTGGTCGGGGTGCAGAGGGTGCCAAGCCGGAGGCTCGTGTCCAGGGCGGCAACGGCGCCGAGCGTGACCCAGGGCTCGGGAATCGGGTCCCAGGCGCGGCCGACCTGCGGGATCTGGATGAGGTGGTCCATCAGCGCCAGACCGGCGAACCCGGCGTCGTCCGCAGCGAGCGCGACGTCGCGCAGCCACGCGATCGGTTCCTCGCCCCAGGGGAACCGAGAGATCTGCAGCACCACCTGTACTCCCGTGGATGCCGTGCGGTCGTCGGTCGGACGCGCCACCGCGAGCCTCGGGGCGGAGGGCGTCACCTCCGCCGAGATCGGGACGACGAGGTCCCAACCCTCGTCCACGACCTCGGCCGCCACCTCCCGCTGGCGGCGCAGCTGTCCGGTCAGCACGCGGGCAGGCAGCGGACGGTCACGCGCCGCGTTGCGGCGACGGCACTCCTCGGCCGGGGTCTCGACGAGGACGAGGACCGCGGGAAGGCCGGCGGAGCGCGCCCGGGACAGCCAGCTCCGTCGGCGCGCGACGTCGAAACCGAGGGTGTCCACCACGGTCGTCAGCCGACGACCGAGCCGGGCCGTGACGATCGACTCCAGCACCGCGAAGGCGTCGGCGGAGGCGTCCAGATCGTGCGGACCGCTCCCGACGATGCCTCGTAACGCATCCGAAGAGACGACCTCCTCGGCCCGGTAGCGCTCCGCCACCCAGGTCGACTTGCCCGACCCCGAGGCGCCCACGAGCACCACCAGCGCCGGGTCCGGGAGCGACATGCGGGCAGTCTGCCCGATTCCGGGGACGCCGTACCGAGCGCCGACCTCGTGGCGTCAGAAGCGGGGGATCACCTCGTCGATCCAGCCCGGTGCCGTGGGCCGTGGCCACCACGTCGGCCCGTCGGCCGCGGCGGAGGCAGCGCCGAGGACCGCCGCGGCGGCGAGCAGTGCGGCCACCACGACCCGGACCGCCTTCCCGCCGGGGCTGACGCCGCGAACGATGCTGCGGCTGCCACGGCGCAGGCTCGCGCCCCCCGGTCCCCACCAGGCGGTGAGCGCCGCGAAGAACGCCGCCGTGACGAGGGGCATCACGCCGTCCGCTGCCGCGTCCCGGCCGGTCAGCGCGGTGAGCACGAGGGCCGTCGCGAACATGGCGCAGATGCCCACGACCAGCGGAGCGACCATCGTCAGCGCGGCGCCCAGCGCCCCGATGACGAGGTGCCAGGGGCTGGTCGCGACCGCCACCGCGACGTCGCTCCCCCGGGCGCCACGCTGGTGGCGGCGCATGACGAGGGACGTGACCGACCGGTCGGCCGTCCGGGCGAGCGTGGCCCAGCCGAAGAGGACGAGCAGGGCCAGCAGCGGGGCGGCGGCCGTCAGTGTCGCGAAGAGGGCGAGGAGGGCGAGGAGTGTTCCTGACCGTTTCGGGCGGCCGATGCGGGGGTCCCCGTACGGGCCGTGCCCGAGCCGCGCCGCGTCCCAGTCGGACTCCGACTCCGGCACCGACGACCCCGGGCCCGTCAGCTGCTGGTGGCCTGCGCCCGGAGCGGGCGTCGGCGGGGCGGCCACGGAGGCCGGGGGTGGCGTCAGCACCCCGCCCGGTGACGGCGCGGCATCCGACTGCGCCAGCGCGCCGGCGGCGCCCCCCGCGGCGGCCATGGCATCGCCCATCGGAGCCGCCGGTGTCACCGGCAGTGCGTTCGTGGCCAGCAGCTGCGTGGGCTGCCGGGTCCGCACGCGGATGGCCTCGGTCACCGGAGCACCGTGGGCGTAGCACTCCAGCGCCGCCACGACCTCGCCGTGGTGCGGGCGGTCCGCCGGGTCGGGCGAGAGGGCGGCATACAGCAGCGGCTCGATCCGTGGGTCGACGGCCCGGAGGTCGGGCTCGCCGCGTGCAACCCGGGCCAGCACGGCGCTCATCGTCCCGCGCCCGAAGGGCGGTGTCCCACTGGCCGCGAAGGCTGTCGTCGCGGCCCAGCCCCACCAGTCCGTCGCCGGGGTGACGTCCTCACCCCCGACGACCTCCGGTGCCAGGTAGCCCGGCGTGCCCATGACCAGTCCCGTGAGGGTGAGGCGGATGTCGTCTGCGACGTGCGCGATCCCGAAGTCGATGAGCACGGGGTCGCCGTCGACGAGGAGCACGTTGCCGGGTTTGACGTCCCGGTGGACGATGCCCGCCGAGTGGATCGTGTCCAGCGCCTCCGCCACGCCCGACGCGACCCGGTGCAGGTCCGCAGGCGCCAGCGGGCCACGCTCCGCCACGAAGTCGTCGAGCGCCGGCCCGGGCACGTACCGGGTCACGATGTAGGGAGTGACGCCGTCGACGTCCGCGTCGAGGATCGGCGCCACGCGAGGGGTGCGGATCCGGCGCAGCGTCTCGACCTCTCGCTGGAGCCGGGCGCGGGCGTCGGGGTCGTGGGCGACGTGCTGACGCAGCACCTTGACCGCCACCGCCCGCCCGTGCCGGTCGAGGCCGAGGTGCACCACCCCCATCCCGCCCTCACCGAGGCGCTGGACGAGGCGGTACTCGCCGAGCCGCGTGAACTCACGCGGCTGCTCGGTGTCCTCCGGCTCTGAGCCGTCGGCGATGGCGTCGGCCGTCATCCCCCCACGGTATGCCGGAACGCCGGGTCTGGGCTGGATCCCGGTCGGCGCCGGTGCCGGTCGCGCGGGCGCCGGTCGGCGCGGGATGCCGGCTCCGCGGCGGCGGCTGCGCCGCGGCGCCGGTCAGCTCTGGATGTACGTGCGGAGCTGGTCGCGCTCGGACTGGAGGTCGTCGATGCGGTTCTTGACGACGTCACCGATGCTGACGATCGCATGCAGCTTGCCGTCGACGACGACGGGGACGTGCCGGATCCGGCGCTCGGTCATCGCCGTCTCGAGGTCGTCGAGGACGTCCTCCGGACTGCAGGTGTGCACCTCGGCCGTCATGATCTGCGCGACCGGGGCGTCCATGATGGCGGGGCCGTCGGTGTGCAGGTGCCGCACGATGTCGCGCTCGCTGACGATGCCGTCGACGCTCTCGCCGTCGTCGCTCACGACGACGGCACCGATGTGATGCTCGGAGAGGAGGGCGAGCAGCTGCGTCACCGACGCGTCCGACCTCACCGTGACGACGTCGCCGCCCTTGCGCCTGATGACGTCGGAGATCCTCATGTGTTGACGATACGGGGGAGCCCGACGACGCGCCAGACGTGGCTCGCGCGCACTCTCACGACCGGCGGCAAGAGCGACCGTCGCCCAGGTACCGAACGACCCACAGGCACGGCATACTGGCGAAACCGCTTACACCGACGTGGGCGGCGCTCCACCCTTTACAACGGATCGTCCGGCACGTTCCTGCCGGTGAAGGAAGGCAATGACGCCATGGCAACTGTGAAGTTCGACCAAGCAACACGGATCTACCCGGGCAACGACACGCCCTCGGTGGACCGGCTCGACATCGACGTGGCGGACGGGGAGTTCCTCGTCCTCGTCGGTCCCTCCGGGTGTGGCAAGTCCACCTCCCTGCGCATGCTCGCCGGCCTCGAGGAGGTCAACGACGGCAAGATCTGGATCGGTGACCGCGACGTCACCGACCTCTCGCCGAAGGACCGCGACGTCGCGATGGTCTTCCAGAACTACGCGCTGTACCCCCACATGACCGTCGCGGACAACATGGGCTTCGCCCTGAAGATCGCCGGCGTCGACAAGGGGGAGATCCGCAAGCGCGTGCAGGAGGCCGCTGGCATCCTCGACCTGACGGACTACCTCGAGCGCAAGCCGAAGGCCCTCTCCGGTGGGCAGCGTCAGCGCGTCGCCATGGGGCGTGCGATCGTCCGGTCGCCGCAGGTGTTCCTCATGGACGAGCCGCTGTCGAACCTGGACGCGAAGCTCCGCGTGCAGACCCGCACCCAGATCGCCAGCCTCCAGCGGCGACTCGGCGTCACGACCGTCTACGTCACTCACGACCAGATCGAGGCCATGACGATGGGCGACCGGATCGCGTTGCTCAAGGACGGCATCCTCCAGCAGTGCGCCACCCCGCGCGAGATGTACGACCGGCCGAACAACGTTTTCGTCGCCGGCTTCATCGGCTCCCCGGCCATGAACCTCGTGTCCGTCCCGGTGACCGAGGACGGCGTCCAGTTCGGCAGCCACCGCCTGCACGTCGACCGGAGCCTGCTCGGCTCTTCAGGCAACGAGGTCATCGTCGGCATGCGCCCCGAGGACGTCGAGGTGACCACGAACGAGGACGGCCTCGAGCTCATCGTCGACGTCGTCGAGGAGCTGGGCGCCGACGCGTACGTCTACGCCACTCCAGCCAACCCGGACATCCGGCTCGAGGGTGTGGGCGACGACGCCCTGGCCAAGCCCTTCATCGCCCGGGTCGACGGCCGCAGGGTTCCGGACAAGGGTTCGAAGATCTTCGTGTACCCGAACCCCGACCACATGCACGTCTTCAACAAGGAGTCCGGCGCCAGGCTCGGCTGAGCCGCCTCACGACCGGGACCACCCGCGACGCCCCGGACGAGCTCTCGTCCGGGGCGTCGCGCGTCTCCTGGAAACGTCCGCCCATCCCACCGCGCACACCCCACGGGAGGACCCGTGCCGATGGCCTTGGAGATCACCGCCGCCCGGCCCGACCCGGCGCTGCTCGACCTGCCGTGGCGCGTCCCGCTCGAGGAGTGGCCGGAGGACATCCTCGCCGCACTCCCCCGTGGTATCTCCCGACACGTCGTGCGGTTCGTGCGGTTGTCGGGTCGCGTCCTCGCCGTCAAGGAGATCAAGGCGGACCTGGCCCGCCGCGAGTACGAGCTGCTCCGCAACCTCAACCGCCTCGGGATGCCGTGCGTGGAGCCCTTCGCGGTCATCAGCGGTCGGGTCGGCGCGGACGGCAGGGAGCTGGACGCCTGCCTCGTCACGCGGCACCTCCAGTTCTCCCTTCCCTACCGGGCGCTCTACAGCCAGACGCTGCGCAAGGGCACCGCGACCCGGCTCATCGACGCCCTGGCGGTCCTGCTCGTCCGGCTGCACCTCGCCGGCTTCTGGTGGGGCGACGTCTCGCTCTCCAACACGCTCTTCCGCCGGGATGCCGGGGCGTTCGCGGCATACCTCGTCGACGCCGAGACCGGGGAGCTGCGGCAACGGCTGAGCGACGGTCAGCGGGAGCACGACCTCGACATCGCCAGGATCAACATCGCGGGCGAGCTCATGGACCTCGAGGCCGGCGGCCTGCTCCAGGAGGACCGTGACCCCGTGGCGGTGAGTGAGCGCATCATGACCCGGTACCGCGAGCTGTGGGGTGAGCTCACCGGACCCGAGCTCATCGACGACGGAGAGCGCTGGCGGGTGGAGGACCGGATGCGCCGGCTCAACGCCCTGGGGTTCGACGTCGACGAGCTCGAGATCACGACCGACCTCGACGGCACCTCGATCCGCATCCAGCCGAAGGTCGTGGACGCCGGGCACCACTCGAGGCGGCTCCTGAGGCTCACGGGGCTCGACGTGCGGGAGAACCAGGCCCGTCGGCTGCTCAACGACCTCGATGCCTTCACCGCAGGGACGGGCCGGCAGGGCGAGGACGAGGAGATCGTCGCGCACGAGTGGCTGACGAGGATCTACGAGCCGGTGACCCGGCGCGTGCCCCGAGGTCTCGTCGCCAAGCTGGAGCCGGCGGAGCTGTTCCACGAGGTGCTCGAGCACCGGTGGTACCTCGCCGAGCGGGCGCGCCACGACATCCCGATCGAGGAGGCGATCGACGACTACGTCGCGTCAGTGCTCCCCGGGAAGCCGGACGAGCAGTCGGTGCTCGGCGTGGACACCCGCGAGCTACCGGTCATCGCGGGCCCGAACGCCCAGCCCTAGGATCGAGGAGCAAGCCCCACCACGCCCCGAGGGGGAGACATGAGCGACCAGCCGCACGGACCCACCGACCCGTCACGCGAGGACGACCAGGCTCCGCCCTCCGGTCCTTCGACCGCGGCTGCCCCACCTCCGCCCGCGCAGGCTCCACCCCCGCCGCCGTCGCAGGCCCCACCCCCGCCGGCCTACGGGCCGCCGCCGTCGGGGTACGCCCCTCCCGGGCCCTCCGGGCCGCCTTCGCAGCAGGGCGGCTACGGGTACGGCGGCCCCCCGGCATCCCCACCGCCCGGGCAGGTCAACCCCTACGGCGGGTACGCCGCAGCCCCGGGATACAGCGGCGGCCGGCCGATGCACCCCGGCTCGATCGGCTACGTCGAGCAGAACTTCGGACGCGTCGCCGACTTCGGCCCGCGCCTGCTCGCCAACCTCGTCGACGTCGCCCTCACCCTCATCGGGCTCATCCCCATGTTCTTCGGGATCGGGGTCCTCATCGCGGCCGCGCCGACGGACGTCACGTACGACGAGTTCGGGAACAGCACGGCAACCGGTGGTGACGCGGGGCTGGCGGTGGTCGGCGGCCTCCTCATCGCCCTGGGTGCCCTGGTGTCCTTCGGTATCTGGCTCTGGAACCGGGTCTTCCGCATGGGCCGCACCGGCCAGAGCGTGGGCAAGAAGGTGATCGGCCTTCGGCTCATCGACGAGAAGGCCGGTCGGCCCATCGGCGCGTGGATGTGCTTCCTGCGCGAGCTCGTGAGCGGCGTCGTCAACCAGGTCTTCTACCTGGCCTACCTCTGGATGCTGTGGGACCCGGACAAGCAGACACTGGGCGACAAGGCGGTGCACTCGACGGTCGTCGTGGTTCCGAAGGGGTGAACGGGCCACTCCACGCCGGGGGAGCCCGTCAGGCGGGTGATGCCCAGGTCCAGCCGGGGACGTTGCGCACGACGACCACGGCGACGAAGGCTGCGGCGAGGACCCACGGCATCCAGGTCGGAGGGTCCCAGCGCAGCGGACGGCCGGTCCACGCAGCGCGCACCCAGACGACGAAGAGCACGAGCAGCCCGGCATAGAGCGGCAGGACGAGCGGGTTGCGGGCGAGCGCGCCGGCGAGGTCGAGGTGCACGAGGTCGTGGGTCGCGCGCAGCATCCCACAGCCCGGGCAGTAGATGCCGGCGAGCGCGTAGGTGGGGCAGAGCGGGTAGTGACCGGGCTCGTTGGGGTCGACCGCGGCCACGTATGCCGCCCCTGCCGCCACGACGGCGCCCACCGCCGCGGGACGCACGAGGCGGTGCCACCGGCCGGTCACCCGGCCGGTGTGCACCGCCTCGTGGAGCTGCGTCACGTCACATCGTGGAGGGGTCGGACACCGCGGCCAGACCGCCGAGGAAGACGAGCCAGATGATGGTCAGGACGAGCAGCACCATCCCGATGATGCCGAGGATGCGGCCGATCTGCACGATCTGCCGGTTGCCGTAGCGGCCCGGCTGCGCGTCGATCTCCTTGAGCGCGTTGTTGCCCATGATGAACGCGACGATGCCGAGCGGCGAGCAGCAGACGAGCGACAGGATCCCGAGGATGAGGACCGTCATCCCCCTCGGGTGGTCGACCGGACCGCCACCCGTCCCACCGCCGGGGGGTGGGGCCCCGTAGCCACCGCCGTAGCCGCCGCCGTACCCGCCGTCGCCGGACCCGGGGGGCGGCGGGACGTTGTCGCCGCCGCTGCCCGAACCGGGCGGCGGGGGCGGAGGCGGGGGGGTCGAACCGTAGTCGGACATGTGCTCCCTCTCTCGACGATGGTCAGGGGCTGCACCCCCGGCGCCGGTCTGCCCGGCGGCGACGATCCTCGCACAGAGGGTGGGTGGGGTCGACCGTCCACGCGCGGAGCGGCGAGGCGGCTCGTGGGACGGTCAGCCCGGGCGACGCCGGCGGGCGACCTCGTAGAGCGTGACGCCGGTCGCGATGCCGGCGTTGAGGGACTCCACCGCCGACGACATCGGGATCGACACGATCTGGTCGCACGTCTCGCGGACGAGGCGGGAGAGGCCCTTGCCCTCCGAGCCGACGACGACGACGAGCGGCTCGGATGCGAGGTCGAGGTCGGGCAGCTCGACGTCGCCGTCCATGTCGAGCCCGATGACGAAGAACCCTGCCGTGCGGAAGTCCTCGAGGGCCCTGGTGAGGTTCGTCGCCTGGGCGACCGGGATGCGGGCTGCGGCTCCCGCCGAGGTCTTCCAGGCCGAGGCGGTCATGCCCGCCGAGCGTCGGCTGGGCACGACGACACCGTGGCCGCCGAAGGCCGCGACCGATCGAACGATGGCACCGAGGTTGCGGGGGTCGGTGATGCTGTCCAACGCCACGACGAGCGGGATGCCGGGCATCTGCGGGTCGACGAGGTCGCTGGGGTGGGCGTACTCGTAGGGCGGCACCTGGAGCGCCAGCCCTTGGTGGACAGCGCCGTCGGTCAGTCGGTCCAGCTCGCCGCGGGGCGTCTCGAGCACCGGGAGCCCCCGCTGGGTGGCGATCTTCAGCGCCTCGCGGACCCGGTCGTCCGAGTCGATCCGGCCGGCGACGTACATCGTCGTCACCGGGACCTCGGCGCGGAGCGCCTCGACGACCGCGTTGCGGCCGGCCACCATCTCGCTGCTGGCCTTGGCGCGGCGCGTGCTCGTGCGGCCGGACTGGCCACGACCGGCGCCACCGCCGCCGCTCCTCGCGGCCGCCTTGTGGGCCTTGTGGTTGGGGCGGTCCGTCGCCTTCGGCGTGGGGCCCTTGCCCTCGAGGCCACGGCGGCGCTGGCCGCCGGAACCGACGGTGGGCCCCTTCTTGCCGCCCTTGCGCACCGCGCCCCGGCGCTGCGAGTTGCCCGCCACGTCATTCACCCCGCCCGCGGACGAGGGACCACCGGGCGCCGGCTGCGGTGTCCTCCAACGCGATACCCGCCACAGCGAGCTCGTCCCGGATGGCGTCCGCCGTGTCGTAGTCACGTGAGGACCGCGCCTGGGCCCGCGCGGCGATCCGACCGCGGACGAGCGCGTCGAGGCTCGCGAGGGCGTCCGTGGTGGTGGTGGAGTCGCCGGCCGCCCATGCGGGGTCCAAGGGGTTCACGCCCAGCACATCGGTCATGGCGATGACCGTGCGGGCAGTGGCCACGGCATCCTCGTGGTCACCGTCGTCGAGCGAGATGTTGCCCGAGCGCACGGCCTCGTGGACGACGGCGAGAGCACCGGAGACGCCGAGGTCGTCGTCCATCGCCTCACGGAAGTCCTCGGGCAGCGGCTCGTCACCCGTCGGCACCGCGGTGACCTCGTCGGGCAGGGCCCGGCGGAGAAAGCCCTCGATGCGCTCCACCGCCGTCGCCGACTCCTCGATCGAGCCCTCGTGGAACTCGATCGTCGACCGGTAGTGGGCGGCGGTGAGGTAGTAGCGGACGGCGAGAGCGCGGTGCTCCCTGAGCACCTCGCTGACCCTCAGGGAGTTGCCGAGCGACTTGCTCATCTTCTCGCCGCCCATCGTCACCCAGGCGTTGTGCAGCCAGTAGTTCGCGAAACCCATTCCGGCTGCGCGGGACTGGGCCTGCTCGTTCTCGTGGTGCGGGAACCGCAGGTCCACCCCACCGCCGTGGATGTCGAACGTGTCGCCGAGGTACTTGCGCGCCATCGCGGAGCACTCGAGGTGCCAGCCCGGTCGGCCCGGGCCGAACGGGGTCGGCCACGCCGCCGTCTCCGGCTCGTCCGGCTTGTGCCCCTTCCACAACGCGAAGTCCCGAGGGTCTCGCTTGCCGCGCGGGTCCGCATCCTCGGCGTCGACCATGTCGTCGACCATCTGGTGGGTCAGCTCGCCGTATGCCGGCCAGCTGCGGACGTCGAAGTAGACGTCTCCACTACCGTCGGCGGCGGCATACGCGTGACCCTTCTCGAGGAGGGTCTCCATGAGCGCCAGCATCTCGGGAACGTGGCCGGTCGCGCGCGGCTCATAGGTCGGCGGCAGGACGCCGAGTGCGGTCAGCGCGGTCGCCGTCTCGGCCTCGTTCCGGTAGGACACGGCGAACCACTGTTCGCCGGCTGCAGCCGACTTCGCGAGGATCTTGTCGTCGATGTCGGTGACGTTGCGGATGAGGGTGACGTCGAGCCCGTGGCCGCGGCTCATCCACCGCCGCAGCACGTCGAACGCGACCGCGAACCGGACGTGCCCGAGGTGAGGAGGCGCCTGCGTGGTGAGCCCACAGATGTAGATCCCCGCCTTGCCTGGCACGACGGGGATGAAGTCTCGCAGCTCGCGGGACATGGAGTCGAACAGCCGAAGGGTCACCCGCCCAAGGCTACCGGCCGCACGAACGTGCCCCGTGTGCCCCACGTCGTCTGTCGGAGTGCCGCGACACGCGGCTACGGCCGCGTGTCGGCGGCACCGGGACAGACGAGGTCGGGGAGGCGGGACAGCGGGGACGAGGAGCCTTCAGTGACCGCGGTCGATCCACTCCGAGAGGTGCGGGGCCTCGTCGCCGATCGTCGTGGGCTCGCCGTGCCCGGTGAGGACCACGGTCTCGGGAGGCAGCGTCAAGAGCTTGCGGCGGATCGAGTCGACGATCGTCGGGAAGTCGCTGTACGACCGACCGGTCGCCCCGGGACCGCCCAGGAAGAGCGTGTCGCCGCGTTGATGCCACCCTCGCGGTAGTGCAGGTCGGTGTGACAGACGCCGCAGGTGTCGACCCGCACGACGGCCTCGCCCGGGCCGGGGTCCGGCGCGACGATGTCGACGATCTCG
>CALCXF010000053.1 GCA_937907685.1 uncultured Nostocoides sp.
CGATCCCCGAAGGCCGCCGCGACCCCACGGGCCTGGAGGGTCGCACTCATGCGCTCATCCTCGCCCGGCCGGTCGCTCCCAGCGAACCACTTTCGCCCTCGGCCGCTCTCACCCGCGGGGAGCTCAGGCCTCGACCTCAGCCAGCACGAGGGGAAGCTGCCCGACGAGCTCACGGGCGAGGAACCCGACGCGACCGACGGATGCCGTGAGTCGTTCCGCAGCGCGGCCGTGGAGGTAGGCACCCCACGCCGCCGCCTGGGCCGGAGTGGCTCCCCGGGCGAGCAACCCCGCCACCGTCCCGGCCTTCACGTCACCGGAGCCCGCTGCCGCTGCACCGGGAGCACCGGACTCCAGACACCAGGCGTGGCCGTCCGGTGCGACGACGTACGAGACGTCCGACCCGGAGAGGACCGTCGCACCGGTCCTGGCGCATGCGCGCCGGGTGGCGCTCAACATGTCGCGGTCCACGTCTGCCGCCTCCTCATCGAGGACCTTGGAGAGCTCCGTGGCGTTGGGGGTGAGGAGCGCGCGGTCGGCCAGGTGACGCACCCCGTCACTTCTCTCCGTCAGGTATGCCGTGCCGAGGGCGTCGATGACGACCGGCACGTCGAGGTGCGGCACCACTCCCTCGAGAAGGGCGCACGCAGCCTCCGGCGCGCCGATCCCCGGCCCCAGGAGCACGGCATCCGCTCCGTCGCACTGCTCGAGGAGTCGCCCGGCGGCGACGGGCGCGATGTCCCCGCCGTCGTCTTCGTCGAGGCCGAGGACGAAGGCCTCCGGCAGGGCGACGCCGAGCGCGACCGCGGTCCCAGCGGTCGTGGCCACCTGGACCTTGCCTGCCCCCACCCGCATCGCCGCCTCGGCGGCGAGGAGGACGGCCCCCGGCGTGCTGACGCTCCCGCCGACGACGACGAGGCGCCCCTTGGCGTCCTTCGTGCCACGAGGGTCCGGAAGAGGCCACTCGCGCAGCACGGTGGGGGTGACGAGGCCGGGTGCCTGTTCGGCGCCGCCGGGTCGCGCCTGCGGTTCACCCACGGGAGGCGTCCGCGGGAGTCCGCTCGGTGGGGGTGTGCGGCTCCTCGTGCGTCGCTTCCGCCCGCGACGACCGCTCGAGGTGGTCGACGGCCCCGTAGGAGACGAGCTCGAGACCGCCGCTGGCCGTGGCCCGGTACGTCGTCAGGGAGCAGTTCCCGAGTGGCGTCTCGCCGTCCGTTCGCAGCAGCTTCTCCTCCGTGAGGCCCTCGAGGAGGTAGCGGAACGACATGATGACGGCCTGGTGGCTGAACACCCAGACCCGGCGACCGGCGTGTTCGGCGCGGATGTCCGTGAGCACGCTGCGGATGCGGAGCACGACGTCCGTCCAGCTCTCGCCGCCCGGTGGGCGGTAGTAGAACTTGCCCATGGCGGCCCGCCTCTGCGCCTCCTCGGGGTACGTGTCACGGATGCCCTGTCCGGTCATGCCGTCGAAGAGCCCGAGGTCCCGCTCCCGCAGCCTCTCGTCCTGCACCGGGCTGGGCGCGTCCGGCCAGGCGTCCAACGCGTGCTCCACGGTGCTCGCGGCTCGTACGTAGGGGGAGCCCAGGACCGCCTCCGGCCGCTCGTCGGCGGGCAGGTGCGCCAGATGCTGTCCGAGAGCCTTGGCCTGGGCGATGCCGTTGTCCGAGAGGGGGGTGTCCGGGTCCCGGTAGTCGAGCTCCAGGCGCGCGAGTCCCTTCTGCCCCGCCGCCACGGCCGCGAGGTTGCCGACGCTCTCGCCGTGTCGGACGAGGACGAGGGCTGCCGGCCCGGAGGTCGCCATCTCACGCTCTTCACCACCCGCCACAGCGCCTCCCGAGGCTCGTCCTGGTTCCGCACGTTCCGGACGACTCTAGGCGGTGGTGCAGGCCCCCGGGACTATGGGGGCAGCGGCGCTCTCGACTAAGGGCGCAGCGGCGCTCCGGCCCGCTGGACGACGCGGCGGGCGAGCGCGTCGATCGAGTCGACGACCCGCGGGTCGTCGACGCCGAGGTCCTCCGCCAGCACGGACAGCTCGGTGCAGCCGAGGGCGACGACCTCTGCGCCTCGCTCCCGCAGGTGCCTCACGAGCGCGTCGAAACGCTCCCGTGGCACGGGCACCCCCGCCTTGACCCCTCCGTAGATGACGTCCATCACCTCCCGCTGGACGTCGGGTGCGGGAAGCACGAGCTCGAGGCCCACTGCCGCAGCGGCGCCGGCATACGTCCCCGCGAGCAGCGTGCCGTCGGTCGCGAGCACGCCGAGTCGGCGCAGGCCGGGTACGGCGGCCCGGGCGGCTGCCACCGTCACGGCCACGGTGTCGAGCACCTCGATGCCGACGGAAGCCCGCATCTGCTCGACCCAGACAACGGCGGTGTTGCAGGGGATCGCGATGAAGCGCGCCCCGGCCCGCTCCAGGGCGACGGTGTCCGCGACGAGTGCGGGCTCGGGGCTCTCCCCGCTGCCGAGGAGGAAGGAGGTGCGATCCGGGATGCTGCCGTGCTGCCACACGAGGAGGTCGACGTGGTCCTGGTCGCGGACGGCATCCGTCAGCTCGACGACCCGGGCGAGGAAGTGGACGGTGGCCGCCGGACCCAGTCCGCCGAGCACGCCGACCGGCTCGTCGCGCTCTGTGCGCTCGGCCGTACCGGTCATCGCGCGACGAAGTGCTCGCGGAACTTGCGCACCTGGTTGACGTGGTACGCCACGTTGTAGGCGCGGCGCTTGAGGGTGAGGTCCGGCGCGTACCAGTTCGGGTCGCTGGCACGGCCGGCCTTCATGAGCGCCAGGGCCTTGTCCCGCAGCGCGGGGTCGAGCACATAGCGCTTGACGACGTACTTCGGCACGAAGGCGAAGAGGTGCTCGCCGCGGGCGATCTCCAGCCCATGCATATCCTCATGGCGCACCCAGTCGCGCACGTACCACTCGGAGACGTTGTTGCCGCCGGCGGTCACGTAGAAGTTGCTCCGGCCGAGGCGCACGTTGATCTCGAAGAACTTCATCGTCCCGTCGCGACGGTCGTACTTGAGGTCGAAGTTGGAGAAGCCGACGTATCCGACGCGCTCGAGGAAGCGCTTCGCCTGCTCGACGACCTCGTCGATCTCGGTGGTGATGATGACGCACGGGTTGCCGATGGCGAGCGGGTGGTGCTCCTCGAGCAGGACGTGGCCCACGGCGCCGAAGCGGACCCTGCCGTGCTGGTCGGAGTAGCAGGTCAGCACCCGCATGTTGGTGTCATCCCCGGGGATGAACTCCTGGAGCAGGAAGTTCCCGTCGTAGTTCGACGCACGGACCCGGGCGAGCGTGTCGTCGAGCTCCTCGCGGGTCTCGAGGATGAAGACCTTCCTCTTGCCGGGATAGCTCGCGTAGTGGTGCAGGGCGCTGTCGGCAGGCTTCATCACGAGGGGGAACCCGAAGGGGAGGTCGTGCTCCTCGCCGAGGTCCTGGGCCATGTCGACGACCACGGTCTTGGGGTACGGGACGCCGACGTCGTCGAGGAGCCCGTAGAAGCGGTCCTTGCGGACGACCTCGTCGAGCAGCGCCCGGTCGATGTAGGGAATCGTGAAGAGACGCCCGAGCCGGTCCTTGTTCTCGATGATCATCCGCACGTACCAGTCGCCGGCAGCCACGAGAAGCAGCGGCACCCCCGGCTCCTGGTGCTCCCGGCCTACCTTCTCCAGCGCACCGACGAAGACGTCGGCGTCCTCGAGCCCCGGCACGTAGACGTGGTCGCACACCCGCGACAGCGCGATGGGCCCGCCGTCGGTCATGTTGACGACGAGCGGACGCAGGCCGTAGGCCTCGTGGAACGTGCGGACGAGGCTGTATGCCGTGATGTCACCGCCGAGGATGACCGGGCGGAAGTCGGTGGCCGGGGTGACGGGCACGCGGGGTCCTCCGGATGGTGTGGCTGGGTCGCGGCGGGTGCCGCAAGGGCGTCGCCCAAGGTTCCCACAGGGCTCCTCCCTGCCCGGAATCCCGGCGGTCGGCTCAGCGGCGTCCGCGCCCCGTCACTGACCGGTGCGGCCGTCGATGCACTCACGGAGAAGGTCGGCGTGCCCCGCGTGCCGGGCGTACTCCTCGACGAGGTGGACGACGATGTCGCGCACCTCCACCTCGTCGCCGTGGACGTCGACGAGGGTGTCGAGGTCGAGCGTGGCGTAGACGTCCCGGGCATGCGCCACCTCGGCACGCCAGGTCTCCCACGCGTCCGCGACGACGTGAGGGTCGGCCACCGCGTCGTCGAAGTCGAGATCCGGGTGCTCGTCGGTGCGGTACAGCCGAGGCAGCTCGATCCGTCCCTCGAGGATGCGACGGGTCCAGGAGTGCTCGACGCGGGCGAGGTGGCGGATCAGCCCGAGCAGGGACATCGTCGAGGGCGGCACCGAGCGGGCGGCGAGCTGCTCGTCGGTGAGGTCCTCGCACTTCAGCTCGACCGTCATCCGGTAGCGGTCGAGGTACTCCGCCAGCACCGCCTTCTCGCCCCGGCCGGGAGGCAGCGCCTCACGCGGGTCGGTGCCGGGCCTGGACCACATGCCGTTGAACGCCATGGGCCCCAACCAAGCAACGAATGGTTCTGGGCGCAAGTGTCCCTGAGGCCGTCCCGTCGGTTCCATGACACGTGCAGCGGGTAGGTGGTGGCCACCAGCAATCCGGTAGGACCTGATGAGCGAAGGGACGACCCATGGACCCGACACCCCCAGCATCGTCGATGCACCGCGCCAAGCACCCCCGCAGCGTGGCGGCCGGGCTCTACGGCCACCCGGTCCATCCGATCCTCGTGACCATCCCGATCGGTGCCTGGACCTCCAGCCTCGTCTTCGACCTCGCGGCGATGCTCGGTGACCGCCCGGCGGCCTTCGCCACGGGGTCGAACTGGCTCATCGGGATCGGCATCATCGGTGCGCTGGTCGCCGCCACCTTCGGGGCGATCGACCTGTCCACCATCGAGCGGGGGACCCGGGCCTTCACGACCGGCCTGACGCACGCGGCGATCAACGTCGTCGTGACCCTGCTGTACGTCGTCAACTTCTTCCTGCGTAGGTCGCAGGGCTACGACGACGTCAGCGCCGGCGCCCTGGTCCTGTCGATCGTCGCCCTGGCCATGCTCGGTGTCTCCGGGTGGCTGGGTGGGAAGCTGTCGTACCGGTACGGCGTCCGGGTCGCCGACGAGGGGACCCAGGCCGAGGGTTTCGTGGGGTCGGCCCGCTCCACGCGCTGATCCGACGAGCCGCTTCCCCGACCGAGTCGTCGCAACGCCCCCTGTCCCTGTCGGGAGTCGGCCGTCAGATCTCGTCGTCGCGGCCGAGCGTGCCGTCGGGGTCGACCACCCCGTACACCCGAGAGGCCCAGAGCAGCTGGGCCCGGGTCAGCTGGGGGGGCTCCAGACGTCGCAGCCGCCCGGGCGGCCGGCCCACGTCTGCCGTCCCCTGAGCACCGGGCAACCGCCGCCGCCAGTGGACCGAGGTACCCCGAAGTGGTGCCTTGGGACGCGGGAGGTGACGTCGTCTCAGCGCGCCTCCGCCGGCATACCACTCGTCCAGACGAGCCGCCGAGGCCGCCATGAGGGCCCACAGCTCGTCCGGGTCGTCGGGGACGTCGTCGGGGTGGAGGCCGACGTGCTCGGCGACGAGCTCCCGCCTGATCCGGAGCGCGAAGACGTCCCGGGGGGCGGTCCCCTCCCGGTTCTCGACCCGGACGTCCTGGATGGCGGCGGCGATCTCGGAGTCGCTCGTCCACGACCGCCGGTTGAAGTTGTCGGAGCCGACGCTCGACCACACGTCGTCGATGACGCACACCTTCGAGTGGACGTAGATGGGGTAGCCGCCCTCGTTCGTCAGCCCGTACACGGCCACCCGGTCACCACCGGCCTCGAGCAGGAGGTCCATCGCCAGCTTGCGTCCGTAGAGCTCGGGCGGAGAGGTGAGCGGGCCGTCGACGTCCGGGACGATCGGGATGACGGCGATGAGGCGCAGGTCGGGGTTGTCCCGCAGGGCGTTGCCGAAGTGCCGCCCGACCTCCTCGGACCAGAGGTACTGGTCCTCGAGGTAGATGAGGCGTTGGGCGTGCCTGACGGCCTTGGCGTTGCCGGCCGCGACGCTGCGCTCACCGTCGGGGGCGAAGTCGTACCCCTTCGGGAGGATGGCCGGGTAGGTGCGCAGGATCTGGACCGCCTCACACGCTTCGGCCGGCGACGGCGGGGGCGGAGCCTGCTCCGGGAGTGGCCGCGGAGTGAGGTCCTCACCACGGCTGATGCTCGACAGCAGCCGGCCGGGGTTGAGGGTGAGCGGCGTGGAGTCCTCCCAGCGCTCCCTGAACACCGTCTCGACGTCGTAGACGGCCGGCCCGGTGATGGCGCAGTGCACGTCGTGCCACGCCGGCCGCCTCCCGAAGACCGCGGGCATGTCGACCCGCTGGGAGTCGCCCTCGTGCTCGATGCCGTCGCGACGGCTGTGGCACAGGTCGATGCCCCCGAGGTAGGTGATGTCACGCGAGGGGTCGTCGCCGTGGCGCAGGACGACGAACTTCTGGTGGTGCGACCCGGCGGTGCGCACCCGCATGTCCCGAAGGCACTGCCCGCCGGCCTCCTCGATCTCGAGGCCGAGGTAGCGGGCCTTGTGGGAGTGGAAGCCCAGCCGCCGCCAGTGCGAGCGCCACAGCAGGCCCCGCACGTCGACACCACGTCGTGCCGCGGCGGCGAAGGTGGCGGACACGGTGGACTGCGGGTCGTCAGTCAGCTGTTGGTCCGGGTCCCCGCGCCAGTCGACGAAGAACAGGAGGTCCCCCTCCCCCATCGCGCTGATGCGCTCGTGGAGCTCCGCGAAGTAGGGACGGCCGTGGACCACCGGGCGGACATGGTTGCCCACGCTCCACGCCGCGCCGTCCTCGAGGTGTGCGTCGATGCGGGTGCGCGGGTTCTCGCGTTCCTCGGGGACGAGGAAGAGGTCGGGCAGCACGGCGTCATCCTGCCCGCCCGAGGTGCGTCGCGACAGGGATTCGAGCAGACCGAACCACAGCGCACAAAGGTTGTGCGTGTGGGAACAGACCGGCCCCCCCGGGAGTTGGCAGGGCCATCGACCCACCTGGAGGAGCACCCATGAAGGCCATCTGGAACGGCACGGTCATCGCCGAGTCCGACGACACCGTCGTCGTCGAGGGCAACCACTACTTCCCGGCGGAGTCCGTCGACCGGTCGCTCCTGCGGCCCTCGGACACGCACACCGTCTGCCCGTGGAAGGGCACGGCCTCGTACTGGAGCCTCGAGGTGGACGGCCGCTCCAACCCGGACGCCGCCTGGTACTACCCGGAGCCCAAGGAGGCCGCGGCGCAGATCCGTGACCACGTCGCCTTCTGGAAGGGCGTCACCGTCGAACCCTGAGGCGAGGACCGCTCCGAGGGGCGAGGACCGCTCGGAGCTCAGATCGCGAAGTAGGCAATGACGATGGCGAAGAGGAGCGGCACACCGAACACCACGTCGAGCACGTGGAAGGGCACCCAGAACAGGTGTGTCACCTTCCACCCGTAGTCGGCCTCCGGCCACTCCGGCGGGACCCAGGTGCGCGCCCGCCACAGCCGCTGCCCGACGAGGAGCACGGCATACACGCCGACCGCCATCCACCAGGCGTCGACGACGAACGTCTGCTCCCTGGTCAGACCTGGCCGATCGACTCGAGCAGGTCGGTGAACCAGGGGACCGAGGTGTCGAAGGCCTTGCCACCCTTGATCCGGGGGAACTCGATGGCTCGCAGCTCGTCACCGCGCTCCTCGTCGTGCCCGATGACACCCGGCTGGCCCCGCATCGCCGAGTCGACGGCGAGGTCGGTGCACTCCTTGATGAGCGCGAGGTCGCGGGCGTTCGCGGCGGCGGAGCGAGAGAAGTAGCCGGACTTCTGCACCATCGTCTTCTCGGCCCGGAGGAGCTCGGCGAACTGCTTGGCGAACCACGCGCCGGGGTTGACCTTGTCGAGCTGGACGTGGCCGAACGGGTCCCGCGGCACCTCTTGCCCCGCGGCCTCGAGCTCGGCGACGACCTCTGAGACACCGGCGCCCTCGGACAGGAAGACGTTGACGCACCCGATCTCGTCCATGACCTGACGCAGGCGGTTCGCCTCGGCGTGCAGGTCGATCGGGCGCTCCGGCACGAACACCCCGTGGACGTCCCAGCGCCGCGGGTCGTTGCCGATCGCGGGCACGTAGTCCTGCTCGGCGACCCAGAGGTGGTACGCCTCGGCCGTCGCGGCGGTCAGCCAGCCGCAGTGGCGACCCATGACCTCGTGGACGATGAGCATCCGCGGGTTCGACGAGTGCTCGGCGACGATGTTCTGGGCGAAGACCGAGCCCTGCGCGGCCGCGGTCCACGCGCCGAGGGACTGGCGGATCGGCACGATGTCGTTGTCGACGGTCTTGGGCAGTCCGACGACCGTGAGGTCGTGCCCGTTCTCGTGCAGGTATGCCGCGAGGTCGGCCGCCGTCGTGTTCGTGTCGTCCCCGCCGATGGTGTGGAGCACGTCGACCCCGTCGGACGTCAGCTGCTCGGCCGCCACGTGCAGGGGGTCCTGTCCCTCCCGCACCAGACCACGCTTCACGCAGTCGGCGACGTTGGTGAGCTTGACCCGGCTGTTGCCGATCGGCGAGCCACCGAAGCCGTGGAGGAGATGGGCCCGCTGACGCACCTCGGCAGTGACCTCGACCGTGTCACCGCGGAGCAGTCCGGCATACCCGTTGGTGTAGGCGATGAGCCGTACGTCCGGAGCCACCTCGGTATAGCGCTCGATGAGCCCTCCGACGGCGGAGGACAGGCACGGTGCCAGCCCACCGGCGGTGAGCATGGCGACGGTCCGGACGGTCATGGGGCGCTCCTGCGGTGCGGGTGTGCGGGTGGTCCGTGGGGTCTGCGCGGTCTACGACCCCATTGTGGCGCGTCTCAGGCCCGGGTCAGGTCGCGGGCGACGAGCTCCGCGGTCTGCATCATGTTGAGGGCCGCGCCCTTGCGGAGGTTGTCACCGCAGATGAACAGGTCGAGGGTCATCGGTGACTGGGGATCCTGGCGGATGCGCCCGGCGAACCGCGGGTCGACGCCGACGACGTCGTTCGGGGTCGGGAACTCCGCGTGTTCCGGGTCGTCGAGGATGACCACGGCGGGGGCCTCGATGAGGGCCTGCCGGGCCTCGGAGACCCGGACCCGCTGGGCGAAGGTGGCGTGCACCGTCACGGAGTGGGAGGACACCACGGGGACCCGGACGCAGGTGGCCGAGACGGGCAGCTCCGGGAGGTCGAGGATCTTGCGGGTCTCGTCACGCACCTTCACCTCCTCCGAGGTCCAGCCGTCCCCGACGTGATGGCCGACGAACGGGATGATGTTCAGCGCGAGCGGGGCGGGGAACGGCGACTCCCCCAGCTCGTGCTCGATGAGACGACGGACGTCACCCGGACGGGTGCCGAGCTCGCGGTGGCCGTGGACGACGTCGAGCTCGTCGTGCAGGCGGGTCATGCCGGTGCGACCCAGGCCGGATGCCGCCTGGAACGTCGTGACGACGAGCCCGGCGAGCTGCCACGCGCCGTGCAGCACCGCGAGGGCGTCGATCATCGTCATCACCGTCGCGCCAGGGTTGGCGATGATGCCGCGGGGACGGTCGGCGATCTTGCGAGGGTTGACCTCGGGGACGACGAGCGGCACGTCGGGGTGGGTCCGGAAGACGGTGCTGTTGTCGATGGCGACCACGCCGCGGCCGGCGGCGAGCTCGACCCACTCGCGAGCGATTCCGGGCGGGATGTCGAAGATGGCGACGTCGACCCCGTCGAAGAACTCGGGGGTCAGTGCCTCGACGACGACCTCGGCCCCTGCCACGGTGAACACCGCTCCCACGTCCTCAGCACCCGCAGCGAGCCGGATGCTGCCCCAGTGCGTGTCCCGGGTGGGAAGGACGTCGAGCACGACCCGCCCGACGGCCCCGGTGACGCCGACGACGGCGAGGGTGGGCCGCCCTCCCACCGTTCGGTCCTGCCCGTGGTCAGTCACGTCAGCGGCCGGTTCCCCCGTAGACGACGGCCTCTCCCTCGAGCGAGTCCAACCCGAAGGCAGTGTGGACGGCGCGGACCGCATCGTCCAGCAGGTCGTCGCGGGTGATGACCGAGATGCGGATCTCCGAGGTGGAGATCATCTCGATGTTGACACCGGCCTTCGCCAAGGCCTTGAAGAACGTGGCCGAGACCCCCGGGTTGGACCGCATCCCGGCACCGACGAGCGAGAGCTTGCCGATCTGGTCGTCGTACTGGATCGCCGAGAAGCCCACGTCACCCTGGATGCGCTGGAGCGCCGACACGGCGGCGGTGCCGTCGGACTTGGGCAGGGTGAAGGAGATGTCGGTGAGGCCGGTCTCCGTCGCCGACACGTTCTGGACGATCATGTCGAGGTTGATCTGGGCCAGGCTCACCGCCTCGAAGATCTGGGCGGCCATGCCGGTCCGGTCCGGAACGCCGACGACGGTGACCTTGGCCTCGCTGCGGTCGTGCGCCACTCCGGCGATGATCGGCTCTTCCACGAGGTCTCCTTGCGGTCCGGGCTGGTCGGTGACGATCGTGCCCTCCTTCTGGGAGAACGACGACCGGACGTGGATGGGGATGCCGAAGCGGCGGGCGTACTCGACGCTGCGCAGGTGGAGCACCTTCGAGCCGCCCGCCGCGAGCTCCAGCATCTCCTCGTTGCTGATCCGGTCGATCTTGCGAGCGCTCGCCACGATGCGGGGGTCGGCGGTGAAGACCCCGTCCACGTCGGTGTAGATCTCACAGACCTCTGCGAGCAGCGCCGCGGCGAGGGCCACGGCGGTGGTGTCGGTGCCCCCCCGCCCGAGAGTCGTGATCTCCTTGGTGTCCTGGCTGACGCCCTGGAAACCGGCGACGATGACGATGTGGCCCTTGCCGAGGGCCTCCGTGATGCGGCCAGGAGTGACGTCGATGATCTTGGCCCTGCCGTGCGCGGAGTCCGTGATGACGCCGGCCTGGCTGCCGGTGAAGGACCTGGCGCTGTAGCCCAGGTCGGAGATCGCCATCGCGACCAACGCCATCGAGATGCGCTCTCCCGCCGTCATGAGCATGTCGAGCTCACGTGGGGGCGGGACCGGGCTGACCTCCTGCGCGAGGTCGAGCAGCTCGTCGGTCGTGTCGCCCATGGCCGAGACGGCGACGACCACCTCGTTTCCTGCCTTCTTCGTCTCCGCGATCCGGCGGGCGACCCGCTTGATGCTCTCGGCATCGGCCAGCGACGATCCGCCGTACTTCTGGACGACGATGGGCACGTGCGACTCCGGGGACCGAGGGTTCTGCGGGCGGCGACCACTCTAACCGGCGGCTCCGGACCCGAGCCCGGTGACCGGATGCCGGTCAGCCCACCTCCGTGGCCCCCCCACCCGCTCCTTCCGGCGGTGGGAGGTGCGGCGTAACGTCCGTCCCATGGCGATCGTCATCGTGGGAGCAGGGCTGGCCGGCGGCACCGCCGCGACCGAGCTGAGGGAACACGGGTACGACGGGCGGGTCGTGCTCATCGGCGCCGAGGAGCACCCGCCGTACGAACGCCCACCGCTGTCCAAGGGGTACCTGCTGGGCAACGACCCGCTCGACGTCGCCTTCGTCCACCCCCGGGAGTGGTACGCCGACCACGACGTGGAGCTGCGGCTGGGTGTCCGGGCAACGGCTGTGGACGTGTCGGCCCGGGTGGTGCGGACCACGGCGGGCGAGGAGTCCTTCGACGCCCTACTCCTCGCCACCGGCGCCGAGCCACGACGGCTGGCGCTGGCCGAGGAGACCGGTGTCCCGACGGCATACCTGCGGACGATCGAGGACAGTGACCGGCTCAAGGCGGCGTTCGGCGCGGGCCGGCGGATCGTCATCGTGGGCGCTGGCTGGATCGGCCTCGAGGCGGCGGCGGCCGCGCGGGCGGCCGGCTCCGACGTGACGGTGTTCGAGACGGCAGAGCTGCCCCTCCTGCGCGTCCTCGGACCGACGGTGGCCGGGATGTTCGCCGGTCTCCACCGTGAGCACGGCGTGGACCTGCGGCTGGGGACCTCCGTGACGGCGGCCGACCTCGCGGCCGCCGACCTCGTGGTCGCCGGCGTGGGTGTCAGCCCGCGCGTGGAGCTCGCCAGCGAGGCAGGGCTTGCTGTCGAGGACGGCGTGCTCGTGGACGCCCGGCTCCGGACGTCGTCGCCGTCGGTGTTCGCCGTGGGCGACATCGCGAACCACGACCACCCGGTTCTCGGTCGCCGCATCCGGGTGGAGCACTGGGACACGGCCATCAACCAGGCCAAGGTCGCCGCGCACAACCTCGCCGGCGGGGACGAGCTGTACGAGGCGATGCCGTACTTCTTCACCGACCAGTACGACCTGGGAATGGAGTACGTGGGCCACGGCGGCGCCGACGACGAGGTCGTCGTGCACGGCGACCTCGAGGGACGGGTGTTCCGGGCCTTCTGGATGCGCGAGGGCCGAGTGGTCGCGGCGATGCACGCCAACGACTGGGATGCCACCGACGACCTCCGGGCCGCGGTGGCCAGCGGGGAGCTTCCGACGGGCTGAGACCGCCACCGGGCACCCGCTCCTCGGCTCGAACCCCTGCTCGATGAGGGATCGAAGGAGTGAGGTGGGACAGAGCAGGTGATCCGGGGCGCGGCGGCGGGGGACACGGTCGGCGGGAGGTCGTAGTCTCGACGCGTGTACGAAGGCGCGGTCCAGGACCTCATCGACGAGCTCGGCAGGCTGCCGGGTGTCGGTCCCAAGAGCGCCCAGCGCATCGCCTTCCACCTCCTCCAGGCCGACCCCGCGGACGTCGAACGCCTGGCGCACGCGCTCACCGAGGTCAAGCTCAAGGTGCGCTTCTGCGAGGTGTGCTTCAACGTGGCGGAGGCCGACCGCTGCAGGGTGTGCCTGGATCCGCGCCGCGACCTCCACGCGATCTGTGTCGTCGAGGAGCCCAAGGACGTCGTCGCCATCGAGCGCACCCGGGAGTTCCGGGGGCGCTACCACGTGCTCGGCGGGGCCATCAGCCCCATCGACGGCATCGGGCCCGACGACCTTCGCGTCCGGGAGCTCCTCACCCGGCTGGGGGACGGCACGGTCACCGAGGTCATCATCGCCACCGACCCCAACCTCGAGGGTGAGGCGACCGCGAGCTACCTCTCCCGCATGCTTCGGGACTTCGGGCTGCGGGTGACCCGCCTCGCGTCCGGCCTCCCGGTCGGCGGTGACCTCGAGTACGCCGACGAGGTCACCCTGGGCCGGGCCTTCGAGGGACGGAGGCTCATCGATGTCTGACGACCTGGCCCTCCTGTCCGAGGAGTCGGCCGCCGATGCGCGCATGTTCCTCCTCACCGTCCGCGAGATCGCGGCCGGCAACACCCCGGATGCCGCGCTGCCGATGGTGCTCCTGGCGCTGTCGCAGGTGCTCGTCATGGGCGCACGGCTCGGGGCCATCGAGGACGTCGTACCCGTCGCGCGCTTCGAGGTCGACCCCGGCCCCGACGCGGAGCTCGACCCCTTGCGCGAGAACCTCGCGAACGTCTTCGAGGGTCTCGACGAGTACGCGGACGTCGCCGACCCGGTGATCGACCCCGAGCCCATCGTGGGCTGCCTGTCCAACGACCTCGCCGACATCGCGTCCGCGCTGACCCATGGGCTGAGCCACCACGACGCGGGGCGGCCCGTGGAGGCGCTGTGGTGGTGGCAGTTCAGCTATCTGTCGCACTGGGGTGAGCGGGCCGCGGCGGCCCTGCGGGTCGTCCAGGCCCTGCTGGCCCACGTGCGCCTCGACGCCGACCCGGATGTGGTGTCCGAGGCGGAGTTCGACGCCCTCCACCCCTGAGTCGGCGCAGGATCTCAGATGCCGACGGCTGCACCGGTGGAGTCTGCCGGGAGCTCGTTGTACGTGTCGGCCCGTTCCTGCCCCGTGAGTCGGGCGATGGCGTCCATCACCTCGTCGGTGAGCAGGCGGCGTCCCTTGCCGGCAGGCATCCCGGCATACGGCTCGGGCGAGATCGGCGGTCCGAAGGAGACCCGTACCTTGGCCAGCCGGGGAAAGCTGGCCCCCACAGGCTGGACGCGGTCCGTGCCGACCAGGCCCACCGGCACCACGGGCACACCGGCGGTGAGCGCGAGCCAGGCGACGCCGGTACGGCCCTTGTAGAGGCGGCCGTCCCGAGAGCGGGTTCCCTCGGGGTAGATCCCGAAAGCGCGACCCTCGCGCAGCACGGCCAGCGCCGCGTCGAGCGACTCCTGGGCCGCGCGCGAGGAGTGCCGGTCGACCGGGATCGCGTTGGAGCCCTCGAAGAAGCCGCGGCGGATCGCTCCACTCACCCCCGTGCCCGTGAAGTAGTCCGACTTCGCGAGGAAGCTCACCGGGCGCGGTGCGGCGATCGGGATGGCGAAGGAGTCGATGAAGGACAGGTGGTTGCTCGCCAGCAGGACGCCTCCGGTCAGCGGGACGTTCTCGGTGCCGGTGATCGTCGGGCGCCACAGCATCTTGGAGACCGGGGCGACGACGCCGTGGCTCAGGCGGTATGAGGCCGCACTCACCGACTGTCCTCGGAGATGACCGTGCCCCCAAGCAGGCGTTCGACGACAGGGACGCCGACGTCGGGCAGCTCGTCGATGGACTCGTCGTCATCGCTGATGGCCGAGTCGTCGACACCGTCACCGGACCCACGGGCCGGGTCGGCCGGGCCGGCGCCGGGGCGCTCGGGGGCGGCCCACGACGGGGAGGTGTCCTGCGGCAGGGGTGCGTCCGACCAGCTCCCTGGCTCGGAACCGGATGCCGGCCGGCCCGTTTCCGAGTCCCCCCCGGTGTGCGTCCCTACAGGCGAGTCGCCGGCCGCGTCCGCGGGCGGCGTGGCCGGTTCGTCGGCGGAATCAGGATCCGGGACGGCAGCGGATGCCCGGGCCGGGCGCGTTGTCCGCCGCCCTCCGGCCGCCGGCGCGGCCCTCGCGGTCGAGGCCGGTGGCACCGGCGCGAGTCGGGCTGCGCCTCCGCCGTCATCCGAGGGGACTCCTTCCACGCGGGCATCCACCCCGAGGACGTCGATGAGGGCCTGCCGGACGTAGTCGGCGTGTGCACCGCGGCGGAAGGTGTCCGCGAGGCCGACGGTGGAGATGCCGAGGAGGACCCGCTGGCCGTCGTAGTCGGCGACCTGGGCGTTCTGCGCGACGAACGTCCAGGTCACCCGCTTGTGGCGGCTCAGCCAGTCGAGGACGTCGGGCCAGGAACGGCGCAGCGCGTCCGTGTCCAGGCCGCCCGGGCCACGGACCTGCGTCGTGCTCGCTGAGGTCGTGGCACCTGGCTCGGACGACTCCCGGTTCGGCGGCGGCCCGTGCTGGACGGGTGCCATCGGTACGTCGTCGGCGGGGACGAACTCGGCGGCGGCGGCAGAGGACCGGGCAGCCGCGGGTGAGGACTGGGCGGCGGCAGGTTGGGACTCGTCTGCGAGCACAGGCGCAGGCCCTTCGCCGACCTCGGCGACGCGCGCGTGCTCCGGCGCACCCGGCGGCGTGGCCTCGAGTGGCGGGGGGGCCGGGGCGGTCGCGATGGCAGCCGAGATCGGGTGCTGAGGATCCGAGCCCGGCGCGGCACCGAGCGATGCGGTGGTGGGGACGCCTCCCACGTCGAGGCGACGCTCCAGCCGGTCGAGCCGAGCGGCATACCCGGCTTCGCCGGCGGCACCCGGGAGGAGGATCCGGGCGGCGATGAGCTCGAGCTGGAGCCGGGGGGCGGTGGCGCCGGTCATCTCGGTGAGCCCGGCGTTGACGACGTCGGCCGCCCGGGAGAGGGCGCCGGCACCGAACGCGGCGGCCTGGCGGCGCATCCGCTCGAGCTGGTCCTCGGGGACGTGGCGGAGCACCGACCCGGCCCCCTCGTTCACCGCCGCGACGACGATGAGGTCTCGCAGGCGCTCCAGGAGGTCCTCGACGAAGCGGCGGGGGTCGAGCCCCGTCTCGACCACCCGGTCGATGGCGCGGAAGACCGCAGCGGCGTCGCCGGCGGCGAGGGCGTCGATGGACGCGTCGAGCAGCTCGCCGTCGGTGAACCCGAGCAGGGCGGCCGCCGACTCGTAGGTGAGGCCCTCCGGACCGGACCCGGCGATGAGCTGGTCGAGCACCGAGAGCGAGTCACGGACCGACCCGCCGCCGGCACGAACGACGAACGAGAGCACGCCGGGGGCGACGGCCACGCCTTCCTTGACGCAGATCTCCTCCATGTAGGCCTGCAACCGGGCCGGCGGCACGAGCCGGAACGGGTAGTGGTGGGTCCGCGAGCGGATGGTGCCGATGACCTTGTCCGGCTCCGTCGTCGCGAAGACGAACTTCACGTGCTCGGGCGGCTCCTCGACGATCTTGAGCAGCGCGTTGAACCCCTGCGGGGTCACCATGTGCGCCTCGTCGATGATGTAGATCTTGTAGCGGCTCTGGGCAGGCCCGTAGGAGGCCCGTTCGCGGAGGTCACGGGCGTCGTCGACGCCGCCGTGGCTGGCCGCGTCGATCTCGATCACGTCGACCGTGCCGGCGCCCCCCCTCGCCAGCGCGACGCAGGAGTCGCACGTCCCGCACGGGGTCGCAGTGGGGCCCTGGTCACAGTTGAGGCACCGGGCCAGGATCCGCGCGCTCGTCGTCTTGCCGCAGCCCCTGGGCCCGGAGAAGAGGTAGGCGTGGTTGACCCGCTCGGTGCGAAGGGCCTGCATGAGCGGCTCGGTGACGTGCTCCTGACCGATGACGTCGGCGAACGTCTCGGGCCGGTAGCGGCGGTACAGCGCGGTGCTCACCTCCCGAACCCTAGCCGCGATGCCGGACACCCGGCACGCCCGGGAGCCACCCCGCGGACACCCCCGCTCGCCTTCGCCACGCACTGGGCGCGATTCGGGATCAGGGGCGGCACGGCATACCCTTGGGGGGTGCGTATCGACGTCTGGTCAGACATCCTGTGCCCCTTCTGTCACCTCGGCCGGCGGCACCTTTCGCTCGCCCTCGAGCAGTTCGAGCACGGGAACGAGGTCGACGTCGTGTGGCACAGCTTCCAGCTCGACCGCAACGCCCCGGCCGTGGACGACACACCTGTGGTCGACGCCATCGCACGGAAGTACGGCGTCCCGCGAGACCAGATGGTGCTCTCCCAGCAGCGCATGGCTGAGGACGCCGCGCAGGTCGGGCTGGACTTCCAGTGGGAGCGGCTACGCGGTGGCAACTCCTACGACGCCCACCGGCTGTTGCACCTCGCTCGCGCACTGGGGCGCGAGGACGAGGTGACCGAGCGGGTGCTGCACGCGTGGTACACCGAAGGTGAGGCGATCGGCGACCACGAGACGCTCGTACGCCTCGGCACCGAGGCCGGTCTGAGCGAGGATGCCGTGCGCGAGCTGCTCGCCGGCGACGACTACGGCATCGACGTGCGCACCGACCTTGCCCTCGCGTCGCAGATCGGCATCACGGCGGTGCCGACGTTCGTGCTGGACCAGAAGTACGGCGTCAGCGGGGCCCAGCCGGTCGAGGTGATGCTCACGGCGATCCGTCAGGTGTGGGAGCTGCAGGGCACCGAGCC
Source organism: uncultured Nostocoides sp. (assembly GCA_937907685.1). Taxonomy (GTDB): domain Bacteria; phylum Actinomycetota; class Actinomycetes; order Actinomycetales; family Dermatophilaceae; genus Fodinibacter. The sequence goes on from CALCXF010000053.1 coordinate 17,567, forward strand.
GGAGCCGGTCGCGGATGCCGGCGGCTGCGGCGGCGGGTGCTGTGGCGGTGCGTGCGGATCCGGTTCCGGCGATGCGGCCGCCCAGGACGAGGCGGCTGGCGGCTGCGGATGCGGCGCGGGCGGGTGTGGCGGGCTGTGCGGGTCGGCCGCCGTGGATCCGGTCGCCGCGGCGCGGTGACGTCTGCGCAGTCAGGGAGCGAGGACACCCCGCGTACCTGGAAGAGCCCACCTGCCCTTGCTGCATTCCTGCCCTGGGGGAGTTCAGTGGGGTACCACCACGCGGGGTGCCGCCAACGATCCTAGGCGGCCCCTTGCGTGAGGCAAAACCGCCACCGGATGGCCCTTCCGGCGCGCATCGCGACGAGGGGTGCTTCGCGCGTGACCGCCCCCCGCTCAGGGTCGAGGACGAGGACCGGTTCGAGGTCTGCGAGCCGGCTCACGGCGGTGCGGGACTGCCCCCGGAGCACGATTTCGAGCGACCCCCGATCCTCTAGTAGCCTCGCCCGCGGAGGATTCGCATAGTGGCCTAGTGCGCACGATTGGAAATCGTGTTGGGATAAAACCCTCGGGGGTTCAAATCCCCCATCCTCCGCCACCCAGGAACCCCCGGGGCAGACGCGACCGGGGGTTTCCTGCTGCCGCCGGGGCGCTACTCGAGTCCGAGCTCGGACCGATACCCCTCGAGGAGCCCGACCAACGCGTCAGGATCTGCCAGCGCTGGCAGGTGACCGGTGTCCAGGACGTCAGGCGCCACCCCCAACCGGGAGCGTGCCAGCTCCGTCATGAAGGGAAGGGGGAACAAGCGGTCGCGGGCACACGCGACGACGCGGGTCGGGACCTCCGGCCACCTGTCGAGCGGCCACGGGTCGCGGAACGGACCGTCCGTCTGCCCCTCGGGGGGCCGCCGCATCGCCTCGACGCGGACCTCTTCGGGGACGTCGTGGAAGTACACCTCGATGTCGTCCTCGAGCTCCGGGTCGCGGCCTTCGTCGACGGCGAGCCGCCGAGCGGCCTCACCCTGCCCGGTGGACTCCCACCATTCCCCGCCCGTCTCACCGGGGCTAGGGATCATGGCGGCGACGAGGACGACGAGGTCGGCGGCGCATCGGTCCGCGACGAGGGGGGCGACCAGGCCGCCCAGCGACTGCCCCACCACCACGAGGCCCGTGCCGCCGGCCGCCCGTGCCGCGCCGCCTGGGGTCGCGTCGACGACGGTGCGCACGTAGTCCTCGAGGAGGGCATCCTCGTCGGTCGCGGGGAGATCGACGGCGACCGCCTCGTGCCCTCGCGCCTCCAGGCGCTGCACGACGCGGTGCCAGTACCACCCCTGCCCGCCCGCACCCGGGACGAGGACGAATGCCGTCATGAGTCCTCCGCTTCGATCGTCAACCGTAGTCCGCCCTTCGCCGACCTCGCCGCGCCCGGGGCCGTTCGGCGCGCGATGCGGCCGTCGGGGGGTCGCCGGTACCGCACTGCTGGCGCTCCGCCACGGCCCTGCGCACGATGGGTGACATGAGCATCGGCGCCTACGCAGCGGCATACCAGCAGTCGATCGCTGATCCCACGACGTTCTGGGGCCAGGCGGCGAAAGCCGTGGAGTGGATTCGCGAGCCGACATCGGTCCTCGACGACACCACACCGCCCTTCTACCGCTGGTTCCGCGGCGGCACGCTCAACACGTGCTTCAACGCCCTGGACCGCCATGTCCGCGACGGTCGGGGCGACCAGGCCGCGCTCATCCACGACAGCCCTGTCACCGGAGGGACCTCGACGTTCACGTATGCCGCCCTGCTCGAGCACGTCGCCCGGCTCGCCGGTGCACTGTCGTCACTCGGTGTCGGGATCGGAGACCGGGTCGTCGTCTACATGCCGATGGTGCCCGAGGCGGTCATGACGATGCTGGCGTGCGCCCGGATCGGCGCGGTCCACTCGGTGGTCTTCGGCGGGTTCGCGCCCGCCGAGCTGGCGGCCCGGATCGAGGACGCCCGGCCGACCGTCGTCGTCGCGGCGAGCTGCGGCATCGAGCCGTCGCGGGTCGTGGAGTACAAGCCCATGCTCGATGCCGCCCTCGAGCGCAGCACGCACAAACCCGAGTCCGTCGTCGTGCTCCAGCGCCCGCAGGCCCGGGCCGCGGTGGGCGAGCGCGACACCGACTGGGAGGAGCTGGACTGGGACCAGCTGCTCTCCGACGCCGAGCCCGCCGACTGCGTCGAGGTCGAGGCGACCGACCCGCTCTACATCCTCTACACCTCGG
>CALCXF010000054.1 GCA_937907685.1 uncultured Nostocoides sp.
GGACGTCGAGGTCGCCCCACCAGACGTCGGCGAGGAACTGCTGCAGCGCGCGGTGGAGCATCGGGCCCCGCCAGACGACGGGCTGGTTGCCGGGGACGAACATGCCGATCGAGATGACCTTCACGTCGTGGCTCACCGGGGGCAGGATCATGTCGTCGACCTGGGTGGGCCGACCCTCGACGCCGAGCATCCGGGGGATCGAGAACCCGTAGATGTCGGCGTCCACCACGCCCACGCGTAGGCCCTGCTGGGCGAGGGATGCCGCGAGGTTGGCGGTGACCGACGACTTCCCGACGCCGCCCTTGCCCGAGGCCACGGCATACACCCTCGTCAGCGAGCCGGGGCGGGCGAAGGGGACCTCACGCTCGGCCACCCCACCGCGCAGCTTCGTCTTGAGCTCGCCGCGCTGCTCGTCGCTCATGACGCCGAGCGTCACGGTGACGCCGGTGACGCCGGCGACCCGCGCGAGGGCCTCGGTCGTGTCGGTGGTGAGCTTGTCCTTGAGCGGACACGCGGCCACCGTGAGCAGGATCGTGACGGCGACGTGGCCCGCCTCGTCGGCGACGACGCTCTCGACCATGTCGAGCTCCGTGACCGGCTTGCGGATCTCGGGGTCGATGACCGTCTCGAGCGCAGCATGCAGTGCGTCGGAGCTGACCTGGGGCATGCCCCCATTCTAGGTCGGCGGTGTGCCGTCCCCGACGCTGCCCTCCTCGCCCTCCGGTGCTCGGGCCACGACGAGGCCCCGATCCTCCATCTCGTCGAGGAGGTCGCGCAGCTCGCTGCGCACGAAGTCGCGCGTGGCGGTATCGCGCATCGCGATCCGCAGTGCCGCCACCTCGCGGGTGAGGAACTCGGTGTCGGCGAGGTTGCGCTCGTCCCGCGAGCGGTCCTGCTCGAGGGCGAAGCGGTCGCGGTCGGCCTGCCGGTTCTGGGCGAGGAGGATCAGGGGAGCCGCATAGGACGCCTGCAGGCTGAGCATGAGCGTGAGGAAGATGAAGGCGTACGGGTCGAATCGCCAGTCCTCGGGGGCCAGGGTGTTCCAGAGCAGCCACGTGAGGACGAAGACGGTCATCCCGAGCAGGAAGTACGGCGTGCCCATGTAGCGGGCGAACTTCTCCGAGATGACTCCGAAGGTCTCCTCGGTGAAGAGGGTGGGGGAGCTCCACCGACGTCGGCCGGCCTCACGGGGCTGGTCGATCCTGGGCCGGCGCTCGCGGTCAGCCACCGAGGACCTCCTCGGCAGAGACGACGTCGTGCCGGTCCTCGCGCCAGTCCTCCGGGAGGATGTGGTCGAGCACGTCGTCGACGGTGACCGCCCCCAGCAGGTGTCCGTCCCCGTCGACGACCGGCAGGCCGACGAGGTCGTACGTCGCGAGCATCCGGGTCACCTGCCCCAGGGTCGCCTCGGGCGGCAGTGGCTCGACGTCCTTGTCGAGGATGCCGCCGACGGGGGCGTGCGGCGGCTCGCGGAGCAGCCGCTGGATGTGCACCATCCCGAGATACCGACCGGTCGGGGTCTCGAGCGGGGAGCGGCAGACGAAGACGGTGCAGGCCAGAGCCGTGGACAGCTCCGCCCGGCGCACGACCGCGAGGGCCTCCGCGATGGACGCCTCGGGGCCGAGGATCACCGGCTCGGTCGTCATGAGGCCGCCGGCGGTGTTCTCGTCGTAGGTCAGTAGCCGGCGCAGGTCGGCGGCCTCATCGGGCTCCATCCGCTGGAGCAGCTCTTCCTGGCGGTCCACGGGGAGCTCGGCGAGCAGGTCGGCCGCGTCGTCGGGCTCCATCGCCTCGAGAACGTCGGCGGCGCGCTCCACCTCCAGGCTCGCCAGGATCTCGACCTGGTCGTCCTCGGGGAGCTCCTCGATGACGTCGGCGAGACGCTCGTCGGCCAGCGCCGCGGCCACCTCGGCGCGCCGCCGGGGGGTCAGGTCGTGGATGACCTCGGCGAGGTCCGCGGGCTTGAGGTCCTCGTACGCCTCGAGCAGCCGGGCAGCGCTCTGGCCCTGCGAGGGGTCCCTCAGCCCGATGACGTCCTCGATGGCCACGAGGAGCGTCTCGCCCCGCCGGCGTCCCAGCCGGCCGAGACCGCTCCGGGCGGCACCTGTGCGCACGAAGGCCCGGGCCACACTCCATCCGCGGGTGCCCAGCTGCTCGATCCCGATGTCCTCGACCGTCGCATCGACGACCTCGCCCTCCTCGGTGCGCACCTGCACGCGTCGCTCGAAGAGCTCCGCGACGACGAGCGTCTCGTTGCCGCGCTGCTCGAAGCGGCGCATGTTGACCAGGCCGGTGGTGATGACCTGGCCCCCCTCCACCGAGGTCACCCTGGTCATCGGCACGAAGACCCGGCGACGACCAGGCACCTCGACCACGAGGCCGATGACCCGAGGCCGGCTGCGAGCGACGTTGAAGGTGACGACGACGTCGCGGACGCGGCCGACCTGGTCGCCGAGCGGGTCGAAGACGCTGAGCTCGGCGAGTCGGCCGACGAAGGCGCGGGTCGGCGTGCTCACGGCCACAGGCTAGCGGGGCCAGCCCATGCCGCCGGGGAGCCCGGCCGGTCCCCGCATCCGCCCAGCGACCTTCGCGCTTCGCCGCCGCGCCAGCCGCACCCGTCACCACGCGCGGGGAGAGAACGCACCCCGGTGTGGAGGCGTCCACGCGCCCCGATCAGGACGCCAGGGGATCAGGATCCTCGGACGTTGCGTCGGGCACCCGCCCGGCCGCGCCAGTGCCACGGGCGCCAGCCGGCCGTCGCCGCCCCCGCCGGGTCGACCGTCGTCCGGCCCGACTCCTCGGCATAGGAACCGGGGGACTCGACCGGGCGCCCGTGGGGGGTGAGCACGTGGATCGTGCACGACTGCCGCCACCGCTCGGCGACGTCGCCGACGGCGTTGAGCCGTTCGGGGCGGAGCACCTCCACCGCGGCGTCCCACTCCGGTGAGTCGGGCGGGACGTCCCGCACGGTCGCATGGACCGTGAGGAGCCGCCCGCCGTTGTCCTTGCTCCGCAGGAGGAGCTCGACCTCGTCGGGCAGCCACGGCAGCGACTGTTCGCCCGGCCCCGAGACGACGTATGCCGCCGGGCCGGCCCCTCGCTCGTCGCCGTCGTCGTGCCAGACGTACCAGACGGCGTGCGAGCCCCCGTCCGGGACGCGGATCCAGAGCACCGCGGAGCGGCTCGCCGCCTCGTGGGTGAGCCGGGTGATGTTGACCGGCAGGGTGACCTCGGCGGCCTGCGTCGGGGCGTCCTCGGTCACACCGGGAACTCTCCCACAACGCGGCGACGTGGGCGCTGCTAGCGTCCCCGGGCAGACTGCACTCGACGAGAGGCTCCCGCCATGCGCAGCGCCAAGGACTTCTTCGCCCCCCTCGCGGTGGGTGCCCCGACGCCGCTGCGTGAGGTGCCGGTCCGGCCCAGCCGGATGATCCACTTCATCGACCCGGGCAACGAGCGGATGGCCGCCAAGGTCCCCGAGCTCGTCGGCGCCGTCGACGTGCTGCTCGGCAACCTCGAGGATGCGGTGAAGGCGGACCGTAAGGAGGCTGCCCGAGATGGCCTCGTCGCCATCGCGAAGACCACCGACTTCGCGCAGCACACGCAGCTCTGGACGCGGGTGAACGCCCTGGACTCGCCCTGGGTGCTCGACGACCTGACGACCCTCGTCACGCAGGTCGGTGACCGGCTCGACGTCGTCATGGTCCCCAAGGTGCAAGGCCCCGAGGACATCCACTACGTCGACCGGCTGCTCGCCCAGCTCGAGGCGCGAGCCGGAGTCGCCCGGCCGATCCTCGTGCACGCGATCCTCGAGACGGCGCGTGGCGTGGCGAACGTCGAGGCGATCGCCGGCGCCAGTCCTCGGATGCAGGGCATCAGCCTCGGCCCCGCCGACCTCGCGGCCGACCGTCGGATGAAGACGACGCGGGTCGGCGGCGGCCACCCCGGTTACCTCGTGCGCGAGGACCCGGTAGGTGATGACGTGATGGGGCCGCGGCCGACGTCCCAGCAGGACTTGTGGCACTACACGATCGCGCGAATGGTGGACGCGTGCGCGATGCACGGGATCCTTCCCTACTACGGGCCCTTCGGTGACATCGCCGACGTCGTGGCCTGCGAGGACCAGTTCCGCAACGCGTTCCTCCTCGGGTGCGTCGGCGCGTGGACCCTGCACCCGTCCCAGATCGCCATCGCGAAAAGAGTGTTCAGCCCGAGCGCCGAGGACGTCGCCCACGCGCGTCGCGTCAAGGAGGCGATGGGCGACGGCACCGGCGCCGTCATGCTCGACGGCAGGATGGAGGACGACGCCAGCCTCAAGCAGTGCATGGTCATCCTCGAGCTCGCGGAACGCCTGTCGCAGAACGACCCCGAGCTCGCCGAGCTGTATGCCGTGCGGCCCGCCACGCCCGACCCGCGGCCCGGCGCATGAGCAGCGGAACGGCATACCGCCCACGACGGTCGGTCCTGTACCTCCCGGGCAACAACGAGCGTGCCCTCGAGAAGGCCAAGACCCTTCCGGTGGACGGCCTCATCCTCGACCTCGAGGACGCCGTCGCCCCGGACCACAAGGAGGTCGCCCGCGCCAACGTCTGCGCCGCGGCGCGCTCCGGTGACTACGGGCAGCGCGAGGTCACCATCCGGGTCAACGCGAGCGGGACCCCGTGGCACGAGGACGACGTCGCCGCGGCCTGCGCGGCTGGCCCGGCCGCCATCCTCGTACCGAAGGTGGGCACCGCCGACGAGGTGCGCGACCTCGTGGCCGCCATGGAGCACCATGGCGCCCCGGAGCACACCCGGCTGTGGGCGATGGTCGAGACGCCCGCGGCCGTGCTCGACGTCAGGGGGATCGCGGAGGCCTCCGGGCGGCTCGCGGTACTCGTCATGGGGGTGAACGACCTCGTCAAGGAGCTGGGCGCGCGGCACGTGGCGGGGAGGCAGCCGTTGTTGGCCATGCTCTCGGTGAGCCTGCTGGCCGCCCGTGCGGCCGGCATCGGGATCCTCGACGGGGTGTGGAACGACGTGCGCGACCTCGACGGTCTCGAGGACGAGTGCCGGCAGGGTCGGGACCTGGGCTTCGACGGCAAGACACTCATCCACCCGGCCCAGATCGAGCCGTGCAACCGGGTCTTCGCGCCCTCGCCCGAGGAGGTCGAGGAGGCCCGCAGCATCGTCGAGGCGTGGGAGGCGGGGAGCGGGGCCGGCGTCGTCACGTACGCCGGCAGGATGGTGGAGAGCCTGCACGTGGACTCGGCCCGTCGGGTCATCGCGACCGACGAGGCGATCCGCTCCCGCCGCTGAGCACTGCCCCCTCACGGCCGGGAGACCACAACGAAGCGGTCACGGACGGCGCGTCGACTGGCGGACCCGGCGGATAGGTGGGTGTCTTGGCCGAGGATCGGGGTCGTCGGGCGAACGGAGCAGGTGTGGGCACTTCTCGGATGCCGGTGACGCGGTCGGGAGCTGCGGTCGCTGCCGCCTCCATGCTGCTGCTCACCGGCTGTGGAGCGGTCGGAACCTGGACGCCCGCCGGGCAGGGGGGCCGAGCCGGAGCCGCGGTGTCGCCGAGCAGCTCGTCGAGGACGACGTGGAGCCCCGCCGTGTCGGCATCCGTTGCGCCCTCGGTGAGCTCGACCGGGGCGCCGACGACGGCCCCGAGCTCGACCACGACGCCGACAGGCACTCCGACGCCCACCGCAACGCCGCGTCCACCCGATCCGACGGCCACCCCGACGCCCGCGCCGACGGCCAAGAGAGCACCGACCGGGGGCAAGACCCCGAGCGCCACGAACGCGCCGCGCCCCACCCTGAGCCGGGGTGACTCCGGAGCCCGGGTACGCGAGCTCCAGGGCCGCCTGAGCGAGCTCGGCTACTGGCTCGAGGAGCCGGACGGTTCATTCGGTCCGCTCACGCAGCAGGCCGTCCTTGCGCTGCAGAAGGCGGCGGGCATCCGCCGTGACGGGGTCGTCGGGCCGAAGACGACGCGTGCTCTCGCCGATCGCATCCGTCCCGGGACGACACTCAAGGGAGACGGGGTCGAGATCGACCTCGGCCGGCAGCTGCTCCTCGTCGTGCGCGACGGCGAGGTCCGAACGATCCTCAACACGTCGACGGGAAACGGCCAGGAGTACACCTCGACCGCCGGTAACCGCGCCGTTGCCACGACGCCGAGAGGCAGGTTCACCGTCTACCGGGCGGTCGACGGACCGGTGACCAACTCCCTCGGGGAGCTGTGGCGGCCTCGGTTCTTCCACCGCGGCATCGCGGTGCACGGGTCGGGGCACATCCCCGCGTGGCCGGACTCCCATGGCTGTGCCCGCCTGAGCACTGCGGCCATCGACATGATCTGGGCTAGGGACCTCATGCCGATCGGGAGCCGTGTGGTCGTCCGGTGACCTCGCCTGATCACCGGTGGCGGTGACGAGCCGACGTCCCACCGGGCCGCGGCCCGACGGTCACTCGCCCGGGTAGACGACCCCGACCTGGCGCCTCGCCTCGTCCATCGCCGCCATGACCCGCCGTGTCGCGTCCCAAGGCATGGACCATGTCTCGCGGCGCCCCGTCGCGAGAGCACGCGCGAACTCCGCTATCTCGTAGCGGAACCCATGCGTGGTGACGTCCGGCACGTACTCGTCGAGCAGGGTCTCGTCGGGACCGATGAGGCGTACGCGGACCGGGCCGTAGAAGCGACCCTCCAGCTCGAGCCGCGCCGCCGTGCCGACGACGCGGGCGGGGCAGGAGGTGGCGGCCGCCATCGTGCACCACAGGTGGGCGAGCGCCCCGGAGGGTCCGCGAGCGCTGATCTGCGTGGTGACGTCGACCCGGAGGTCGCTGAGCATCCCGCGCGCCGCGACCTCTGCCAGGCCACCGAGAACGTGGTCGGCGAAGGAGATGGGGTAGACCCCGAGGTCGAGCAGTGCACCACCGGCAAGCTCCGGTTGCGAGAGCCGGGCCGGGCCGTCCGGCCACAGGCGCTGGCCGTGGTCTGCCTCGACGAGGACGACCTCACCCAGCGTGCCGGCCTCCACGGTGCGGCGCACGACGTCGTAGTGCGGGAGGTACCGGCTCCACATCGCCTCCGCCGCCAGCAGGCCCCCGGCCTCCGCCTCGGCGAGGACCTCCTCGGCCTCGCCCAGGCTCCGCGTGAACGCCTTCTCCACGAGCACCGGCTTGCCGGCCCGCAGGGCGAGGAGGGCGTGCTCGTGGTGTCCGCTGTGCGGGCTCGCGACGTAGACGGCCTCCACGTCGGGGTCCCGCACGAGACCCTCGTAGGAGCCGTGCGCCCGGGCGACATCGTGCCGCTTCGCGAACTCGTCGGCGCGCCCGGCGGATCGGGAGCCGACCGCCACGACGGTGGACGCGGTTCCCTCGCGCACGGCATCCGCGAACCGGTTCGCGATGCCGCCCGGGGCGAGGACCCCCCACCGCACCGGTGGGGCGGACATCGGTTCGGGAGTGGTGGGGGTGGCCAGCGCAGGGGAGGAGGACGGCATACGCCGAGCGTATTGCCGACGCGGGCAGCGGGCTGGGGGAAGCCGGTCAGTCGGTCGAAGCGGCAGGAGCGGCGACGCGAGCAAGGGCCCCGTCTAGCCTTCTCAACCCCATAGGTCACTCGAGTGGCAGGCGTCACAGAGCCGCCCTAGGCTCACGCCACCCCCGACATCCTCCGGGGGGTCGGTGAGAAGGGACACGAGATGTATCGATCTGCAGTGCGCTCCAAGGGGGCGAGGGCCGCGGGGATCACGACCGCCGCGGTCGCCGCCCTCGCGCTGGCCCCGATGGGTGCGGCCACCGCCGCACCACCGTCGGCCTGCGACCTCCGCACGAACAACACCTACGAGAAGCTGCTCCAGTGCGTCAGCGTCGACGCCGTGATGGAGCACCAGGAGGCGTTCCAGGACATCGCGGACGCCAACGACGGCAACCGCGCCGCCGGCACCACGGGGTACACGAAGAGCGTCGACTACGTCGTCAAGACGCTGACGGCCGCCGGGTGGAAGGTGTCGCTCGACGAGTTCCCCTTCACGTACGTGCCGCCGCCGGAACTCCAGCAGCTCACGCCGGTCTCCGGTGACTACGAGACCGCGGTCTTCACGGGGACGGGGTACGGCGAGGTCGTCGGAAACGTCATCCCCGTCGACATCGTGACTGCCCTTCCGCGCGACCCGGTGACCAGCGGCTGCGAGGACAGCGACTTCACCGGGCTCGACTTCACAGGGACCACGGACATCGCGCTCATCCAGCGCGGCACGTGTGAGTTCGGCGTCAAGGCGATCAACGCCCAGGAGGCCGGCGCCGAGGCCGTCATCCTCTTCAACCAGGGCAACACACCGCTGCGCTCCGGGCCTTTCACCGGAACCCTCTTCGGAGTCAACACCCAGCCCGCGACGGTTCCCGTCGTCAGCGCGAGCTTCGCCGACGGAGTGGCACTCGCCCAGCCCGGCTCCACCGCGCGGATCGTCGTCGACGCGCCGGAGAGTCGCCCGCAGCTCAACGTCATCGCCGAGCTGCCAGGCCGGAACACGTCCAACGTCGTCATGGCCGGCGCGCACCTCGACTCGGTCCAGGCCGGTCCCGGCATCAACGACAACGGCAGCGGCTCCTCCGCCCTGCTGGAGATCGCCCAGCAGATCTCCAAGGTCACGCCGGAGAACACCCTGCGCTTCGCATGGTGGGGCGCCGAGGAGAGTGGGCTGCTCGGCTCACGTGCCTACGTCACGGAGCTCAGCGGTACCGAGAAGGACCGGATCGCCCTCTACCTCAACTTCGACATGGTGGCCTCGCCGAACTACATCTTCATGGTGTACGACGGTGACGAGTCCGGCTGGAAGGCCCCCACAGGGGTCCCGATCCCGCAGGGCTCGATCCAGATCGAGGACCTGTTCGAGAGCTACTACACGAAGATGGGCATCCCCTACGACGACGCCCAGTTCAGCGGTCGCAGCGACTACCAGGCGTTCATCCAGAACGGCATCCCGGCGGGTGGTCTCTTCACCGGCGCAGAGGTGCCGAAGACCGTCCAGCAGGCAGCGATCTGGGGTGGCACCGCGGGTGCGCAGTACGACCCGTGCTACCACATCGCCTGTGACGACATCGACAACCTCGACCTCCACGCGCTGGACGTCAACAGTGACGCGATCGCCACGGCGGTGCTGACGTACGCCTTCTCGACGGAGTCGGTGAACGGCGTGGTCGGCAAGCCGCTCCCGGAGGACTACTTCCTCCCCGCACCGGCCGGACCGGAGCGTACCGTCAACCTGCCCGGCGGCGGGGGCCTCTCCCCCGACCACGACCACGACCACGACGACGCCGGCTGAGCCGACGGGCTGACACGAGGGCGGGGGTGCCGGATCGGCACCCCCGCCACCGTCCGTGCCGGGTCAGAACCGGCTCGTGGCCTCGGCGACGAGGTCGCCGAAGAACGCCCCGGGGTCGACGTCCAGACCCTTGCGACGGAACCACGTCGCCATGGTCGTCGCGTCGCGCTCGAGGAAGTCGAAGCCCTGCGGGTTGCCGATGACGTCGACGATCTGCGGCCAGTCGATGAGGACGAGCTGCTCGTCGTGGAGCAGCACGTTGTAGGGCGAGAGGTCGCCGTGTGCCCACCCGTGCCCGGCGAGCGTGAGCATGGCCGAGCGGAGCTGCTCGAAGAGGTCCTCGAGCAGGTCCGGATCCGGCCGGGTCGAGACGAGGCGGGGTGCCGCGGCCTCGCCGTGACCGACGAACTCCATGAGCATCTCGGCCTCGTCGAGCTGCACGGGGTAGGGCACGGGGAGGTCCAGCTCCCAGAGCCGGCCGAGCGCGTCGAACTCGGCGGCGGCCCACTGGCCGGCGATCACCTGTTTCCCGAAGTCCGTCCGCCGGGCCATCGCCCGCATCTCGCGGCTCTTGCGGACGCGGCGACCTTCGAGGTAGCCGGCATCGCGGTGGAAGAGCCGGTGGTCGCCGTTGCGGTAGCGCTTGGCGGCCATCGTGCTCACCCGGTCGGTGTCCGGGACCCACCGGCGCAGGACGTGGACGTCGGCCTCCTTGCCGGTCTTGAGGACGCCGAGGTCGGCCTCGACCGCGCCGAGGTCGGTGATGACCCAGTCGGGTCGGGGCTTGGGCCCGTGGGTCGCGCCGTCCCAGGAGGACCAGCGGTCACCCTCGGGCGGTGCGTCAGGGGAGGTGTCGACGGAGAAGACGGCCTGCTTCTCCGGAAGGTGGAACGGCATGTGTGCCACTGCTGTACTCCAGATCGAGGAAGGGGGTGGTGGGCAGGCTGCAGCCCCGGACGGTCGTCGACATCACGGCCCTCCTCCACTCGATCGGATGCGGCCACGGCGGATGCCGTGCGCTCGCCCCAGCGTGCCGCACCCCCGGCTTCCTCCGCCACCGGTTTATCGGCTCTCGTCCTCATCGGCTTTCGTCCTCATCGGCTTTCGTCCGAGCACGCCGACATCCGCGGGCCGGCGGCCGAATGGCCTCCTGCCCGCCGTGGGGGGCCTCACACGGCTCAACCGCTCAGGAGCCGCAGGCCCGACGGCATACTCGGAGGGTCCTCACCCCCACCGAAGGCGGCGATCGCGCGTGTCCCGACTCCAGACCACGGACGGCCTCACCGAGGACCAGCACGAGCTCCTCACGCTCGTGCGCACGTTCGTCGACGAGCAGATCCTCCCGGTCGCCACCGAGCTGGAGCACAAGGACGAGTACCCGACGCAGATCGTCGAGGGCATGAAGGAGATGGGGATCTTCGGGCTGATGATCCCGGAGGAGTACGGCGGCCTCGGCGAGTCGCTGCTCACCTACGCGCTCGTCGTCGAGGAGATCGCCCGTGGGTGGATGAGCGTGAGCGGCATCATCAACACGCACTTCATCGTCGCCTACCTGATCCTCCAGCACGGCACCGACGAGCAGAAGCAGCACTACCTTCCCCGGATGGCGACCGGCGAGGTGAGGGGCGCGTTCTCGATGAGCGAGCCGGGACTCGGCTCGGACGTCGCCGCCATCCGCACCAAGGCGGTGCGCGACGGCGACGAGTGGATCGTCACGGGACAGAAGATGTGGCTCACCAACGGGGGCTCGGCCAACCTCGTCGCGGTGCTCGTCCGCACCGACCTCGGCGAGAGTGACAGCCCGTACAAGAACATGACCGCCTTCCTCCTCGACAAGGAGTCGGGGTTCGGGGAGACGGCTCAGGGCGTCACCGTTCCGGGGAAGATCGACAAGATGGGCTACAAGGGCGTCGACACCACCGAGCTGATCTTCGAGGGTCACCGCACGCGAGACGCCCAGATCCTCGGGGGTGTGCCGGGCAAGGGCTTCTACCAGATGATGGACGGGGTCGAGGTGGGCCGGGTCAACGTCGCAGCCCGGGCGTGTGGCCTGAGCCGCCGGGCGTTCGAGCTCGGGATCGCCTACGCGCAGCAGCGCGAGACGTTCGGCAAGAAGATCGCGGAGCACCAGGGGATCCTCTTCCGCCTGGCCGACATGGCCACGAAGATCGAGGCCAGCCACCAGATGATGGTCAAGGCCGCCCGGCTGAAGGACGCCGGCGAGCGCAACGACCTCGAGGCCGGCATGGCGAAGTACCTCGCCTCGGAGAACTGCGCGGACGTCGTGGAGCAGAGCTTCCGGATCCACGGCGGCTACGGGTACTCCACGGAGTACGAGATCGAACGGCTCTACCGTGAGGCGCCCATGCTCCTCATCGGGGAGGGCACGGCCGAGATCCAGAAGCTGATCATCGGCCGACGGCTGTTGGAGGACTACCCCGCTCGCTGATCCGGCGGGCGGGCATCGGCGTCCCAACACCCCGGGCGCGCCCCCCGGATGCCCCAGGGGTGCCTCCCGGCCGCCGCCGCCACGCCCGGGGGATAATGGCCGGCATGAGCACGCAGCCCATGCGCCCCGGCCTCCGAGCCGCCCTGTCCCTCGAGTACCCGATGTCCCTCGGGGTGCACGACTCCTACGAGGACGCGCAGCGGGCGGTGGACTACCTCTCCGACCACGAGTTCCCGGTGCAGGACGTCCTCATCGTCGGAACCGACCTCAAGCAGCTGGAGCGCGTGACGGGGCGCCTCACGAGAAGTCGGGTCATCGGGGCCGGTGCGCTGTCCGGCATGTGGCTCGGCCTGTTCGTCGGCACGATCTTCGCCCTCTTCGACCCGAGCGGCTTCAACATCCTCAGCGTCCTCGGCACCGTTGCGTTCGGCGCCATCTTCGGTGCGATCTGGGCGATGGTCGGCTACCGCCTCACCAGCGGCGAGCGCGACTTCACGTCCGTGAGCCAGGTCGTCGCGGCGAAGTACGAGGTTCTGTGCGAGCACAAGCACATCGCCCGGGGCCGTGAGCTGCTCGCGGAGATGGACCCGATGCGCGCCGCCCAGGAGGAGGTGCGCCGCGCCCGAGAGGCCGAGCAGGCCCGCGCCGTAGGGCAGCCCGCCGTGCCGGGCCAGCAGTCGACGCAGCAGCCGGTGCAGTACCCGGCGCAGCAGCCCTCGCAGTTCCCGCACCCGGGGCAGCAGCCGCCGTCCCAGCCCTGAGCCCCGAGGCCCCGGAGTCAGCGACGTCAGTGACATCGGCGAGTCAGCGACGCGATCGACGCCGTGCCGTCGCACCGGTTCTGCTCTCTGGAGCTGCCGCCCGGGCATACCCTCGGCCCATGAGCCAGCCAGCCGCATCTCCCGAGTCCCCCTCCCTCGAGCCCTTCGACGAGCACCACTCATCCGTGCTCTGCGTCGCCGCGCATCCGGACGACATCGAGTACGGCATCGCAGCGGCCGTGCACCGTTGGGTGGCGGAGGGCGCGACGGTCACGTACTTCCTCCTCACCCGGGGGGAGGC
The DNA here is from genome assembly GCA_937907685.1 of uncultured Nostocoides sp. Taxonomy (GTDB): domain Bacteria; phylum Actinomycetota; class Actinomycetes; order Actinomycetales; family Dermatophilaceae; genus Fodinibacter. The sequence goes on from CALCXF010000054.1 coordinate 12,826, forward strand.
GGGCATCGACACGATGCACCCGGACGAGGCAGGCCCGGTCCGCGAGGCGGAGGAGCGCGAGAGCGCCCGCCGCGTCGGCGTCGACGTCGTGGAGTTCGGTGACCACCGGGACGGCTCCATCGAGTACGGGGTGGCGCTTCGGCGTGACATCACGCGGGCGATCCGCCGAACCCGCCCCGAGCTCGTCGTCACCGGAGTCTGGAGCGAGCGGTTCGCCAACGGCATGGTCAACCAGGCCGACCATCGCGCCGTGGGGCTCGCGACCCTGGATGCCGTCGCGGATGCCGGGAACCGCTGGCTCCACACAGACCTCACCGACGAAGGCCTCGAGCCCTGGGGTGGCGTCACTGCCCTCGCCGTCGCCGGTGGGGAGCGTCCGACCCACTTCGTCGACGTCTCGGGCGAGCACTTCGAGGCGGCCGTGCACTCGCTCGAGGCGCATGACGCCTACAACACCGCGCTGCCGAGCGACTTCCCGCAGCCGCGGCAGCTGCTCCAGTGGATCCTCGGAGGCGGGGGCACAACCGTGGGTCTCGAGCACGCGCTCCTGCTCGACGTCATCCGCCGGGGCTGAGCCGCGCGGCCCCGTCAGCCGTTCTGGACGCGGGCGATCCAGGCCTCCACCTCGTCGGCGCGGCGCGGCATCCCCGCCGAGAGGTTCTCCACGCCGTCCTCGGTCACGAGGACGTCGTCCTCGATGCGGACGCCGATCCCTCGGAAGCGCTCGGGTGCGAGCAGGTCGTCGGCCTTGAAGTAGAGGCCCGGCTCGACGGTCAGGACCATGCCGGGCCTGAGCTCGGCGTCCATGTACTCCTCGCGGGTGGCCCGCGCGCAGTCGTGCACGTCGAGGCCCAGGTGGTGCGACGTGCCGTGGACCATCCAGCGCCGGTGGTACTGGCCGTGCTCCTTGTCGAGGGTGTCCTCGACCGTGACCCCGTCGGGCAGGAGCCCCCAGGCGTCGAGGTGCTCGGCGATGACCCGGATCGCGGCGGCGTGGACGTCCGAGAACTTGTTCCCGGGCTTCACCGCTGCGATCCCCGCCTCCTGTGCGGCGAAGACCGCCTCGTACACCTCGCGCTGGGCGTCGGAGAAGGTCCCGGAGACCGGCAGCGTGCGGGTGATGTCGGCGGTGTACAGGGAGTCGACCTCGACGCCGGCGTCGATGAGGACCAGGTCCCCCTCTCGGACCTCGCCCGTGTTCTTGACCCAGTGCAGGGTGTTGGCGTGGTCACCGGCCGCGCAGATCGAGTCGTAGCCGACCCCGTTTCCGCGGTGCCGCCCGTGGAGGGCGAAGGTTCCCTCGAGCCAGCGCTCGCCACGGCCCTTCTCGACGGCGCGCGGGAGCTCGGCGATCATCGCCTCGAAACCGTGCCGCGTGGCGGCGACGGCCGCCCGCATCTGCTCGACCTCGTGGTCGTCCTTGCACATGCGCAGGTGCGAGAGGTCATGGGCGAGGGCGTCGTCGGTCTCCTCCAGGCCTTCCGCGGAGGCGCCGTTCTCGACGCGGGCGGCGTCGAGGCGGGCGGTGAGGTCGCGGTCGGCGTCACGCACCAGGCGTACGGTGACCTCCCCCGCATCCTTGGCCGCCGCTGCCTCGAACTCGTCGATGTGCCGGGCGGTGAGGCCGAGCTCCAGCTCGACGTCCTCGATCGTCGGACGGGCACCCACCCAGAACTCGCCGTACCGGGCGTCGGCGAAGAACTCGTCGCTGTCCCGGTCGCCGAGGGGGCGGAAGTACAGCATGGCCTCGTGGCCGCCGCCCTCCCCGTCACGGCCGGCGACGGGCTCCAGAACGAGCACGGCATCCGGCTCCCGGTCGGCGCCGAGGCCGGTGAGCCAGGCGAAGGCGGTGTGCGGTCGGAAGACGTAGTCGGTGTCGTTGCTCCGCACCTTCAGGCCGCCGGCCGGCACGATGAGGCGCTGTCCTGGGTATGCCGCGCTGAGCACCGCACGCCGCGCCGCAGCCGGGCCGGATGCCGGGGAGGGGCTGGTCACGGCAGGTCGCCGCGGGGCCCACCCCTCCCGGACGAAGGCACGGAACTCGTCGGTCGTGGCCCGGCCGCGGTTGTCTGACTCCTCGCTGTGCTCGCTCTGCTCGCTCACCCGCCCATGCTGCCACGGGGATCGAGCGGGCCTCACTGTGAAAGACTGTCCTGATGGGTCGGCACAGTGCTCCCCGGCGCCACGGACCCGTTGTGGTCCTCGGCGCGGCAGCGGTCGTCGGCTCCGCCGGGCTTGCCTGGGCGGTCGGCGAGGACCCCCTCAGCCGCCCCTCCCCGGACCGGAGCGGCACGTCCACGCCGGGTGGGAATGTGTCGGCGCCCCTCACCACCGCTCCCACCCCGAGCCCCAGCACCACCACCCCGGTCGTCAGTGCGGTCCCGAGCCCGTCCTCCGCCGTGGTCGACGACCCGAGCTCGGCCACGACGTCGGGGACGGGAGTCACCTCGGCACCCGAGCCCGAGCCGGTTCCCACGGCCGAGCCGAAGCCCCAGCGCACGAAGCCCGGCAAGGGCGTGACACCGACGACGAGGCCGACGAGGCCCGCGAAGTAGGCTCGCCGCGATGGGAGCCTTCGAGGGGGTGACGCTGGCCGACCGTTTCCGGAACCACTTCGGCCACACCGACCATCTGTACGGTGCGCTGCTCGCGGAGATGGCGGACGACTGGGAGGTGGGCGGCGTCACCCGTGAGCTGTTCGAGGGATGGGATGACGCCGATGCGCGGCAGTTCCCCCAGCTGCGCCTCCTCGCCGGTCTCTACCGCATCGTGCTGCGCGGTGACGCCCCTCAGCTCGAGGGCTTCTACCCGGCCCTCGGCGGCGACCTCGACCACCACGAGGCCTGGGCACCGGTCCGTCCGGTGCTCGCGGCCCACGTCGACGAGCTGCGCAAGTCCCTCAGCGAGGCTCCCCAGACCAACGAGCCCGCCCGCAGCGTGGCCCTTCTCGTCGGGCTGGCCCGAGCGCTCAACCGGACCGGTCTCCGCCGGGTGCGGCTGCTGGAGCCGGGGGCGTCGGGTGGCCTCGGCCTGCTCGTCGACCGCTACAGGTTCGTCGGGCAGGGATGGGCAGCGGGACCGCAGGACTCGCCCCTCGTCGTGAAGCGGTGCGAGGCAGAAGGATTCTCGCCGGAGGCCTTCGATGTCGTCGACCGCCGAGGCTGCGACGTCGCCCCCGTCGACGCCGCCACCGAGGTCGGCGCGGCGTACCTCACGTCGTTCGTCTGGCCCTGGCAGCTCGACCGGCACGCGCGCCTGGCGGCCGCGCTGCAGGTCGCTCGTGAGCATCCCGTCGTCGTCGACCGGGCCAGGGCGTCCGCGTGGGTGGCCGAGCGACTGGCCGAGCCGGTGGGCGAGGACGTCCTCACGGTCGTCTGGCACTCGGTGACCCGGCTCTACTGGCCCGTGGAGGAGACCGGCGCCATGAACGCCGCGGTGGAGGAGGCCCGTGGCCGGATGCCGCTCACCCACATCGCCATGGAGCACCGCTGGGACGCGGCGCCGGGAGACGCTGATCCGGGGATGCCGTTCATCGAGGTCGACGGCGAGGCCATCGCGACGTGCGACCACCACGGGCCGCCGGTGACGTTCCAGCGATAACCGCGAATTGGGGCGGACGCCGCCGGCTCGTACAGTGAGCCGGTGATGCCCCCCGTGATCGGACGCCGGCGCCTGCTCGTCGGCGGAGGGGCGGCAGCCGGTCTCGCGGCTCTCGGGGGATGCGACTCCATGTCCCCCGGCGCGCGGACGCCCTCCCCGGGCACTGCGGCCTCCACCTCACCCGCCTCGCCGTCGGCGCCCGCCACGCCCGCTGCCACCGCCGCGACACCCACGCCGACACCGACGCGGAGCGCCAGTGTCACAGCCAGCACGGCATCCTTGGTCGAGGCCCCACGGCTCACCGAGCGGATCGAGCGCTACCTCGCGACCCGTCGCGGCCGCCTGGGCCTGGAGCTCGTCGACCTGCGCCGCGGGCAGTCCTTCGAGTACGAGGCGAAGGAGGGTTACTGCTACAGCACGATCAAGGTGCTCATCCTCACGACGCTCCTGCGGCAGCTTCAGGAGGACGGCGCCGAACTCGGGGCGCAGCAGCGGCGCCTCGCGGAGCGGATGATCACCCGCAGCGACAACGCGGCGACCGAGTCCCTCCTCGCCCAGGTCGGGCGTGACGAGGTCACCCGGGTCGCGACCCTGGTGGGGATGCAGCGCACGGAGATCGGGAGCGGGTGGTGGGGCCACTGGCGCACCGTTCCCCGGGACCTGAACCTCATGGTCGACGCGGTTCTGTCCTCCGACCGGGTGCTCGACGGCGCCCGCCGCACGGTCGCGCGCTTCCTCATGGCGGACGTCGTGCCGGCGCAACGCTGGGGTGTCTTCGCCCCGGAGTCGAGCACGGTGCACGTGGCGGCGAAGAACGGCTGGGGGCCGCTGCCCGACGGCTACCGGGTGAACTCCTCCGGATGGGTCCAGGGCAACGACCGGGAGTACGTCCTCAGTGTGCTCGCGAGCAGCTCTCGCGGCTTCACCTACGGCCGGCGGACCGTGTCGGGGGTCGCGCAGCTGTGCCACGAGGCGCTGCGCGAGGAGCTCGCCTGAGCGGCATCCCTACTCGACGTCCACCCAGTCCAGGGTGCGCTGCACCGCCTTCTGCCACCCGGCGTACCCGTCACGGCGCTGGGCGTCGCTCCACCGCGGCTCCCACCGCTCGACCTCGCTCCACTTCGAGCGCAGCTCGTCGGTGCCGGACCAGAAGCCGGTGGCGAGGCCTGCCGCATACGCCGCACCCAGCGCGGTGGTCTCGGCGACGACCGGCTTCGAGACCGGGACGCCGAGGATGTCCGCCTGCAGCTGCATGCAGAGCCGGTTCGCGGTGATGCCGCCGTCGACCTTGAGGCAGGTGAGGGCGACGCCCGAGTCGGCCGCCATCGCGTCGACGACGTCACGGGACTGGTAGCAGATCGCCTCCAGCGTGGCTCGGGCCAGGTGGGCGTTGGTGTTGAACCGGGAGAGGCCCACGACGGCTCCGCGGGCGTCGCTGCGCCAGTAGGGGGCGAAGAGCCCGCTGAAGGCCGGCACGAAGTAGACGCCGCCCGTGTCCTCGACCGAGGCGGCGAGCACCTCGACCTCCGAGGCACCGGAGATGATGCCGAGCTGGTCACGCAACCACTGGACGGCACTGCCCGTGACGGCGATCGACCCCTCCAGCGCGTAGACGGGCCTGGCGTCGCCCAGCTGGTAGGCGACGGTCGTGAGGAGGCCGTTGCGGCTGCGGACGAGCTCTTCACCGGTGTTGAGCAGCAGGAAGTTCCCGGTGCCGTAGGTGTTCTTGGCCTCGCCCACCTCGAAGCAGACCTGGCCCACCGTCGCGGCCTGCTGGTCCCCCAGGACGCCGGTGATGGGCACCGTCGAGGAGCCCCGCGCACCCGTCGTCTCCCCGTACGCCGACCCATGGCTGCTCGGGCTGATGGTCGGCAGCATCTGACGCGGAATGCCGAAGAAGCCCAGGAGGTCGTCATCCCAGTCCAGGGTGGTGAGGTCCATGAGCATCGTGCGGCTGGCGTTGGTGACGTCGGTCGCGTGCACGCCTCCGTCCGGGCCGCCCGTGAGGTTCCAGACGACCCACGTGTCCGGGGTGCCGAACAGGGCGTCGCCCCCCTCGGCTGCCTCCCTCAGTCCCGAGACGTTCTCGAGCATCCACTGGACCTTGCCGGCGGAGAAGTACGTCGCCGGAGGCAGTCCGGCCTTGTGCCGGATGACGTCACCCCTCCCGTCGGCGTCGAGGGCCTTGGCGATCGAGTCCGTTCGGGTGTCCTGCCAGACGATGGCGTTGTGGAACGGACGTCCGGTGCGCCGGTCCCACACGACCGCCGTCTCCCGCTGGTTCGTCACGCCGATGGCGGCGAGGTCCGACATGGCGAGCCCGGCCGTCGTCAGCGCGCTGCCCATCACGGTGCGGACCCGGTCCCAGATCTCGAGCGGGTTGTGCTCGACCCAGCCGGCCCGGGGCAGAACCTGGTCGTGCTCGAGCTGGTGGCTCGCCACGGGGAGGCCCTCGTGGTCGAACACGATGAACCGCGAGCTCGTCGTTCCCTGGTCGACCGCACCGATGAAGTCCGCCATGCTCCGAGCGTATGCCGGTGCCCTCGCCCGGCGGCCCGCCCGGAGTGTGCGGCGGAGGTGGGTCCGTGCCAGTGGCAGCCAGGCCGCCGGGCGGAGAACCTGCGTCCTCGCAGAGCAACTGCAAGGGCGGTGCGCAGGATGGCTGCCCTGCACCCTGGGCTGTGGACGGAGCGGGGCCGGTGGCGGCCGCCTTTGCCACCCTGTCGCCATGGACCGGCTGACTGCCCTGGCCCGTGCTCGCGGTGGAGTCCTGACAACGGCCCAGGCCACCTCCGTGGACGTCGACGAGCACGGCCTCGTCGCGCTGCGCCGCTCGGGTCGTCTGGTGCGAGTCCGTCGCAACGCCTACGTCCTCGGCGAGCTGTGGGAGGCGGCCGACGACGCAGGTCGCCTGGCCCTGCGTACCCGAGCAGTCCTCGCCGGCCGCGTCGACCTGGCGGCGGCGAGCCACCAATCGGCGCTGGCGATGCACGGCCTGCCCCTCCTCGGCCCGCCGCCCCGTGTTGTGGACCTCGTGACGGACGTGGCCCGGGTGCGCACGTCCGGTGGGGTACGGCGGCATCCGATCTCGGGCATCGACCCCGTCGTCGCCGATGGGTATCGCTGCGTGCCGGTGAGCACGGCCATCGTCCAGGTCACGACGCGCAGCGGGTTGGCCGCCGGACTGGTGGCCTTCGACCACGCGCTCCACAACGGCCGGTGCGACCGCACCGCCGTCACGACCGACGCCGACAGGCTCGTGAGCGGACCTCGTGACCGCTCGCGGTGCGAGCAGCTGGTGGCCCTGGCCGACCCGGCCTGCGAGTCGGTGGGCGAGACGCGGACGCGCCTCCTGCTGCACGACCTCGGCATCGCCGTCCGCAGCCAGGTGGTGATCCGCGACGGCACCGGACAGGTCGTCGCACGTGTCGACCTGCTCGTCGGCAAGAGCGTCGTCGTCGAGTTCGACGGAGTCGTGAAGTACGAGGGAGCCCTCGGGCGGTCTGCGCTCGTGGCGGAGAAGCGGCGCGAGGACGCACTCCGTGCGCTGGGCTACACCGTCGTGCGGGTCACCTGGCCGGACCTGGATCAGCCACGGCGGTGGACCGCGCAGATCCGTCGGGGGCTGGCGCAGGAACTGCATTCGGGCGGGGATGTTGCCGCGTCCTGAGGCAGGATCACTGCCCGGCGCTGAGCAGGTCTGAGAGCGGCACTCCTGTGGGCCACGTGGAGGCGTGAGGAAGGGCACGCGGCATACGACTGCCGGATGCCGGGTGGCCACGGGAGGATGGCCACCTCACCGCCCGCGCCGTCGACGCCGGGCACCGCAGGTCCGACGACGAGGAGACGACGTGCAGTTCGGGCGCAGCTACGAGGAGTTCGAGGTCGGGGCGACGTACAGGCACTGGCCCGGCAAGACCGTCACGGAGTACGACGACCACCTGTTCTGCCTTCTGACGATGAACCACCACCCCCTGCACCTCGACGCCCACTACGCCGGCGAGAGCACCCAGTTCGGGAAGAACGTCGTCGTCGGCAACTACGTCTACTCCCTCCTGCTCGGCATGAGCGTCCCCGACGTGTCCGGCAAGGCGATCGCCAACCTCGAGGTCGAGAGCCTTCGACACGTCGCGCCGACCTTCCACGGCGACACCCTGTACGGCGAGACGACCGTGCTCGACAAGTGGGAGAGCACGAGCAAGGACGACCGTGGCGTCGTCCACGTCGAGACGATCGGCTACACCCAGGACGGCACCGTCGTGTGCATCTTCCGCCGCAAGGTCATGGTTCCCAAGGAGAGCTACCTGCAGGCACGCGGCGGTGCGGAGCCGGGCCGTCCAACCCCTGTCCCGGACGAGAACTGGCCCGGCGCGGCATCGACCACCTGATCCGGGCCGCGACGGAGGGTTCCGGGCAGGGGACCGGGCAGTCGCGGCACTACGCTGGCCCGGTGCCGATCGACCTGCACACGCACTCCACCGCGAGCGACGGCACCGAGGCCCCCGCCGTCGTCGTCGAGCGGGCCGCCCAGGCAGGGGTCGACACGCTCGGGCTGACGGACCACGACACCACCTTCGGCTGGGCCGAAGCGGCCACCGCAGCATCGGAGTACGGCGTGACGCTGGTGCCCGGCATCGAGGTGTCCTGCAGCAGGGGTCGGCAGAGCATCCACCTGCTCGCGTACCTCCCGGACCCGACCCATCCCGACCTCACATCCGAGCTCGCTCGGGCGCGCACCAGCCGGGACACCCGACTCGAGCGCATGGTGCAGCGGATGGCGGACGACGGCATCCCCGTCACGCTGGATGCCGTGCGTGCGCAGGTCGAGGAGGGTGCCACCGCTGGGCGGCCACACATCGCCGACGCATTGGTGGCCGAGGGCGTCGTCGCGCACCGCGACGAGGCCTTCGCCCGCTGGCTCGGCAACGACAGTCCCTACTACGTGACCCACTACGCCCCGGACCCGGTGCGCGCCGTCGAGGTCGTGCGAGCCGCCGGGGGGGTGCCCGTGGTCGCGCACCCCTGGTCGGGGACACGGGGCCGGGTGGTCTCCGACGCCCTCGTCGAGGAGATGGTGCACGCCGGGCTGGCCGGACTGGAGGTGCACCACCGCGATCACGACGGGGATGCCGTCCTCCACCTGACGGAGCTCGCTGCCGCGATGGGACTGCTGGTCACCGGGTCCAGCGACTACCACGGGAACGGCAAGCGCAACCGGATCGGCGAGCACACGACGGCTCCAGCGGTCTTCGAGGCGATCGTGGAGCAGGCGACGGGGACCGCCCTGGTCCGCCCCTGAGCCCGCTGCACGTACCGTGGCCGGGTGCCCGACGCCACCGCTCCCACGGAGAACGTCCTCATCCTCTCCTGCCCCGACCAGCGGGGGATCGTCGCCACGGTGACCGCGCTGCTCTTCGAGCACGGCGCCAACATCGAGGAGAGCCAGCAGTTCGACGACGTCCGCACCGACCAGTTCTTCATGCGCATCCGGTTCTCCGTCGAGGTGGGGGGTCCAGGCACCGACAGGTGGTGTGAGCTCTTCGAACCCGTTGCGGCGGCATACGGCATGGAGTGGTCCATCCGGGATGCGGCGTCCCCCTACCGGGCCCTGCTCATGGTGAGCAGGTTCGGGCACTGCCTCAACGACCTCCTGTTCCGCTGGAGGTCAGGAGGGGTGAACATGGAGGTCCCCGGGGTCGTGTCGAACCACCGCGACCTGGAGGCGCTCGTGCAGTCGTACGGCATTCCCTTCCACCACGTGCCCGTGACGCCCGAGACGAAGCCGGAGGCCGAAGCGCGGCTGAGGGAGATCGTCACGGCGCACGGCGTCGAGCTCGTGGTGCTCGCGCGGTACATGCAGGTGCTCTCCGACGACCTGTCCCGGGACCTGTCCGGACGGGTGGTCAACATCCACCACTCGTTCCTGCCGTCGTTCAAGGGCGCCAAGCCGTACCACCAGGCGTTCGCCCGAGGGGTGAAGCTCGTCGGGGCGACCGCGCACTACGTCACCGCGGACCTCGACGAGGGGCCGATCATCGAGCAGGACGTCGTGCGGGTGGACCACCGGATGGCGCCGGACGACCTCGTGCGGGCCGGCGAGGAGGTCGAGTCGCGGGTGCTCGCCCGCGCGGTGCGGTGGCACTGCGAGTCCCGGGTGCTGCTCAACGGCGACCGGACGGTCGTCTTCAGCTGAGACCCGGTCGAGGGCCGCCGCCCCGACGTCAGGCGTGGCGGGAGGACAGCCGAGGCAGGTGCGGCGGGTGCCACAGGCGCAGGTGCGCCACGGGCCGGCGACGAGGAGCCTCCGGATCGCGCTGTGGGCGGGCACGGAGGGTCTGGGGGGTGAGGGAGGCGGCGATCCCGGGCGTGATCATGTGCATACCGGGAGGAGGCGTCGACCTCACGGGTGATACGTCATCTCGGCCGCGAGGCGTGCCAGCCGTCGGTCGTCTCGGGCAGGGCTGTGGAATCGTGAGCCCATGGTGCCCGCCCACGACGACCGGTCCGCGTTCATCGGAGGTGACGTCGACGGCCTCGTGACCACTCTCACCCGCTTCGCGCACGAGTACTCCCTGCGCGCCCGTGAAGACCACCGCCTCTTCGTCGACGCGTTCCGCGGGGGCCGGTTCGAGCACGTGGCCCCCGCCTGACAGCGGCCGTGTCGCTCGGGCGTCTGCGACCCCCGGCTGGGCCATAGCATCGGCCCACCACCGACCGACCTCAGGTGGCTCCGACGAGGAAGGACCTGCCGTGACGACCAAGAGCGACTTCACCGAGGACGAGTGGACCCGAGTCGTGCGCGCGCCGCTGGTGGCCGGGCTCGCCATCTCGCTCGCCGACCCCGGCGGGCCCATCGAGACGGCCAAGGAGTCCATGGCCTCGCTGAAGAACGCGACGAACCCGCCCAGCCGCGAGCAGCTGCTCAGCGAGGTGGCGCTGGAGATCCAGGGGATGGCCCAGCAGCGGCAGAACCCTCTCAGCGGGTTCCGGCCCACCGGCTCGAGCCCCGGTGAGGCCGTGCTGGCGGAGCTCACGGAGGTCAAGGGAATCGTGGCGGCCAAGTCGACACCGGACGAGGCGGCGGCCTTCGGTCGCTGGCTCGTGGCAGCGGCGCAGGCAGCGGCGGACGCCGCGAAGGAGGGCGGCTTCCTGGGCTTCGGGGCCCAGCAGGTGAGCGAGCGGGAGCAGGCCGTTCTCGACCGCGTCCGGGCGGCCCTCGACGGCTGAGGTCCGGCGTCAGCCAGCGGCCGGTTCGTTCGGCGTGGCGGCGTGGCCGGCCTGCCCGGGCGTGCGTCGGTCCTGCTTCATCTCTGCCTCGAAGACGTGTCGCTTTCCGCCCATGAGCTCCTCGCGCACGCGTCGGTCGTGCTCCTTGAAGGCGGCGTAGTAGCCGTCCTCGAACTCCTCGAGGATCTGGAAGGTCCACCGCCCGGCGAGGATGTTGCGGCCGAGGACCTCCTCGTCGAGCCGGTCGGCGATCTCGTGGTGTCCCGCCTCGCGCAGGAGGGAGACCGCCTCGCCGAGGGCGAGGTCGGCCATGCCGATCTTTCGGTGGAAGTTGAACAGCTGCCCCCGCGCGTCCTCGATGACCTCGAAGGCCTCGGACAGCTTGCCGACCGCCTCGACGGTCGCGTCGGAGGTGCCGGGCGGTCTGGTGTGGGCCTCGTCGACAGACATGGCGACAACGCTAGGTCGCCGGACTCGTCCTGCGGGGCCATCGTGACCGGCCGTCACTCGCGTCGAACCCGGGGTGCCGCGGATTGCCCCTCGCCGCGCCGGACCACCGAACGGACCCGCGCGGCGGGTCTCAGCACTCGATGACGTTGACCGCCAGCCCGCCGCGGGCCGTCTCCTTGTACTTCACCTTCATGTCGCGGCCGGTGTCACGCATGGTCTTGATGACCTTGTCGAGGGAGACGACCTGGTTCCCGTCGCCGCGCAGCGACAGCCGGGCGGCGGTGATCGCCTTCACCGACGCGACCGCGTTCCGCTCGATGCAGGGAATCTGCACGAGACCGCCGACGGGGTCGCAGGTGAGGCCGAGGTTGTGCTCCATCCCGATCTCCGCAGCGTTCTCCACCTGGTCGGGCGTGCCCCCGAGCACCTCCGCGAGCGCCCCGGCGGCCATGGAGCAGGCCGAGCCCACCTCGCCCTGGCAGCCCACCTCCGCACCCGAGATCGACGCGTTCTCCTTGTAGAGGCTGCCGATCGCGGCCGCCGTGAGGAGGAAGCGCACGACGCCGTCGTCGTCGGCCCCGGGCACGAAGCGCGTGTAGTAGTGCAGCACGGCGGGGATGATGCCCGCCGCACCGTTCGTCGGGGCGGTGACGATCCGGCCACCGGAGGCGTTCTCCTCGTTGACCGCCAGGGCGTACAGCGTCACCCAGTCCATGGCTGCGAGCGGGTCATCCTCGTGCTCCCCGTGCAGCTGGCGCGCGAGTCCTGGGGCTCGACGCTGCACCTTGAGCCCGCCGGGCAGCACACCCTCGGCCCGGCAGCCGTTGTCGACGCACTCCTGCATGACCTGCCACAGGTGGAGCAGCCCGGAGCGCACCTCGTCCTCGGAGCGCCAGGACTGCTCGTTGGCGAGCATGACCCCGCTGATCGGCAGGCCCGACTCCGCGCAGCGGGCGAGCAGCTCCTCACCGGTGGTGAACGGGTAGCGGACCGCGGTGTGGTCGCGGTCGATGACGTCGTCGCCCATCTCGTCCTCACCGAGCACGAAGCCTCCACCGACCGAGTAGTAGTCGCGTTGCCGCAGCGGCTCCTCCCCATCGGTCGGCTCGGTCGAGGCGTATGCCGTGAAGCGCATGCCGTTCGCGTGGAATGGAAGGTTGGCGCGTCTGTGCAGGACGATGTCGGAGTCGAGGTCGCACGGGACCTCGTGCGTGCCCGCCAGGCGCAGCCGGCCGGCGGCTCGTACCTCCTCGAGCCGAGGGTTGGCACGCCGGGGGTCCGTGGTCTCGGGGGCCTCGCCCTCCAGTCCGAGGACGACGGCCTTGACCGAACCGTGGCCGTGCCCCGTCGCGCCGAGGGAGCCGAACAGCTCGGCCCGGACCCGCCCAACGTCGGACAGGACCCCGTCCGCGCGCAGCCCCTCGGTGAAGGTGCGCGCGGCGCGCATCGGTCCCACCGTGTGCGAGCTGGACGGGCCGATGCCCACGGAGAAGAGGTCGAACGCGCTGAGGGCCATCACCGCACAGTGTGTCAGGTCCTGTGGACACCCGGGGGTTGCGCCGAGGGGCCGTCGGTGCGGGACGTTACGGTCGCACGGTGAGTGGAGAGCGGACTCCTGAGCGGATTGCGGAGGCGACCCAGGTGGAGCTTCCCGGCATGCCTGCCCCGCTGTATGCCGCCAGCCCGAGCAGGCTCCTGGCCTTCCTCGACTGCCCGCGGCGCTACCGGCTCCAGTACCTGGACCGTCCCGCCCCACCACGCCGCTCGCAGCGAGCCCACACCTCGGTCGGCAACGCCGTGCACAACGCGCTCCGCGACTGGTGGGACCTTCCGGAGCGGACGCCAACAGGTGGGGCAGGCCTGCTCGACCGGTCGTGGATCGACGTCGGGTTCCGCGACGGCGAGCAGTCCCAGGAGTGGCGGAGGCGCATGCGTGGGGCCGTGACGGCATACCTGGAGGGCGTCGACCCACGCACCCAGCCCGTCGGCATCGAGCGGACGGTCTCGTTCGTCAGTGGCGAGCTCCGGGTGAGCGGACGCGTCGACCGGCTCGACGACCGCGACGGCGAGCTCGTCGTCGTCGACTACAAGACCTCACGGGTGCCTCCGACCGACGACGACGCGCGGACCTCCCTGGCGCTCGGCCTCTACGCGGCGGCGGCGTGGAAGATGTTCCGGCGACGGACGGTGCGCGTGGAGCTGCACCACGTGCCGACCGGCACCGTGGGGGTGCACGAGCACACCTCGGAGTCGCTCACGCGCAAGGTGGAGCAGGCCCGATCGATCGCCCGCGACGCCCAGCGTGCGGACCTCGACTTCGCCGTTCGGGGGGAGGCGTCAGAGCTGTTCCCTGCGCGACCGGGACCGATGTGCGGATGGTGCGACCTGCGGGCGCACTGCGCGGAGGGGCAGGTGGCCGCACCGGAGAAGTCAGACTGGGCGGCGCTCGAGGACCCACCGTGAGAGGCGACGACCGTGGTCCGGGCCGAGGACCGGCCCTGAGCCGCAGCAAGGGCCTGTCTGGCACGCTCGACCCATGGAGCAGCGTGTGTCCTTCGTGACCCTGGCGGTGCAGGACGTGGAGCGTTCACGCGCGTTCTACGCCGAGGGCCTCGGCTGGACCCCGGAGCTCCACGTGCCGGGCGAGGTTCTCATGTTCGCCGTCGGGGAGCGCCTGGTCCTGTCGCTGTGGGACCGCGGTGCCTTCGAAGCGGAGGTCGGTGCTCCGGCGCTCAGCGGAGTCGGGGTCGTCCCCATGACGCTGTCCCACAACGTCGCCACAGCCGCCGAGGTGGACGAGGTCCTGGCGGTCGCTCGTGCTGCGGGCGCCGGGACCGACGGTCCGATGGCCCGGGAGTGGGGCGGCTACAGCGGGTACCTGACCGATCCGGACGGCTTCCGGTGGGAGGTGGCGTGGAACCCGGGCCCCATCGGTCGGCGGGTTCTGCCCGAGACCGACCCGACGGCCCGGCCGTGACCCGGATGCCGCAATGGGCCAACTCCCTTCGGCGCCGAGTCGGCTCAGCGCCGAGTCGGCTCAGCGCCGAGTCGCGTCAGGCGCTGACGGCGTGCCGGGAGTGGTAGGCGTGGAGGTTGTCCATGAGGATGCCCCGGATGAGCTCGGCCTCCGGCGAGTCCTCGCTGTCGACGCTCGCGAGGAGGTCCTCGATCTCGGCCGGGGTGCGGTAGTGGGCGAGGTCGGCGCGCAGGCCCTTCAACGCCTCGCGTGCCTCGCGGCGGGCGCGGAGCTCGTCCTTGACGGTGGTCCAGAGTGCTGTCGTGTTCATGCCTCCACTGTGCGCCCGGGGTTGCCCATGCGTCCAATGAAATCGGGATATGACTCGTATGCCCTAACGTCATGGGATGGACACTGACACGCTTCGCTGGTTCCAGCTCGTCGCCGACGGTTACACCGTCACCGAGGTCAGTGACGTCTTCGGCGTGAGCCAGCCGGGTGTCTCACGCGCCCTGGCCCGACTGGAACGGGAGGTCGGCACGCCGCTGCTGCGCCGCTCCGGCCGGGTGCTGCGGATGACGCACGCCGGTGCAGCCTTCAAGCGGCATGTCGACTCGCTCGTCAACGCCCTCGACGACGGGCTGGCGGCGCTCGACGAGCTCGTCGACCCCGAGGGTGGTGTGGTCACCCTCGCCTTCCCGCTCAGCCTCGGCTCCTGGCTGGTGCCCGGTCTGATCCGCGCGTTCCGGCACGACCATCCACGGGTCCGCATCGTGCTGTCGCGGACCGAGGTCGGGGAGAGCGGAGCGGTGTCCCAGCAGCTCGCGACCCGACGGGCCGACGTCGAGCTCACCGCTGACCGGGTCACCGGCCCGGACGTCGAGTGGCGACGGATCCTCGTCGAGCCGCTCGTCCTCGCCGTCGCGACGACCCACAGGCTGGCCGACCGTGACGGCGTCGCCCTGGGCGAGGTCGCCGACGAGCCCTTCGTCGTCCGGCGCGCCCCCTCCGGCATGCGCACCAAGACCCTGGCCCTCTGCGAGGCGGCCGGCTTCACCCCCGACATCGCCTTCGAGGCCGACGACCTGCCGACGGTCCGTGGCCTCGTGGCAGCCGGGCTGGGCGTCGCCGTCGTGCCGGCCATGGGGCTGCCGGCTCCGACGACCTTCGCGCGGACGCGGATCGTGCCCGTGACGGACGCCGAGGCCCATCGGGAGGTCGGCGTCGCCTGGGTGCGCGGCCGCCCGCTCCTCCCGTCCGCGGAGTCCTTCCGCCGCTTCGTGCTCGCGGGAGGTGCGGGGGTGGAATGACCCGCCGCCGCGGATGAGAGAATCTGCGCGTCCCGCGGTCCCCCGGAAAGGCCATCGCATGGCGCCCAAGCGCAAGGCCGTGATCATCGCCCTCGCCAACCAGAAGGGCGGCGTCGCGAAGACCACCACGGTCGCCTCCCTCGGTGCGGCGTTCGCGGAGCAGGGCCGCCGGGTGCTGCTCGTCGACCTCGACCCTCAGGCGTGCCTCACCTTCAGCCTCGGGGTGGACCCCGACGCGGTCGAGGCCTCCATCCACGACGTCCTCGTCGGCGGCGTGGACCTCGCCGACGTCATCGTGCGCTGCGAGGAGGGCGTCGACCTCGTGCCCAGCTCGATCGACCTCGCCGGCGCCGAGGCCGTCCTGCTGTCCCGGCCCGCTCGCGAGTACGTCCTTTCGGGCGCACTGGATGCCGTCCGCCGGGACTACGACGTCATCCTCCTCGACTGCTCGCCCAGCCTCGGTGTCCTCACCCTCAACGCCCTCACCGCGGCGTCGGGCCTCGTCATCCCGATGCCCTGCGAGATGCTCAGCCACCGTGGCGTCGGACAGCTGCTCGACACCGTCCGCGACGTCAAGCGGATCCTCAACAAGAAGCTGCGCGTCATCGGCATCCTCCCCACCCTCTACGACGGTCGCAGCACCCACTCGAGGGAGGTCCTCGAAGACGTCGGCGAGCGCTACGACCTTCCCGTTCTCTCCCCGCCGATCCCCAAGACCGTGCGGTTCGCGGAGGCGCCCGCAGTCGGTCGGTCGATCCTGTCGACGGCGAGGAGCTCGAAGGGGGCCGCCGCCTACCGCGAGGTGGCCCGCTCGCTGCTCGACGCGCTCTGAGCCCGACCTCGACCGAGGGACTCTCCCGTCCCGGCTCACCGGTGACCGGCATACAGTGCCGATATGCCGACCACGACCCCCGCCCTCATCGCCGACTCCGCCACCTCCGGCTTCCGCCAGGGGACGATCGAACGGCGGGACCTGCGGCCCGACGACGTGCGCATCAGCATCGCGTATGCCGGCATCTGCCACTCCGACATCCACACCGTGCGCGAGGAGTGGGGTGCCGCGCACTTCCCGCTCACCGTGGGTCACGAGATCGCGGGCACCGTGGTCGACGTCGGCGAGGACGTCACGCGGTACGCGCCGGGTGACCGCGTCGGCGTCGGCTGCCTCGTCGACTCCTGCGGTGAGTGCGAGCCCTGCAAGGACGCCATGGAGCAGTTCTGCACCAAGCCCTCGGTGGGCACCTACAACTCCCAGGGCTACGACGGGGAGTGGACCATGGGCGGCTACTCGCAGGAGGTCGTCGTTCGCGAGCGCTTCGTGCTCCGGATCCCCGATGCCATGGAGCTCGACGTCGCGGCACCCCTCCTCTGCGCGGGCATCACGACGTACTCACCGTTGCGGCGCTGGGGTGCGGCCACCGGGCGGTCGGTCGCGGTGGTCGGCGTCGGCGGTCTCGGGCACATGGGCGTGAAGATCGCCGCAGCCATGGGGGCCACGGTCACGACGATCTCGCGTTCCGACGCCAAGGCCGAGGACGCGATCGGCCTCGGAGCCACCGCCCACGTAGCGTCGAGCGACCGAGGGGCGATGAAAGCGGTGCGCGGCAGCTTCGACATCGTCCTCAACACCGTCTCCGCGGACATCCCGATCGAGGACTACGTGCGCCTCCTCAAGCCGGCAGGGGTCGTCGTCAACGTCGGGCTGCCGATGGAGCCCTACTCCATCCGGCCCGGCGCGCTCATCGGCGGCAACAAGGCGGTGGCGGGGTCGCAGATCGGGGGCCTCGCGGAGACCCAGGAGATGCTCGAGTTCTGTGCCGAGCACGGCATCGCCGCCACGGTCGAGGTCGTCGCGGCGGCAGACGTCGACGCCGCCTGGGACCGCGTCGTGGACGGCGACGTCCGCTACCGGTGCGTCATCGACACCAGCACGATCACCCCGGCCGACTGATCTGGGCGATCGCTCCGCCGCGCCAGGGGCCTCCGTCGTCCCGGCTCTGGTCCAGCCGCCGGAGTGGCGGTGCCATCGCGCCGCCGGGCGGGCAGGTCACCGCCAGCGTGGCGGGGCGACCAGAGCCAAAGTGGTGTCGACGTCAGTTCGAGCTCTCGGCCGGTCCCGAGCCGCCTCGGGTGCGGCGCCGGTTACGGGTGCGACGCGGCCGGTCCGAGGCGCCGTCGGCGGGCTGGCCGTCGGTGCGCTTCTCGCCGGCGTCGGCACTGCCGCGGGCACTCCTTCCACCGCGGGACTCGCTGCGCCCCTCGGATCGACCGCCGGAGGAGCGCCCGCCGCCCTGGCTCCCGGACCGGGCTTGGCCGCCCTGGCCCGCCTGACCGTGACCGCCCTGCGCGCGACGTCCGGCGCCCTTGCCGGTCTCGCCGAGGTCCTCGAGCACCTCGGCGCCGAGACCCTGTCGGGTCTGCTGCGCTCGCGGGAGACGGCCCTTGCTGCCCTCGGGGATGTCGAGGTCGGAGTAGAGGTGCGGCGACGAGGAGTAGGTCTCCTGAGGCTCCGGCATGCCGAGGTCGAGGACCCTGTTGATCATGCCCCAGCGGTGCAGGTCGTCCCAGTCGACGAAGGTCACGGCGATGCCGGTGTTGCCGGCGCGGGCTGTGCGGCCGATGCGGTGGAGGTAGGTCTTCTCGTCCTCCGGGCACTGGTAGTTGATGACGTGCGTGACGTTCTCGACGTCGATGCCGCGGGCCGCGACGTCGGTCGCCACGAGGATGTCCACCTTGCCGTTGCGGAACGCGCGAAGGG
>CALCXF010000055.1 GCA_937907685.1 uncultured Nostocoides sp.
GTGCTTCATCATCGTTCCTTTCCTCGGACCAGCAGGGTTGTCGCCGCAACGGCGCCCATCGATGCAGCGTGTTGTCGTCGGCGCGCCGCGCCGCGGTCCAGTGGAGAGTCGATGGGACCGAAGAGGCGCACGACGTGTTGGTGCCGACGAGGAGCCAGTCCTTACCGGCATCCACCGTGCTCAGTAGTTCCGCTCGGCCGCCGGCCACTCACAGTCGCGTCGCCATGAAGGACGGGCAAGCGTGTCCGGGAAGGGCAAGGGCTGCCCCCTGGGGGGCACCTTGTTGCGCCAGCAGGCATCAACCCTTGGACGGCAGAACTGTCCGCGGGCGGCCTCTCGCCACTTCCGTGTTCCGGTCGGCGCTCTCGCCCGAGGTCCTTCGGGCGCCCTCACTGGCTACTGTCATGACAGACGTCTCCCCAGGGTCGAGGACTCGGCAGAGGAGGTTCGGATGGCCAGGCAGCGAGGAGCTCAGGACAGCAGGCCCGGACGGTGCTGGCCCGGCCCAAGGGCAGCCTGTTCCACCCCGCCCTCGTCACGATGCCCTCACGACGCCTGGTTCAGCCTCCCCGTCCTCGACATTGCCCGCGTCACCCCGGGCGCCGCCCTCGCCCGGGACCTCTAGGCCTGGGTTCGAGTCGCCTCGAGGAGGGTGTGCGCCGTGGATTGGGCTGGCTGGGCCGTCTTCGGTCTCGCGGCGACTGCGGCGCTGACCTCGGTGCTCATCGCCGCGCAACTGGCCGGATGGACCCGCCTCGACCTGCCGCTCCTCCTGGGCACCCTGGTCGTCGAGGACCCCGACCATGCCCGCGCCGTCGGCTTCCTCCTGCATCTGGGCGCCGGCCAGGTGTTCGCCCTGCTGTACGCGCTGGGCTTCGCCGCTCTGGGACATGCCACGTGGTGGCTAGGAGCGCTGTTCGGGTTCCTCCACGGGGGTGTCGCGCTCACCGCGATCATCCCCCTGTTCGCCGGAGTTCACCCTCGGATCGGCTCGCTCCGTGACGGACTCGAGAGCCGAGCCGTCCTCGAACCCCCGGGCCTGCTCGCCCTCAACTACGGCTACCAGACCCCGCTGGTGGCCGCCATCGCACACGTCCTCTACGGCGCGCTCCTCGGGCTGCTCCTGGAGGTCCGGTGAACAGGACCGCCCCGAGAATCGGCGACTACGCCCTGCTCGGTGACACCCGTTCGGCCGCGCTGGTCTCCCCCGACGGTGACATCGACTGGTGGTGCCTCCCTCGGTTCGACTCCAGCCCGCTGTGTGGTCGCCTGCTCGGTGGCCCTGCGGCCGGGCACCTGGGCCTCGGACCGGCGGAGCCTGCCACCCTCGTCGACCGCGAGTACCTCCCTGGGACACCGCTGCTCCGCACCCGGTGGCAGTGCGCCCGGGGGAGGCTGA
The DNA here is from genome assembly GCA_937907685.1 of uncultured Nostocoides sp. Classification (GTDB taxonomy): domain Bacteria; phylum Actinomycetota; class Actinomycetes; order Actinomycetales; family Dermatophilaceae; genus Fodinibacter. The sequence goes on from CALCXF010000055.1 coordinate 1,400, forward strand.
CGTCGACCGAGGGGATGGTGTCCGAGCTCCGTGGACAGCTGTTGCCCTCGACCCTGCTGGTCCGCAGGATCCAGGCTGATGACCACGCCGTGCAGGTGCGGTGGGCACTCGCCCCACGTCATGGCTGGACTCGCGACAGGTTGCTCCGCCGGGAACACGGGCAGGCGATCGTGTTCACGGCCGGGCCCCTGGCGCTGTCCGTGCACCCGTCGTCGCAGGTGCTTTCCACGGATGGGGCCGAGGACGGTGAGGTGACGCTTGCTCCGGGGCAGCACCTGACCGTCGCGGTCAGTGCGGTCTCCGGCGAGCCGCTCGTCCACGTGCCACCGGACCGGGCGTGGCAGCTCCTCCTCGACGATGCGGCCCGGTGGCGGCAGTGGACCTCCCGGATCTCCTCGGACCTGCCCTTTGCCGCGGCCGCCCGGCGATCCGCGTTGGTGCTGCGGCTGTTGACGCACTCACCGACCGGGGCTCCTGTCGCGGCGGTGACCACGTCCCTGCCGGAGGTCGTCGGCGGCGAACGGAACTGGGACTACCGCTACACGTGGCCGCGTGACGCCAGCATCGGCGTCGCCGCGTTCGTCGGACTGGGCATGACGCAGGAGGCGCGGATGTTCCTGCGGTGGCTGTTGCACGCCAGCCGCCTGGACCGGCCCAGGCTGCCGGTGCTCCTGACCCTCGACGGCCGCCACGCCCCGCCTGAGCGCCGTGTCGAGGGCTGGCCCGGATACCTCGGCAGCACGCCCGTCCGCACAGGGAACGGGGCGCGTCGCCAGCATCAGCTGGACGGGTACGGCTGGGTCGTGGACGCTGCGCACGTCTTCGACAGCGGCTGCGCACCGATCGACGGTGAGACCTGGCGAGCCGTGGCCGGATTCGCCGACTTCGCGGCCGAGCGGTGGGACCAGCCGGATGCCGGCATCTGGGAGGAGCGGGGGGAAGCCAGTCACCACACCCACTCCACGCTCATGGCATGGCTGGCCGTGGACCGGGCGCTGAGGCTGGCACGCACGCACCGGGTGAGCCCGAGACGGGTGCGGCGCTGGGAGTCGGCACGCGCCGCGATCGGCGTGGCGGTCCGGGACCGCGCCTTCGACCCGGCGTGGAGCAGCTACACGAGAACCTGGGGCGGTCACGACCTGGATGCCGCCGTGCTGATGCTCCCCCTGATCGGCATCGAGCCGGCCGACTCACCCCGCCTGAGGTCCACGATCGACGCGGTGCAAGATCGGCTCTCCGCCGGCGGACCCCTGCTCTACCGCTACGCACCGGAGACCGACGGGCTGCCCGGCCGAGAGGGCGCGTTCCTGCCCTGCTCGTTCTGGCTGGTGCAGGCACTCGCCGTCACCGGCCGTGCGGACGAGGCGGTGGACCTCATGCACCAGCTGCTCGACCTGTCACCACTGGGGCTGTTCTCCGAGGAGGTCGACCCGACCACGGGCGACATGCTCGGCAACTACCCGCAGGCACTGAGCCACGCCGCACTCCTCCAAGCCGTCCTGGCCCTGCGTGACGCCGGCGTCTCGAGTTCCTGAACAGCCGTGGCGAGCCGCACCGGCGTTGTCACGCGGTGCGAGGTTCGTTCACCGCTGCCAGGAACGTTCACGGTCGACGACCGTACGCGAGAGGACGGTCGCAAGCAGGGATCCGATGGCTGCACCGATGAGCACGTTGATGACGGCTGCGCACACCTGGACGGAGAGGTCGTCTCCTCGCGTGAACGGCAGGACTGTCGCTGCGGCTGTCAGCAGGCCCACGATCCACGAGAAGAACGCACGCGGCGTGGGCGTTGTCAAGGAGAGAACGTGGGCAAGGGCCGTCGCGACGAGCGCGAAAGCGGCCGCTGTCAGGGCGTAGTTCCCCACGAAGGTGCCGGTGATGTCGAACGCCGCCGCCGAATCGGCGACCTCGACGTCCAGGAGGGCGCGGCAGATCAGGGTGCCCAGCCACGCGATGAGCGCCGCTACGCCTGCGGTGGCCAAGCCACCAGCCCACAGCCGCTTCCAGTCCAGAACGACGTTGCCCTGCTCCTCCATGGTGGCTGTGTCCTCACACTTGTGGGTTGTCATGCGCGAAGGATTGACTCGAATGGGTCGACGCACGGCCGTCGTTACCGTTGACCGCCCGTGCCAGGCCTCACCGTCGCCGCAGACCCTCGGGATGAGGGATCTGCGGACCAGTATGCAGACGGAGCACGAGCATGGCACCCGTGGCGGCTGGGCCTACGCCAGGCAATGCCTCGACAGCGCCACCGTGGAGGCGGTTGGCCGAAGGCTCATCCTGCTTCACTGTCGGCTGTCGTTGACACTTCGGCCCACTGTGCACCCGACAACATGGTGACCGCGACACGAGTCACCTGCGGACCCGAGCATGTGGAGGCAAGCCCCCACATG
>CALCXF010000056.1 GCA_937907685.1 uncultured Nostocoides sp.
TTCATCGTGTCTCTCCCTCCGGGCCCCGTCCCTCGGCACCCGTGGACAAAGCCTCGGCCGGGAGAGCCGCCTCCTGGAGAACCGCCTGCGGCCTGTGGACGGGATCCACAACATCCGGGACCTGTGGAGGAGGGATGCCGGGGCGACGCAGGCGGCGTCAGACGTCCGCCGCGCGGGTCAGTGCGACGCGCGTCGCGCCGTGCCGTTCGAGCACCAGCTCCACGGGGACGACGATCTCCGCCTCCGCCACCGCGTCGATGGAGGCGCGAAGTCTCTTGTCCATCACCCGGCCGCGCCGCCGGGCCCCGATCCGCGCGAGCCATCGAGAGACGAGCGCCAGGAACAGCCCGCCGAGCACCCCGCCGACGAGCAGGACCAGCGGAATCGGCACCACGCCCCAGGTCGGCGGGTCTCCGACGACCGCGTCGAGCTGGAACCAGCCGAGCAGGACGTAGAGCGCGAGCCACAGCAGGCCGACGACGGCAGTCACGGCGAGGACCAGCTGGACGACCCCCACGACCCGCCACCAGACCGGCGACCGGGCGTGGAGCGAGGTGCCGACGACTGCCTGGTCCAAGGCGTCCCCGAGGGAGGCGCCGGGCGGTGACGCGGCGTGCTCCACGGCCTCGGCCCACGGCGTCGGGAGGTCGCGACCGGCGCGGTCCGCGAGCCGCCGGGTGGCGAGGTCGACCGCCGCTCGTGCCGCCGGTGTGGGCGGTGGCAGGGACGAACGCCCGAGGACCGACCGGACGTCGGCCTCGGACACCCGGACGTCCTTGCCGTCCAGGCGCAGGCGGCGCAGCGGCCGTGGGCGCAGGCGGTGCACCCAGCGGGTGAACGGCCAACCGGTGCGCGCCACGGCTTCCATCCGGTAGTCCCGCTCGACGGCCTGGACCACCGTGGGCACCCCGGCGCTGCGGGCCAGCGCGTCGAGCAGCTCGTCGCGGGCAGGAGCGTCGACCCCCGGCTCCTCCTCCGCGACGTGTGCCCTCAGCAGTCGGGCGGATGCCCGCACGTCCCCGGCCAGACGGGTGCGCGCCATCGTGCGACCCGCCACGGCATTCGCCAGCCGCTGGCGCAGCTCGTCGACGCCGGCTCCGGTGGTCACCGAGGTGGCGAGCACGGTCGCCCGTGGGACGCCGTCGCGCTCCATGAGTCGCACGAGGTCCGCGCGGCACTGCTCGACCTCGGCGGGTGTCAGCCGGTCGACCTGGTTGAGGACGACCATCGTCACCGCTTCGTGGGTCGCCAGGGCCGCGACGTAGTCGTCATGCAGCCGGGAGTCGGCGTACTTCTGGGGGTCGGTGACCCAGACGAAGAGGTCGACGAGCTCGAGCACGCGCTCGGCCTCCACCCGGTGGTCCACCTCTCGGGAGTCGAAGTCGGGGAGGTCCAGGAGCACGAGTCCGTCGAGCGACCCGAGCGGACCGCCGTCCCGGGGAGCCTCGACGTGGTGGCGAGCGCCGACGCGCACCCAGTCGAGGAGCTCGCCGACCGGCTCGTCCCCCCAGATCGCCGCCACGGGGGTCGAGGTGGTGGGCCGGCGCACCCCCACGGTGGCCACCGGGCTGCCGACGAGCGCGTTGAACAGCGAGGACTTGCCGCTGCCCGTCGCGCCGGCGAGGGCGACCACCGTGTGGCCGCCGACGAGCGCCGTGCGCTCCTCCACCTTCGCGACCACGGCCCGTGCGCTGTCGCGCTCGACCGCCGGCAGCTGTTCGCCCCCGGCGTCCACGGCGGCTCCGAGGGATGCCGCCGCGGCGGCGAGCTGCTCCGGGGACACGACGGCACCCCGGGAGGAGCCCATCCGCAGCGGGCTCACCGCACCACCGCGCGGAGCCCGGCGGCGGCGGCCGCGAGACGCTGGGCCTGGTCCTCCGGCGCGGCGACGTCGGCCAGTGCCACGGCATACCGGTGTCGCTCGGCCTCGTAGAGGGCATCGGTGAGCTCGAGAAGCCGGGTGCGGGCCTTTGCCGCCATCTCGCGCACGGCCTGGTCGCCGAAGATGGCCTCGAGGACCCGCTGGGCGAGCACCGCCGTGCCGCCGGCGATGCCGATCTCGGCGCCGACCAGGCCGCCGGTGCTGCCGAAGGCGACGAGCATGAGGAACAGCCCGATGCCGTTGAGACCGTAGGCGGCGATCCGGGCGTTGGTTCTCCGACCCTGGCCCTCGGTCCGCACCAGGTCGAACACCTCGCCCTGCCAGTCCCGCACGAGGCGCTCCACGTCGGGACGCAGGCCAGGTGCCGGCTTGGCGAGCTCGGGATGACGCGCCAGGATCGGTCCACCGCCGGGAAGGCGACGCCATCGGCGCACCGACTCGGAGCTGGCGGCCTCGGCGTTCGACAGCAGGAGGGCCGCGACACCGGTCTGGAGCGCTTCGCCGAGTCCCTCCGCCGGCGGCGGGCCTCCCTTGATGGCCGCCGTGACCTTGTCGCGCCAGCGCGAGATCGTCGTCTCGACCTGACGGAAGAACTCCCCCGTGCCCACGAACTCCTGCCAGCGGGCGAGAACCTCTCCGCGCAGGAGGGTGCCGTCCGTCATCCCGTCCGAGACGCGCCGGCGTGCGTCGTCGAAGGACTCGTCGACCGCCCGGCGCAGGCCGACGGCGGCGTCGTGCTGGTCCCGGCTGGCCACCACGAGCTCCGCCGTGCGACCCGAAAGCGACTCCACCGCACCCCGCAACGTCTGGCCGACGACGATCTGACGGGCTCGCGAGTCGCTCGCCAGCGCGTGCAGCCAGGACCTCAGCCGGGCGACGGCCTCCGCGGGAAGGTGCCCATCGGGGTCCAGCGTCGTCTCCGGGACGGTGAAGATCGGAGCGGTGGGCAGGCCCTGCTCGCGAAGCATCGCCGCGAGGTGCGGGCGGATCTCGCCCACGGCCTCCGGCGGGATGCGGTCGAGGACGATCGCGACCGCGGTGCCGCGGTCCGCCGCGGTGCGGAGCAGATCCCACGGCACCGCATCGGCGTAGCGGGCCGCAGTGGTCACGAAGAGCCAGAGGTCGGCCGCCGAGAGCAGCTGGGTCGCGATCGCCCGGTTCGCCGACACGACGGAGTCGATGTCGGGCGCGTCGAGCAGCGCCATGCCGGCGGGCAGCGCGGTGGACTCGGCGAGCCGGACGGTGCCGGGTTGCGACTCTCCGGTGTCCTGGCCGGTGACCCGGGCCAGGGTGGGGAGGATGCGGGTGTCGGCGAACCACCGCCGGTCCTGGGGGTGGTGGACCAGCACCGGTGAGGTGGTCGTGGGCCGCAGCACCCCCGGTCGGCTCACCTGGGCGCCGACCACGGAGTTGACGAGTGTCGACTTCCCCGCGCCGGTCGAGCCGCCCACGACCGCGAGGAGGGGTGCGTCGATGGAGCGCAGGCGGGGCAGGACGTAGTCGTCGAGCTGTTGGAGGAGCTGGCGCCGGGAGGCGTCGGCCGGCGCACGGCTGGGCACGTCCAGGGGCAGCGAGGCGGCCTCGACCTCCCCTCGCAGCCTCTCGACCGCGGAGACCAGCGCCTCCACGTCCCCGTCCGCATTCACGCCGCAAGAGTAACTACCCGGGTCAGGCGCTCAGGCCATGCACCCGGCCGCGATGATGTCCGACATGCGTGTCTTCGTGGCCGTCGACCCACCCGCCGACGTCGTTGACGACCTCGACGCGTTCCTCGACGCCCGTCGGGACGCCGGCGACGGGCTGCGCTGGACGCCCCCGTCCCAATGGCACCTCACCCTGGCGTTCATGGCCGCGGCGCCGGAGAGGGTGGTCGAGGACCTCGTCGGCCGCCTGGGCGAGGCCGTGGAGCGCAGGGCTCCCGTGGGCCTGGCCATCGCCGGCGGCGGGTGCTTCCCCGACGTCTCGCGCGCTCGGGTCCTGTGGGCCGGCGTCCAGGGCGGAACGACCCTGGCCCCCCTGGCCCGGTCGGTGCGCTCCGCCTGCGCCGTCGTCGGGGCGGCGCCCGAAGGTGGGCCCTTCCGCGCCCACCTCACCCTCGCCCGGATCCCGCGCCCTCGCGACGCGACGCGTTGGGTCCGCGTGCTCGAGTCGTATGCCGGTCCGCCGTGGTCGGCGACCGAGGTGGCCGTCGTCTCCTCCCACCTTCCACGGGAGAGGGGGCACCGGCCACGCCACGAGGTGCTCGCTCGGCTGCCGCTCGGTGGCTGACCGGAGGTTTACCAGGGACATGTCGAGACGGCATCCGGCGCCCAGGCTCGCCGAGGCAGGGAAGTCGAGGTGGTGGCGCCCTCCCTGTTGAGCAGGTCGACGCGGTTCAGCTCTCGACATCGGCGAGCACCTCGCCGACCACCTCGATCGACTCTGCCGTGATCGGGTCCAGGACGAGCTGGAGGTGAGTCGCACCGGCCTCCGCCATCCCCCGAACGTGGTCACCGAGCGCATCCGGCGTGACCGTCGTGACGTTCGCGTCGTAGGCGTCACCCATCAGCCGGCCACGGCCACCCGGCAGGGTGACGAGGACCGCGGCCGTCGCCTCCACGTGCCGACCCTCCGGCATGACCGCGTCGACCCCCTCTGCAACCGCCGCGAACCGTTCGACAGAGTTGTCGTAGACGCTCCACCAGACGTTCCACGAGTCCGCGAGGGGCAGCCCGATGCTGAGCATGCGCGGGCTGGTGGAGCCCAGCAGGATCGGGGGTCCGCCCGGCCGGATCGGCCGCGGGTCGAGCACGCAGTCGTCCACGTCGTAGTACGTCCCATGGAACGTCGTCCGCCCCTCCCGCAGCAGCGGGACGATGATCGCCAGCGCCTCCTCGAAGCGTGACACGCGTCGGTCATACGGGAACCCGAACGCGTCGTACTCCCGTCGGTTCCATCCAGCGCCCAGCCCCACGATGAGCCGCCCGCCGGAGATCGCGTCGACCGTCGCGGCCTGCTTGGCGAGCATCGCCGGGGCGTGGAAGCTGGTCGAGGCGACCAGCGGCCCGATCTCCACCCGCTCGGTCACCGCGGCGATCGCGGCGAGCGTCGTCCACGCCTCGTAGGGCCCTCGTGTCGACCCGTCGGGCAGGTCGTACAGCAGGTGGTCGCCCACCCAGATCGAGTCGTACCCGGCGGCCTCCACGCGTCTCGCCAGATCCAGGTATTCAGGCCATGGCACGAGCCGCTCCACCTCGGGCAGCTGGACGCCGATCTTGCACGGGCGAGTCATGTGGTGACCCTATGGACAGGTGGCCTTCGACCGCCACGCCGTCTGCAGAAGTGGGCGTCCGGCGGCCTGGTGAGGGCTGGCCGGAGGGCGGCGGAAGCAGGCTGTCGTCGAAGGTGACAGGCCAGCAGTCCCGCGGACTCGTGACAGTGCTCGAGGGCGTCGTGCACTCCGGGGGGCCGCCGCTGCACACGAGGCGGAGGACGAGGTGGTCATCGTGGTGGAGGGACAGCTCGTCTACAGGTCGGTGACGAGAAAGGAGTCCTGGGCGCGGACGGGGTGTTGTGGTTCCCGCGACGGGTGCGGCACGCCGTCGCCAACCTGGCTGCAACGCCCTGCCGCTTCATCACCGTGGCCACACCGGGCGGCGTCGAGGACTTCTTGCGTGCTCAGCGGGGCCATCTCGCAGCGCGTCCGCCCGGCCGTGCTCCCGATCCCACGGGGCTGGCTGGCGTTGCAGGCGCGCGGACCCGCCCGATCGTCGGCCCGCCGCTGACTCGGGACGTGTAGCGCGCCGGCAGCTCGTCGACGAACAGGTGCTCCCCGGCGGTGCCGGCTCGACACCAGGCGTCAGGGACTCACCCTGCGTCTTCCTCGGGCGCGCAGCGCGAGGCCGACGAGCAGCACAGCCAAGGTCGCGAGCGCCGTGGTGTCGACGGCCGGGATGAAACGAACCTGCCCGTTGGCGATCGTGTAGACACCGATGCCTCGCACCATGCCGCCGAAGCCACCTCCGGCGCCCTCGTCCTCCGGGCCGGTGCCCCCACCTCCCCCACCGAGGGCGACAGCGACCGGGATCACCATGACCCCGTCGCGCTCGACCGGCTCACCGAACACGCGGCGAATGCCGAGCTGGTCACCAACTCTCGTCACGATGTCCTCTGGGGTCATCACGCACCTCCAATGCCTCGGTCAGGGCGGCTGTCCACATCCAGCAGACCACAGATCACCGAGTCGTGACCCCGGGAAGGAGATGGGTGCGCCGCCTGCGACACCGCCTCAGGCTCCAGCGGTGCCAAGGGCGCGGTATGCCGCGCGTTCGGCATCACCAGCCTCCGGGGAGCCCCCCGGAGCCCGACAACACGACGGCATGAGCACCGGTCACGGTGCCCCCGGCAGGACTCGAACCTGCGACCTCGAGATTAGAAGGCTCTTGCTCTATCCAGCTGAGCTACGGGGGCGTGGCAGCCGACCCGGCCGGATGCCGTCGTCAAGTCTAGGTCCGTCACCACGACCCCCAGCGTGGTTCACGGCGGCGTCGGCGTGGTCACATGCGGGCGAGCTGCCGTGACCGGCGCAGTGCCATCTCCGCGAGGGCGGCCGCCACGTCCGGCACGACGGAGTCGTCGAACGCTGCCCTGGGCGAGTGGTTGTCCTCCGCGAGGCGGTGGTCCTCCAGGGCGCAGGCACTGACGTTGAGGTAGGCACCGGGCACCTGCTCGAGGACGAACGCCATGTCCTCCGAGCCGGCCTCGGGGAACGGCATGTCGGCCCACGAGTCCTCACCGAACAGGTCGGTCACCACGCTACGGGCGAAGGCGAACTCCGCGATGTCGTTGACCGTGACGGGGTACCCGTGCCCGATCGAGACCTCGGCGGTGAGCCCGTGGGCGCTCGACACCCCGTCGCTCACCTGGCGGACCACCTGGTGCGCCAGGGCACGGCTCTCCCGGGAGAAGGTCCGGAGCGTCGCCTCGATGACCGCGTCGTCGGGGATGATGTTGTCCTTGGTCCCTGCGGCGATGCGCCCGACGGTGAGCACGACCGGGTCGAAGACGTCGAAGCGCCGAGTGACCGCCGTCTGGAGCGCGAGGACCACCTCACACGCGACAGGGACCGGGTCCCTCGTCCGGTGTGGTGCAGACCCGTGCCCACCGAGTCCGCGGATCGTCACCCGCACCTCGTCCGCGGCAGCCATGAGCGTGCCCGGACGACCGAACCACACACCTCGGGGATGGTCCGCCGAGTACACGTGCACGGCATACGCGGCGTCGACCCTGCGGCCGGCGGCCTCGAGCAGCCCCTCCCGGATCATGACCTCGGCGCCACCGGGTCCCTCCTCGGCAGGCTGGAACATCAGGACGACGTCACCCACGAGCTCGTCACGCAGCTCGTCGAGGATGCGTGCCGCGCCGACGAGCGCCGCCACGTGAAGGTCGTGTCCGCAGGCATGCATGACCCCGGGTCGCTCGGAGGCATAGTCGATGGCGAGCTCCTCCGTGACCGGCAACGCGTCCATGTCGCCGCGGAGCAGGACCACGGGCCGGGGCCCCACCACGTGAGCCTTCCCCCGAAGCACCGCCACGACCGAGCTGAGCCGCTGGCCCGTGGTCACCTCGAGGTCCATTCCGTCGAGCGCCTCGAGGACCGCCGCCTGGGTGGCGGGCAGCTCGAGGCCCACCTCCGGGACGCGGTGCAGCCGACGCCGCAGCAGCACCAGCTCGGGGCCGATGCGGCGGGCGATCGCGAGCGAGTCGGGCACGGGGTCTCCTCACGAAGGGCGTCCACCCTGGCGGGGTGACGACGGGACGGGAACGCGGCGGTATGCCGGTCGAGGCGCGCACCTCGCGCGGTCGGCGGCGGTCAGGTCAACGGCATCCCGACGAACTCGGCGCGCCGCGCACTCAGGGCGAGGAGCAGCTCCCGCTCCTGGGCGAGAGCGTGGTCGTCGGCCGCCGAGTGGGACATGCGATGGCGAAGCAGGGCCAGCTCGCTGGCCACGTCCTGGAAGGCGCGCATCGCCTGCAGGCCCTGACGGCCGGTGTTCGCCCGGGCCCAGGCACGCGCCTCCCGCCGGTGCGCCATGGACGCGAGCATCGCCACCTCAGCCGGCGAGAGCCATCCGGCGTCGGCGTAGGGGTGGAGGTGGCGGCCGATGAGCCGACCCTCGCGTCGACGGGCCCAGCCGACGAACGCCAGGAAGGCGAGGAAGATCGGCACCTCGACGAGAAGGTAGATGACCCACAGGCCGGCCCCGGCGGTGACCGCCCCGAGGTTCCACAGCGCGTGCGCGAGCACCGCGAGGACGTAGCCGACGACAGGAGCCACGATGCGGGGGAACCACGAGCGGCTCGTCGCGGCGACCCCCACACCGATCCCGATGAGGACGGTGAACATCGGGTGCGCGAAGGGCGACATGAGACACCGCGCGACGAACGTCCCCGTGAGGGCGGCGCCGCCGCCCTCACTCCACGCCTGGGCGAGGTAGTGGATGTTCTCGGTGAAGGCGAAGCCGGCGGCGCAGATGCCGGCATAGACCATCCCGTCGGTGACGCCGTCGAACTCACGCCGCAGCACCCACCACGCCAGGAACACGAAGGCACCCTTGGCCGCCTCCTCCACGACCGGGGCGACGAGCACCGCCGTCGTCACCATCGCCGCCTCGGGGTCGCCGGGCGCAGCCGCCTCCAGGACCGCGATGGCGCTCGTGTTGAACAGGGCCGCGATGACGGCCGCGACGAGCCCGCCCCAGAGGAACGCCGCGGCGAGGTAGCGGGTCGGTTCGGACTCGAAGCGGTCCAGCCAGAGGAAGGTCGGGATGACGATACCGAGCGGGACCAGCGCCACGGTGAGCGCGAGCAGCGCCGTCTGGACGCCGAACGTCGCCCCGAGGTAGACGGCCACGACGAGCGCGGTGAGGAGGAAACCCACTCCCACGACACCGGTGAACAGCCATCGGCGCAGCATCGGACGTGCCGTTGTGGCGTGCCCCGCAACGGCGACCGGGCGGCGAATGTCGAGGTCGCCGTTCATGCCCCGTGACCCTAGTGCAGCGGACCCGGCCGGGCCGGTGGGCGATGCCGGCGGCCTAGCATGGCGCCCATGACGACCTCGGCGACCGACCGCGCCCAGCCCGGACGAGCGCAGTCCGATCGCATCGTGTGGATCGACTGCGAGATGACCGGCCTGTCCCTCCACTCCGACGCCCTCGTCGAGGTGGCCGCCCTCGTCACGGACTACGAGCTGACGGTGCTCGGCGAGGGCGTGGACATCGTCATCAGGCCGCCCGAGGCTGCCCTCGTCCAGATGGGCGACTTCGTCCGGGAGATGCACACGGGGTCCGGGCTCCTGGATGCCATGGAGACCGGCACGACCCTGGAGGATGCCCAGGCCCGGGTCCTCGAGTACGTCCGCGCGTGGGTCCCGGAGGCCGGCAAGGCGCCCCTCGGCGGCAACACGGTCGCGACCGACCGCGCCTTCCTCGCCCGGGACATGCCCGGCCTCGAGGCGCACCTGCACTACCGGATCATCGACGTCTCCTCCATCAAGGAGCTCTCGCGTCGCTGGTTCCCGCGCGCCTACTTCGCCGCGCCGCAGAAGACGGGTGGCCATCGCGCTCTTGCCGACATCCGCGAGTCCATCGCCGAGCTCCGCTACTACCGCGAGGCGGTCTTCGTGCCCTCGCCCGGTCCGTCGACGGAGCAGGCGCGCCTCCTGGCGGCGCGACACGTCGTCGACCACCAGGTACCTGCCGGAGGCGGCCCGGCACCCCAGGCCGTGGTCGGAAGCAGCCCGGAGTAGCAGGTACGATGGTCCGCGCTGCGGGCGCACGGCATCCTCGGATGCGATGCGCCCGCCGTGGTGGGTATAGCTCAGCTGGTAGAGCACCTGGTTGTGGTCCAGGGGGCCGCGGGTTCAAGTCCCGTTACTCACCCCACGTCGTCAAGCCGCCCTGCCCGGCTTCCCAGCCGAGGTCAGCGCACGACCTTGATGTTGAAGTTCGCCGTTCCGAGCGCTCCCATGATCCGGAGCCACAGCGGCAGGTACATCTCGGCGCCACGGGCAGTCTCCAGTCCGCCCAGGTCGAGGACGTCGTCGTGACCGAAGGACTCGAGCAGGCCGACGACCACGGCCTTGGCGTCCGGGTCGTCGCCGGACACGAAGACGGTGCTGCCCTGGCCAAGCAAGCGTGGTTCGACCATGAGGGCCGCAGTGACCGTGTTGAGCGCCTTGACGACCCGCAGCCCGGGGAACGCCGCCTGGACCTGCTCCGCGAGGGACGAGGTGTCCTGAACGAACAGGGTGGGAGGGAAGCCGGCGGAGGTGTCGAGCGGGTTGCTGATGTCCAGCAGCACCGTGCCCGCCATGGAGTCCGCGCCCGCCATCCGGAGGATCTCCATGGAGGCCGCGCCGGACGAGGCGTTGACGAGGAGGTCGGCGCCCCGGGCCGCCTCCGCGAATGTGGCGAGCCCGATGGACGAGTGCTGCTCCCGCCACGCCGGGAACGGTGGCGTGCCCATGGAACCCCCATCGGTGCGAGCCAGCGTGTCTGCCGGCTCCCGCGTGCCCATCACCACCGAGTGACCGAGCCCGTCGAGGCGGGCGGCGAGAGCGCGGCCGACCGCACCGGTGCCGAGAACTGCGATGTCCATGGTGCTCTCCTTGGGTCGGTGGGCGGCAGACAGCCCTGTCTACTGACGAAGGCACCCCTCGACAAGTACCTCCATGCCAATGACGCCTCCCGGCAGTCGCCGGACGTCGCATCTCCGCCCGTTTGCGAGGATGAGAGGTATGCCGCTGCCGCACCACCGCAGTCCTCGCCACGTGGCGTCGATCTGGCGGCCGGGTGCCGCCTTGGCGGTCGGTGTCCTCGTCGTCGGAGGCGGCTCGGCCGGCGCGGCAGCCGCGCCGGGGTCCGCTGGAGGCGTGTCCGTCCTCGTCGGAACGCGGCCGGTCACCTCCCTCGGTGCCCTGCCCCTGCATGCTCGCCTCACGGCATCCAACCCGGCCGACGGGAGCACCGCCGGGACGGTGCCGGAGATCGTCCTGACCTTCTCGGAGGAGGTCAACCCGTCGTTCGTCGCGGTCACCGTCGAAGGCCCGGAGGGCGACGAGACCGACGGCGGGCCGGCGGTCGACGGCCGGGAGGTCAGGCAGACGTTGGTCTCCGGCCTGGCCGCCGGCGCGCATGTCGCCACGTTCCGGGTCGTCAGCGCGGACGGCCACCCGGTCTCCGGCACCGTGAGGTTCACGACGACCCAGGGGCCGACCGCGACCCAGCCGTCGCCCAGCGGAGCGGGGACATCAGCACCCCCTTCTTCTTCCCGTCCGCCGTCGTCCCCGGCCTCGTCAGCGGACTCCGCCACCACCTCGTGGGCGCTCCCGGGTCTCGGGGCTGTGCTCCTCGCCGCTGCCATCGGCTGGGCCCTCTGGCGCTCCCGTTCACGCCCGTCCGACAGCGAGGGGGCCGAGGGACGGAGCGGTCACTGAGGATTTCGTGGGCGCTGCCGGCTGCTGATAATGTCTTCGATCGCGCGCCATTAGCTCAATTGGCAGAGCAGCTGACTCTTAATCAGCGGGTTCGGGGTTCGAGTCCCTGATGGCGCACACCGGATCGACGGACGAAGGGCTCCCCTCGGGGAGCCCTTCGTCCGTCGTGTGGACCCATGACCCACACGCGTACCGGGTGCACGAGCCGCCCTGAAGCCGTCAGTCAGCGCTGGCGGAGCCGGCGGTAGAGGATCACCCCACCCACGACGGCCACGACCGCGACGACGGCCGCCAGGCGCTCCACCCGCAGGTGCCCCTCCGGGGTCGTCGCGACGTCTGCGAACCGCGCCTTCGCGGCCTGGGTACGACGGTGGAGGATGTTCCTCGGGGTCACTCGGTGCGTGAGCTCGTCGATGGTGTTGGCGAGACGCTCCCGGCGAACCGTGATCTCGGCCTCGAGGGCCGAGATGCTCGGGGGTGGGGTCGTGGCCGTCTCGGCGCCGGTCGTCGTGCTGTCGGCGGTCGGGTTGGCAGCGCTCATGGTTTCCTCACTCGAGTCCGAGGTCGCGGCGGAGCTTCGCGACGTGGCCAGCGGCCTTGACGTTGTAGAAGGCATGGGACACGGTGCCGTCCTCGTCGACGACCACGGTGCTGCGGATGACGCCCTCGACGGTCTTGCCGTAGAGCTTCTTCTCGCCGAAGGCACCCCACCGTTGCATGACCGAGCGGTCGGCGTCCGAGAGCAACCGGATCGTCAGTCCCTCCTTCTCGCGGAACCGAGCGAGCTTGGCCGGCGTGTCGGGCGAGATGCCCAGGACGGTGTAGCCATCGGCTCTCAGCGACTCGAGCGAGTCGCTGAAGTCACACGCCTGCGTCGTGCACCCAGGCGTCATGGCCGCCGGGTAGAAGTAGACGATGACCTTGCCACCGCGGAGGTCGCCCAGGGAGACCTCCGAACCAGCATCGTCGGGCAGCGTGAAGTCGGGCGCGGTGTCGCCGGGGCTGAGCCGGTCACCCACTGTTGCCTCCTCGTCGTGTCTCGATGGTGACGCCAACCTACCCGCAGACCTCCCGCCGGAACCTGCGGCCGGGGCCGCGACCGCCGACGATCCGACCGGTGCGCAAGGCGGGACTCGAACCCGCACACCCGAAGGAACCAGAACCTAAATCTGGCGCGTCTGCCAGTTCCGCCACTTGCGCGCAGCAGACAGGGTATGCCGTCATGCGCTCCCGGCCGTGCCTCACCGGCGGAGAGCTCCCGCAGGAGTGGCTCGATCGCTCGGAAGGCGTTGCCGCGGTGGGAGATCGCGTTCTTCTCCACGTCGCTGTACTCCGCCAGCGTGCGGGTGTCCCCGGCCGGAACGAAGACCGGGTCGTAGCCGAAGCCGTTGGTGCCACGCGGCGCACGAGCCAGCCGGCCCTCGACCCGGCCCTCGCTGCCCTCCACGCGGCCGTCCGGCAGCGCGACGACGGCAGCGCACACGAACGCGGCGCCGCGGTGTTCGTCAGGCACGTCGGCGACCTGCTCGAGCAGGAGGGCGAGATTCGCGCGGTCCCGCTCCTCGCGGCTCGCGTTCGCGCCGGCCGTCGACCCCGACCAGCGAGCGGAGAAGACCCCGGGAGACCCGCCGAGGACGTCGACGGCAAGGCCCGAGTCGTCGGCGACGGCAGGGAGGCCGGTGGCCTGGGCGAGGGCAACGGCCTTGAGCCGTGCGTTGCCGAGGAAGGTCACCTCGGTCTCTCGGACGTCCGACGCGTCGTCGACGTCGCCGGCGCCCACCACCTCGAGGTCGAGCTCGTCGACCAACGCTGCGAGGATCTGCCGCAGCTCGTACACCTTGTGCTCGTTGCGGGTCGCGAGGACCAGCCGGCGCCTCACCCCAACCGCTCGCGGGCCGGGGCGTCCAGGGCCGCACGCTGGAGGCGGGTGAGCTCCTCGCAGCCGGTCGTCGCGAGGTCGAGGAGCTCCCCGAGCATCGCCCGGTCGAACGGGTCGCCCTCCGCGGTGCCCTGCACCTCCACGAACCGGCCGTCACCGGTCATGACGAGGTTCAGGTCGGTCTGGGCACCGGAGTCCTCGGGGTAGTCGAGGTCGAGCACCGGTCGGCCGTCGACGAGTCCGACGCTCACCGCGGCGATCGACCCCGTGAGTGGTTCGGTGCCCGGGGCGAGAAGCCCCCGCGCCCGCGCGTCGGTGACGGCGTCGACGAGAGCGACCCAGGCGCCGGTGATCGCCGCCGTGCGGGTGCCGCCGTCGGCCTGGAGGACGTCACAGTCCAGGACGATGGTGTTCTCGCCCAGCGCGGACGTGTCGATGACCGCCCGCAGGCTGCGTCCGACGAGTCGGGAGATCTCGTGGGTGCGGCCGCCGATCCTCCCGCGCCGCGACTCCCGGTCACTGCGCGTGTTCGTCGAACGAGGCAGCATCTCGTACTCGGCCGTGACCCAGCCGGTCCCCCGCCCCTTGAGCCATCGGGGTACGCCGGGCGTGAACGACGCCGCGCACAGGACGCGGGTACGTCCGAACTCGACGAGAACACTGCCCTCCGCGTGGTCGAGCCAGTTGCGGGTGATGCGCACCTCGCGTAGCTGGTCGGGGGCGCGGCCGTCATGTCGGAGGTGGTCGGGCATGGCCGCAAGGCTAGCCGCGTCCCCCACCGCTCCAGAACCGTCGGTTCAGCGTCCGTGCACCGACCCGCGTCACAGCTCGTAGGCCACGCCCGGTCGCGCCAGCTCCACGTCGCCGGGCCACACGGCAGCGGCCTGGCTCCGGCACACCTCGGGGTCGTTCCACGGCGGCAGGTGAGTGAGCACGAGCCGTCTCACCCCACCGGCCCGGATCGCCGCCGCGGCCGCTCGGGAGCCCGAGAGATGGATGCCGGACACCGTGTCACGGCCGTCGACGAAGGCCGAGTCCACGAGGGCGAGGTCCGCCGCCCGCAGGAGGGGGGTGAGGTTGTCACACTCGTCGGTGTCACCGGTGAAGGCCAGCACCGCCCCGTCGGCCTCGACCCGGTAGCCGTACGCCTCGACCGGGTGGATGACGGCATACGGCGTGATGGTGAAGGGGCCGACGGTGAAGGCGACGGCATCCCGCACGTCGACGAAGTCGTACTCATGGCCCATCGCACCGGCCTCCGCGCCGTGGTACATCGAGGTCACCCGCTCTTCGGCACCCTCGGGGGCGTGCACGGGGAGCCGCGGCCGACGCTGCCCGCCCGGTCGGTAACGACGCCACACGTAGAGCCCGCAGAGGTCCACGCAGTGGTCGGGGTGCAGATGGCTCAGGACGACGGCGTCGAGGTCGTCGGGTGAGATGTGGCGTTGGAGGGGACCCAGCGCACCGCTTCCCAGGTCGAGCAGGACGTTCCAGGTGCGGCCGTCGAGCTCGGCCTGGACGAGGTAGCTCGACGACGGCGAGGAGGGGCCGGCCAGGGAGCCCGAGCAGCCGACGACGACGAGCCTCATGCCATCCCCGCGCTCACCACGGCCGGCGGGGCGGTGAAGACGGGTCCGAGCCGAGAGCCGAGGCCGAGGAAGCGACCGGCGAGGCGACGGAACTCCTCCGGGTCGCCCGTGGTCGTGAAGCCGTGGTCCGGGGGCGGGAGGTCGTCAGGCCTGAGCAGGTCCGCATCGGCGAGGACGCGGTAGACGTCCTTGGCCGTCTCCTCGGCGGACGACACCAGCGTGACACCATCTCCCATGACGTAGGAGATGACGGCGGTGAGCAAGGGATAGTGCGTGCAGCCGAGGACGAGGGTGTCGACGTCTCGCGCACGCATGGGGTCAAGGTACTCGTGGGCGACACCGACGAGCTCGCGACCCGAGGTCACGCCCAGCTCGACGTACTCGACGAAGCGCGGACACGGTGTGCTGACGACCTCGAGGTGGGGAGCTGCCGCGAAGGCGTCGAGGTAGGCCCCGGACTGGTGGGTGCCCAGGGTGGAGATGACGCCGACTCGCCCAGTGCGCGTCGCAGCGGCCGCCCGCCGCACGGCGGGCCGGATGACCTCGACGACAGGCACGTCGTAGCGCTCCCGCGCGTCGTGGAGCACGGCGGCGCTCGCGGTGTTGCACGCGATGACGAGCACCTTGACGCCGTGGTCGACGAGGCGGTCGAGGCACTGCAGGGCGAACTCGCGCGTCTGCGCGATGGGACGTGGCCCGTAGGGCGCGCGCGCGGTGTCCCCGAAGTAGGCCACCGACTCGTGCGGAAGCTGGTCGAGGATCGCCCGCATGACCGTCAGTCCGCCATACCCGGAGTCGAAGACCCCGATCGGGAGATCAGTCACCCGCACCACGGTAGGGCCACCCACCCCCATCACCCAGCCGGGACGGCCGCACCTGGGTCAGGTGGTCTTCGAGTGGTGGCACCACCAGGCGGTTCGGGTGTGAATCTCGCGCCATCGTTCCCGGGAGGCCGGGTGCGCCTGCATACTTGACCGGGGCGCCGGCCGCAACCGCAGGCTCCCCGGGTACGACTCCCCACCCGCAAAGGTCCCATGATCGTCAACGACCTCCAGCCGGCCATCGCCACCGCGCGGTCGTCACGCCTGAGCCGTCGCGCCCCCTCGGTGGCGGCGGTCGCCACGGACCTCGCCGTCCTCAGCGCCGTCACGGTCGCGGCAGCGGTGGGCCGGATGCGTCTCCCGTTCTTCCGCGAGACCGCGGACGTCAACGAGCTCGCACAGCTCGTGGGCGTCCCGATCGTTGTCGGGTGGATCCTGTTCATCGCCGCCCATGGCGGCTACTCGTCCCACACCCTCGGAGCCGGGACCGGGGAGTACAAGCAGGTCGTCCGCGGGACGATGGTCGCGGCCGGCGTGACGGGCGTCCTCTGCTACCTCGCCAAGTTCCAGTTCTCCCGCGGTTTCTTCTTCCTCCTCATCCTCATCGGCATACCCTCGTTGCTCCTGGGCCGCCTCGTCCTGCGCCGGTTGCTCCACGCCGAGCGGCGCCGCGGCCACCTCGCACACCGCGTCGTGGTCGCCGGGTCCGCCGCCCAGGTCGACGAGATCGCCCGGGTCCTCAACCGCGAGAGCTGGCTGGGCTACCACGTCATCGGGGCCGTCCTCCCGGCGGCGGAGACGACGGACCACACGGAGGGCGGCGTCCCGGTGCTCGGGTCCACCGCGCGCACGGCGGCGGTCGTCGCGGACTCCGACTGCGACATCGTCCTCTTCGCCGGTGGGGCCGTCACGTCGGCCCAGGCGATGCGGCGAGCAGCGTGGGACCTCGCCGACACCCCGGTCCAGATCATGCTCGTCCCGGGGCTGACCGATGTCGCCAACGACCGCGTCCGGGTGCGGCCCGCGGCCGGGCTCCAGCTCATGGAGCTGGAAGGGCCTCGCGCTCATGCGGCCACCCGGGTCTCGAAGCGGATCTTCGACGTCGTGGGGGCCACCGCGCTCCTCGTTCTGTTCAGCCCGCTGATGCTGGCCACCGCCATCGCGATCCACCTTCACGACCGTGGTCCGGTGCTCTTCCGGCAGCAGCGCGTCGGCCGCAACGGCGACCTCTTCGACCTCTACAAGTTCCGCTCCATGCACGTCGGTGCCGACTCCATGGTCGACACCGTGACGGCCCACAACAAGCACGACGACGACCACGTGCTCTTCAAGGCGGCGCAGGACCCGCGCATCACCCGGCCGGGGCGAGTCATCCGGCGCTTCTCCATCGACGAGATGCCGCAGTTCCTCAACGTGCTGCGCGGCGAGATGAGCCTCGTCGGCCCCCGTCCACCCCTGACGGGGGAGGTCGAGCGCTACACCGCCGACGTCCGACGACGCCTCGACGTTCGCCCCGGGATGACCGGCCTCTGGCAGGTGTCGGGACGCTCCGACCTGTCGTGGGAGGACTCGGTGCGCCTCGACCTGTACTACGTGGACAACTGGTCGATCGTCCAGGACCTCGTGATCCTCGCCAGGACGATGCTCGTCGTCCTGACCGCGCGCGGCGCCTATTGACCGACCGCCTCCTCGGCGGGGCACCGGGCCACCGGGGGGCTCAGCGGTCGAGCATGGCCGAGGCCAGGGTCTCCTGCAGCCAGGTGAGGAAGTCGTAGACCGAGAGGGCGTAGCTCAGCGGGTCGTCGGGGTCCAGGTCCTCCGCCGCCGCCTCCAGGAGGTGGACGTCGTCGTCTGTGCGCAGCCCCATCCGCTCGCCGAGCACGAGCCGCACGTCGGTGAGCGCGGTGAGGACGGCCCTCGCCTGGTCCTCGTCGAGACGGAGCTTGTCGTCGCCGCGCATGAGGTCCGCGGCCGCCGCGAGGGTGGAGGCCTTGCGCCGCCTCAGGCCGGTCTCGGTCAGTCGACGGAACTCCGCCGCAACCTCGTCGTCCTGCCGGTTGGCGGTCGGCAGGAGCCGAGCCAGCGCCGGATCCCGCTCGGCCGCCGACGCGTCGAGCTCGGACTGGTCCTCTGCGGCCACCGTGACGCCCATCCCGAGGCCGGCCACGATGGAGGAGAACTCGTCGCCGTCGTCGCGAGTGCGGGGTGCCGGTTCCAGCAGCTCGCGGACCTGGTCCATGAGGCCGGCGACGGTGGCGCGCTCGAGCGGGTCGAGCTGGGCGGCATACCGGACGTGCGACCCGGACCGCCTCCGGCGGAACCCACGGGCCATCAGTCGTCCTTCTGGAAGGTCGCCCAGAGCCCGTAGCCGTGGAGGGCCTCGGTGTCGGCCTCCATCGCCTCCCGGGTGCCGTTGGCGACGACGGCGCGTCCCTTGGTGTGGACGTCCATCATGAGCTTCTCCGCCTTCGCCCGTGAGTATCCGAAGTGGGTCTGCAGCACGTAGGTCACGTACGACATGAGGTTGACCGGGTCGTTCCACACGATGGTGATCCACGGGGTGTCGGGAAGCACGTCATCGCCGGTGAGGGTGACCTCCTCCTGGACGGGCGCGATCGACACGCGCTCAAGGATAGGGCGGCCGGGTGCTGCAGCGGTCAGCCGAGCAGTGCGGGGCCCGGTCAGCGCCCGGCGCGGTTCCAGGAGCCGGCGTAGAGCCCGTCGTCGCAGGCGCGTCCGGCCTCGCCGAGCTCGAGCGGGCGGAACGTGTCGACCATGACGGCCAGCTCGTCGAAGTACTCCTTGCCCAGGGACGCCTCGGCGGCGCCGGGCTGCGGACCGTGCGCGTGGCCACCGGGGTGCAGCGAGATCGACCCCTTGCCGATGCCCGAGCCCTTGCGGGCCTCGTAGTCTCCGTCGACGTAGAACATCACCTCGTCGGAGTCGACGTTGGAGTGGTAGTACGGCACGGGGATCG
This sequence comes from uncultured Nostocoides sp., assembly GCA_937907685.1. Classification (GTDB taxonomy): domain Bacteria; phylum Actinomycetota; class Actinomycetes; order Actinomycetales; family Dermatophilaceae; genus Fodinibacter. The sequence continues at coordinate 18,627 of CALCXF010000056.1, forward strand.
AGAGCGGGTGGTAGTCCACCTTGCGGGGGACGAAGTTGCAGACGACGAAGTTCCACCCCTCGAAGACCTGGTGGGCGGGCGGAGGCTGGTGGATGCGCCCGGTGATGGGCTCGTAGTCGCGCACGTTGAAGACGTACGGGTAGAGGCAGCCGTCCCACCCCACGACGTCGAGCGGGTGGAAGGGCAGGAGGTGGAGCGTGCCCACGATGCCACCGCTGCTGGCCGGGCCGCCGCCCCGGTGCTTGATGAGCACCTCGGTGTCGTCGTCCGGCTTCTCGCCGATGTCCTCCGCGAGGAGAGGGCCCTGCGGCACCCTGAGGTCGCGCTCGCAGTACGGGCTGTGCTCGAGGAACTGGCCGTACTTGCTGAGGTAGCGCTTCGGTGGGGCGATGTGGCTGCTCGCCTCGATGCAGATCGTCCGCAGGGGGTCTCGACCCGACCCGGTGGGGATCCAGCGATGGGTGGTGGACCGCGGGACGACGACGTAGTCACCCTCGCCGACCTCGAACGCGCCGAAGACCGTCTCGACGCGCGCCCGGCCGCGCTCGACGTAGACCACCTCGTCTCCGATGCCGTTGCGGTACCAGGGGCTCCTGGCACCCGAGACGGCATAGGACAGGCGGACGTCACCGTTTCCGAGCAGGAGCCGCCGCCCCGTGACGACGTCGGTGTCCTTGACCGCCTTGGCCGGGAAGAGGTCGTGGGGCTTCAGGTGCCTCGGCAGGAGCGGGTGGTTGGGCGTCGTGCCGAGGTCACCGAAGCTGAAGTCCCGGTACTCCGCGACGGTCGACGGGATGTTGCGGTGGTAGAGGAGCGAGGAGTCGGACGAGAAGCCCTCCTCCCCCATGAGCTCCTCGTAGTAGAGCTCACCCAGCCGGCCGCGCTTGGCGGGACGCCGGTGCTGGGTGTGCCGCTTCGGGGGGATGCTGCCCATCGCCTGGTAGTGCGCCACTGGTCCTGTCCACCTCGCTGTGGTCGTCTGGGGCTCATGGTGCCGCCTCCCAGCAGGGTATGCCGTGCGCCCCGACGACGGCATCCCTGCCCCGGGTCACCGGGGCGTCCACAGGTCCGGCGCTCGCTGGTCGTCGATGCGCGAAGGCCGCCGTTCAGCCTCCGGCCGGGTGAGCTCTCGCGACACGGGGGCCGGCCGGCCCCGCGATAGGTTGGACCCATGTCGTGGACGACAGCGCCGCTCCTGCGCGGCCTCCTCGACGACGCGGCGGTCTTTCCGCCGGCGGCCACCCCCCTCCCCGACGCGGTGCGCGACCACGGCGGGCACCGCAGGTCCTGGTACGCCTGGTGCGTCGGCCCGCTGCTCGTCCCGGCCGCATCGGTTGCCGAGCTCATCGCCGTCCTCACCGACGAGAGGCCAGGGACGACCGCGGTGCCCAGCGCGGCTGCGCTCGACGTCGTGCTCGTCTCCCGCCCGGGGTCCGACCCCGCGGTCCTCGCCGCAGGTCTGCACGTCCTGCGCGACGAGGTCGGCATCCACGTCGTCGCGGTGGAGCTCGGCTGGGAGCACGGCTGGCGAGAACTCGGGCTCGAGGACGTGGCGGTCGTCCTGGAGGTGCCTCGCGGGCCCGACCAGGCGGTGGCCGTCGCGGACGTCCGGACCGCCGTGGGCGAGGGACGCCCCGTGCTCGCGAAGTTCCGCACCGGTGCGACGCCGACGTGGGAGTGGCCCGACGCGACGGAGCTCGGGGCCTTCCTCCTGCTGGCCGCGGGTCTCCAGGTGCCGTTCAAGCTCACCGGCGGTCTCCACCACGCGGTCCGCGGGACCTACGAGGTGGCGGGCGTGGCCGAGGAGAACCACGGCGTGCTCAACGTGCTGCTCGCCACCGCGGCCGCCCTCGAGGACGCCGGGCCGGAGGAGATCGCCGCCGTGCTCGAGCTGACGGACGGCGGGGCGCTCGCCGAGCTCGTCGGCGCGTGGACGACGGCGACGACCGCAGACGTTCGGCGCGCGTTCACGGCATACGGGTGCTGCACGGTGACGGACCCGATCGGTGAGCTCGCGGACCTGGGACTGCTCCCCCGCCCCGACGAAGGACCGCCATGACCTGGCTCGACCTCCCCGCCCACCACCCCTTCGGCGTCCACAACCTGCCGTACGGCGTGTTCTCCACGGGGGGTGCCGACCGCCGCGTCGGTGTCCGGGTGGGCGAGCACGTGCTCGACCTGGCCGCCTGTGCGGAGCGCGCGGGCATGGAGTCGGCGGCCGTCTGGCGGGCCGGTTCGCTCAACCCCTTCCTCGACCTGGGGCGGGAGGCGTGGGCCTCGGGCAGGACCTGGCTCGTCGAGCAGCTCACCAACGAGGCGCACCGGGATGCCGTGCAGCCGCACCTGCTCCCGGTCGCCGACGTCACCATGCACCTGCCCATCGAGGTCGCCGACTACGTCGACTTCTACGCGAGCGAGCACCACGCGACCAACGTCGGGCGCATGTTCCGCCCGGATTCGGAGCCGCTGACACCCAACTGGAGGCACCTGCCGATCGGGTACCACGGTCGCTCCGGCACCGTCGTCGTCTCCGGGACCGACGTGCTCCGGCCGCACGGGCAGCGCAAGAGGCCCACGGACCCAGCGCCGGTGTTCGGCCCGTCGATCCGTCTGGACATCGAGGCGGAGCTCGGCTTCGTCGTCGGCGGTGGCACCCGTCTCGGGGAACCGGTGGCACTGGCGGATGCCGACGACCACCTCTTCGGCGTCGTCCTCCTCAACGACTGGTCGGCCCGCGACCTCCAGGCCTGGGAGTACGTCCCGCTCGGGCCGTTCCTCGGCAAGTCGTTCGCCACCTCGATCTCGCCGTGGGTCGTCACCACGGACGCCCTCCGGACCGCACGCGTGGCCCTGCCCGGGCAGGACCCGGAGCCGCTGCCCTACCTGCGAGGTGAGGTGACCGCCGACGGGGCGGGCACGGCATACGGGCTGGATGTGCACGTCGAGGTCGACTGGAACGGCACGGTGGTGTCGCGACCGGAGTTCCGGGAGATGTACTGGTCTCCGGCACAGATGCTCGCGCACATGACCGTGAACGGTGCGACGCTGCGCAGCGGGGACCTCTTCGGTTCGGGCACCATCTCAGGGCCCGCGGAGGACACGCGTGGGTGCTTCCTCGAGCTGACCTGGAGCGGCGCGCAACCGCTGACCCTCGGGGACGGCTCCCGACGGACGTTCCTCGAGGACGGTGACACCATCACGCTGACGGCGACGGCACCCGGGCTCGACGGGTCGGTCATCGGCTTCGGCGAGTGCGTCGGCACCGTCCGTCCTCCGCGCTGACCATCGCCCCGTGCTGCCTCGCCCAGGGCTGGCGGTCAGCGCGCCCGGCCGGTCCAGGCGAGGCTGCCGGCATCCAGCCGTTCCCGCACGACGCGGGCCAGGTGGTCGGCCTCACCGTCGTCGTGGACGAGGAGGTGCAGCGCGCTCACCTGCGCGTCGCTGAACTGTGCGTACATGTGCCGCGCGGCCTCCAGGTCCGTGAACCCGTGCCCTGTTCGACTCCGCACGCGCTCGATCGCCACCTCTTCGGGCGGCAGCAGGACGACGTAGTTGACCCGGGCCGGAGCACACGCATCGGCGAAGGCGTCGATGGCCCAGGGTCCGACGACGCCGTCGTACACGACGAAGTATCCACCGCCGGCGAGCCGCCCCGAGGCGGCCGCGGCCGCCTCGGTGACGACCCGGTTCTGCTGCTCCGCCGGCTCGGTCCAGGGCGGTACCCAGCCCTGCCGGACGAACCCGAAGAACTGGTCGCCTTCCACCAGTGCACTGCGAGGGAACCCGGCCGCCAGGATGCCGGCCACCGTCGACTTCCCCGCGCCGGGAGGCCCGGACACCACGAGCAGCTCGCCTCGCTCTGCACCCCTCATCGGCGGGACGACGCCTGTGCCATGACGTCCTCAGCGCGTGGGAGCTCGAAGCACGACGAGGGTGTCGGCGACCTTGTCGTGCAGCGCCTGCCGCCTCGGGTCCCACAGCAGCCAGGCGGGGTCGAGGATGTTGAGCATCGAGGCGAGGATGTTGAGGAGGGGCACGAAGGCCATCAGCGCGGTCGCGACGCTGATGAGCTGTCGACGAACGGCGGTCGCCAGACCGATCGGCCCGGCGCCACCGGTACGGCGCACGATCGTCCCGAGGACCATCTTTCCCGGCGTGGCTGAGCGCCAGGCCAGGAACCCGACCTCGTAGACGAGGGTCACGACGAGGCTGACCAGCGACACCGGGAACAGCGCCGTCGTGAGCTCCTCCGCGAACCGCGTGGTGTCGATCGCCCCACCGCCGGACCCGGTGGTCGCCTCGTCGAGGAAGTCGGCCATGACCCTCAGCACGTCGTCCCACCAGGGGATGGCGAGAAGCAGCGTGAGCACCCCGGCGATCAGGGCGTCGAGGATGCGGGCGAGAAGCCGGCGCCACCACTCGGCCAGGACGTCGCCGTCGGGGAGGACGTCTCCCCGCTGGCCCCAGGCCTGACCGTAGACCCCGCCCGGGCCGGGTCCGGGTGCCTGCCCACCACCGGTCCACTGGCCCGGTGGCGACCACTGCCCGGCGCCGGGCTGCGTCGATCCCTGGGAGGGCCACCCGACGCGGGCGTCGGCGGCTGGCACGTCGGGGGCACGACCGATCGTCGACGCGTCAGCCGACGCAGAGTGCCGCTGGGTCGTGTGCGCGGTCCAGATGACCCCGTCGAAGTAGCGCAGGAGGGTCGGGTCGTCGGGATCCTCGTACCAGCCGGGTCCCGAGGGGCTCTCGGTCATGGCGACAGCGTCTCACGTGGTGTCGCCCTCCCTGTCAGGACGCAGCCGCCCGCCTCACTGGTGCACCCCCAGCTGAGCGGCCATGGCGACGACGGCGTCCCCCACCCCGTCCGGGTCGACGAGGTGGTGGAGGTGGCCGGCGCCGTCGAGGACCGCCACCGGCCACCCGAGCCGTCGCGCCACCGACAGCTCTTCGGCGTACGTGCCCCCGTAGGCGATGTACGCCTGACGTGACCCCGTCCACCCGGGTGGCGCCCCCAGCCGGGCCTGGAAGTACGCCAGCGGGAGCCGTGCTTCCACCGCCCGGATGCCGGCCAGCACGTCGGGGTCGGGCAGCACGGCGGTGAGGTCCTCCTCAGGCCACCAGCGGGTCCACGGGGGTAGCAGGCCGTCGCTTCCGACCATGGACGCGAGTCGGGACAGCAGCCCCTCCGGCGCGAGGGGCGCCTCGCCATCCTCCGGGGGAAGCGCTGCGTCCACGTAGACGACGGGGGCACCCGAGGCGACCGCGACGGCATACCGGCCGGCGTTGCTGTGGGCGACCACGACGTCGGGCCGCCGCTCGCGGACGAACGAGGCGTATGCCGTCAGCACCGGTGAGGGCCCGGCCGGCGCCCTGGGGGGTCGGGCGACCGAGGCCGCCCACCCGCAGCGCCCGAGCGCGTCGGCGAGCGGCGCGTAGGCCACCTCCGGCAGGAGCGGGCTCGGCAGCAGGACGGCGGTGGTCACGGTTCACATCCTCGCCCGGCGGGCGTCAGAGGTTTCCGCGGCGCTCCTGCTCGCGCTCGATCGACTCGAAGAGGGCCTTGAAGTTTCCCTTGCCGAATCCCAGGGACCCGTGCCGCTCGATGACCTCGAAGAACACCGTCGGCCGGTCGCCGAGGGGACGGGTGAAGATCTGGAGGAGGTAGCCGTCCTCGTCGCGGTCCACGAGGATCTTGCGCTTCTTGAGCTCCTCGATCGGCACACGCACCTCACCGATGCGGGCGCGCAGCTCGGGGTCGTCGTAGTAGGCGTCCGGGGTGTCGAGGAACTCGACCCCCTCCTTCCGCAGCTCGTCGACGGTGCGGAGGATGTCGTTGGTCGCGAGCGCGAGGTGCTGGGCACCCGGGCCGCCGTAGAACTCGAGGTACTCGTCGATCTGGCTCCTGCGGGCGGCGATCGCCGGCTCGTTGAGCGGGAACTTCACCCGGTGGTTGCCGTTGGCGACGACCTTGGACATCAGTGCCGAGTAGTCGGTGGCGATGTCGTCGCCGATGAACTCCGCCATGTTCACGAAGCCCATGACGCGGTTGTAGAACGAGACCCACTCGTCCATCCTGCCGAGCTCGACGTTGCCCACGACGTGGTCGAGGGCCTGGAAGAGGCGCTTCGGGGCGCCGTCGCGCTTGGCGTAGGTGGACGACGCGGGGACGTAGCCGGGGAGGTACGGGCCGGCATACGTCACGCCGTCGACGTGCCGCTGGACCAGCGTGTGGCGGGTCTCCCCGTAGGTCGCGATGGAGGCGATCCGCACCGACCCGTGCTCGTCACTGACGGTGCGCGGCTCCTCGACGATCGTGGCGCCGGCGCGGCGGGCCTGGTCGATGCAGCGGTCGACGTCCGGCACCTCGAGCGAGATGTCGACGACACCGTCGCCGTGCTTGGCGTGGTGGGCGATGAGCGGGCTGTCGGGGCTGACCGCCCCCTTGACGACGAAGCGGATCGACCCCGACTTCAGCACGAACGCCTTGTGGTCGCGAACCCCGTGCTCTGGTCCGGTGTAGGCGACGAGCTCCATGCCCCAGGCGCTCTGGTAGTAGTGCGCCGTCTGGGTGGCGTTGCCCACGACGAAGACCAGCGCGTCCCACCCGGTGACGGGGAACGGGTCCTGCTGCTCGTCGTACTCGACGAGACCGACGAGCTGCTTGAGCTGCTGGAGGTCCAGGCCGGCCTGGCGCTCCTGGTCGGTGAGGTCGAGGTGGCTGGCCGGCGTCGTGGTCGTGTCAGTCATCAGGCCACTGTGGCGGCTCCGGTCAGGGTGTGCAACGGTATGCCGTTGCGGTGGTCACGGTGCGCACGCTGTTGCCCTGGGCCGGGTGGACGGCGGACAATGTGACCATGGCACGCCAGACCGGGGTGGACCCGCTCGACGCCCGGCTGATCGCTCTCTTCACGGAGGACCCCAACGTCGGGGTGCTCGGCGCCTCACGCGCGCTCGGCGTCGCACGGGGGACGGTGCAGGCCCGCCTGGACCGGCTGCAGGACCGGGGGGTCATCAAGTCGTTCGCACCGCAGGTCGACCCCAGGCCGCTGGGCTACCCGGTCACGGCCTTCTGCACCCTCGAGATCCGCCAGCGCCAGGGTCACGCCCCGGTGGTGGCCCACCTGTCGGCCATCCCCGAGGTCCTCGAGATCCACTCCATCACCGGAGTGGGAGACCTCGTCGTGCGGATCGTCGCCCGGGACAACGCCGACCTCGGCCGGGTCATCGACGAGATCATCGACGACACGCACGTGATCCGCGCCAACACCGCGATCTGCCTCGTGACCCACCTCGACCACCGCACCGGCCCGCTCGTCGAGGTGGCCGCTCGGCGCGAGGACACCGACGCCTGAATCTGCGGGCACGACGCCGCCGGGTGGTGGCTGCCGGTCACTCGACCGCCACACGGCTTCCACGCGACTTCAACGTCCGCTCGCCATGGTGATACACGCACCAGTTGCCCACAGGAAGAGGAATCACCATGTCCACCCACACCGTCTCCGTCGGCCGTTACCGCCCACCGGCGTTCGCGGCCATCACCGCCCTTGCGGCGGTTCTCGTGATCGCGTCCCTCGCCTCTGCCGTCATGACGTTCGGCGCCGGGTCCTTCTCCGGCACCGGCTCAACCGTGGAGGTGCCGGCGCCTGCGGCCGGCGACATGCCCACGCCCGAGTGGCTGGAGAGCTACCTCCAGCCCAGCGGAGCCACATCCATCCCCACGCCCGAGTGGCTGGAGAGCTACCTCGAATTCAAGGCGCCGGTCCTGGGTTAGTCGGCGCTCGGTCCGTGCCCGTGCATCGCCGGCCCGCCGCCGTGTCGGCCGGCCGGCGATGTTGGGGCTCGGCGCCGGGATCCGCTCGATGCGGCCCGCAGGAGTCAGTCCCCACCGTCCTCCGGCGCCCGCAGACCCTCGTAGATCTCCTTGCATGTCGGGCACACCGGGAACTTCTGGGGGTCTCGTCCGGGGACCCAGACCTTGCCGCACAGCGCGGTGACCGGCTCACCCGAGAGCGCGCTCTCGAGGATCTTCTCCTTGCGCACGTAGTGGGCGAAGCGCTCGTGGTCGCCGGGCTCGGCGACCTCCGGCAGCGTCTCGGTGCGCTCGAGGACGGCCGTCTGCGGCTGCCCCGAGGGCGCGTTCGGGTCGTCCAGCGGAGGCATCGTCTCGCTCATCCTGCGAGTGTAGGCCGCCCCTGCTTGCCCGACCTCGTCTGTCAGCCTGTCACCGACAGGCCGCCGCGGCGGCCTGTCGGCGACGGCGTGACAGACGAAGTCGGGGGGCCGGGGGAACCGGTCAGTTCAGCGAGGGGTCGGCCGGGAACCAGGCGACCCAGCACAGCGGCTGGCGCTGACGCCGCAGCACGCGTCGCCACAGGTCGCCCGGCACGTCCGTGAAGGCGTCGGCGCTCTCGGTGTCCACGACGTACCACGAGCCCGTGCGGATCTCCTCCTCGAGCTGCCCCGGTGACCACCCGGCATACCCGGCGAAGATCCGCAGGCCGGCGAGGTCAGGCACCACGAGCACCGGAGGGGTGTCGAGGTCGACCAGGGCCACGGACCCGAAGAGCCGCCGCACCCCGGTCGGCTCCGGGGTGTCGCCCGGCACCGCGACGAGCCCCAGCGCCGAGTCGAGCTGCACCGGACCGCCCTGGAACACCTTGGCGGGATGGCTGGCGTGCTCCTCCCAGCCGGGAAGCACGGCGTCGACGTCCGCGTCGATCGGTCGGTTGAGCACCAGCCCCTGGGCGCCGTCCTCGTCGTGGTGCAGGACGAGGACGACCGCGCGCCGGAAGACGCCCTCCTCGATCTGTGGCGTGGCGACGAGGAGCTGCCCGGTGATGTGGGTGGCGCTCATGGCCCCATTCTGCATCCGCGCCGAGAACGCGTGGGGTCAGGCGCGGGTGTCCGTGTCCCGCGAGGCACCACGGCGGCGGCTGTCGCGAGGGCGGTCCCGTCCGCTGGTGCCGGGCCGCGGCCCACCGGGACGACCCCCCGGACGAGCGCCGGACCGGCTGCTGTTGCGGCGTGCGCGTGGTGACCCCTCGATGATGGGGCGCCACACGGCGTCGGCCACCGGCACCCCGCTCGGCGTGCGCGCCCCGATGGCCCGCATCGTGGCGTCACCCGGTGACACCCTCGCCGTCCGCGCCTCGGCGCCGGCCCCCTCGACGATCCGGGTCACCATCTTGCGCTGGTGCGGGAGGGCCAGCATGACGACGGCTCCCTGCTCCCCGGCCCGGGCCGTGCGGCCCGCGCGGTGGAGGTAGTCCTTGTGGTCCTTCGGCGGATCCACCTGGACGATGAGGCCGACGTCGTCGACGTGGATGCCGCGAGCGGCGACGTCCGTCGCGACGAGCACCGACATCGTCCCGTCGCGGAACGCGCCGAGGACCCGGTTCCGGACCGCCTGCGACAGCCCACCGTGGAGCGACGCCGCCAGCACGCCCCGCTCCCGGAGCTCGCCCGCGATGCGGTCGGAGCCGAGCTGGGTGCGGGCGAAGACGATGACGCGTCCCTCCCGACCGGCCAGCTCGGCCGTGAGGGCCTTCTTGTCCTGGGGGTCGATGAGCAGCACGTGGTGGCTCATCGTCGTGATCGTCGCCTGGGCCTCGTCGGTGGAGTGCGTCACCGGGTCGACGAGGTAGCGCTCGACGAGGGTGTCGATGCCCTGGTCGAGCGTTGCGGAGAAGAGCAGACGCTGCCCGCCGGCGGGCACCTGGTCGAGGATGGCGGTGACCTCCGGAAGGAAGCCCATGTCGGCCATGTGGTCGGCCTCGTCGAGCACCGCGATCTCGACGCCACCGAGGTCGACGGCCCCTCGCTCCATGAGGTCGGCGAGGCGACCGGGCGTGGCGACGAGGATGTCGATCCCCTTGGTGAGCGCCTTGATCTGCGGCTCGTAGGACAGGCCGCCCGCCACGAGCTTGTGGCGCAGGCCGGTGACATGGACGAAGGGCTCCAGCGCGTCGCTCACCTGCATGGCCAGCTCGCGGGTGGGGACGAGGATGAGTGCCCGAGGGCGACGGCTGACCGGCGTCGTGCCGTCGTCCAGTCGTGCGATCGTCGCCAGGCCGAAGGCGAGCGTCTTGCCCGAGCCGGTCCGCCCCCGGCCGAGGACGTCACGCCCCGCGAGGGCGTCGGGGATCGTGGCCGCCTGGATCGGGAAGGGGTCGACGATGCCGTCGCGGGCCAGCCGCTCGACGAGCCGCGGGGGCACCCCCAGTGCGGCGAAGCCGTTGTCCTCGGTCACCTCACGCGGGCCACCGGCGGTCGAGCTGTATGCCGTCCACGTGTCGGCCTCGGCACGCTGCGCCTCGGCCTCCTCGAAGGTCAGCGGCCGGTCCCCATCACGCGCGCGACCGACGCGAGGGCCCCCCCGAGAGCCACCGCGGCCGTCCCCACGGGAGTCGCTCGCGGCCCGGTAGCCGCCTCGGTCCTCACGGCGGGCGTCGCTGCCGCCGCGGGAGGCACCCCGGTCATCGCGGCGGTAGCCCCCGCGGTTACCGCGGGCGTCACCACGGTCTGCATGGCGACCCTCGTGACGGTCCCGCCGCACCGGGTCCGCAACCCGTGGACCTCGGTCGCGCACCGGACTCTTGCCGCGCTCCCGGCGCGGCCTCTCGTCGTGGGGGCGGTGCACGTGACGCTCGTCGCGCGAGTCGGAGACCCACCGCTTGGGTCGCTGGCGCTGGAGGTCGTCCCGGTTCGAGGTGGGACCTCGGTCGGACGCAGCGGCCGAGGACCTGGGCCCGCGGGAGTCGACGCTCACCCGGTCAGGGCGGCCGGAGCCACGGCGCGGGTCGTCGCGGTCCCAGCGCGGCGAACGTTCGGCTCGTGGCCGCTTCGTGGAGCCGTCGCCGTCCGCGACGGCCGGCCGGGCAGCGCGCTTGGGCGCACTCCTGGGCCCGTCGGGCTGACCGCGGTGGTGGGGCTTCTTGGGGGCCTTGCGGGCCTCGATCTTCTGGGCGGAGGTCCAGCGGGCCTTCTTCGGGCCGGATGCCTTCTTGGGCATGGGAGTGTTCACCTGTTCTTCGTTCTCGACGTTCGGAGACAGACACGTCTTCGGCCGGCGGCGAACGGGCGAGCAAGACGAGCCTCGGACACAGTCGTTCGTGCGCACCGTCGAAGGTGCGCTCTGGTCCGTGGGGCCGGTTCGACGTGGGGAGTGTCACCGGCGCACCGGGCGGGGTGGACGGGGGTCACGCTCTGCGACCACTGGTGGACGCAGCCATGCGTCCATCACCTCGGTGGAGGGTCGAGTCTACCAGCGGGCCGACATCGGCCGGACCAGGCCACCGACACCCCGATGCGCCGGCGAGCCCGGCCACCCATGTTCGGTGCGGCCGTCACGCGTCGGGCAGTACGGCTCCACGTCGGACGAGTGCGCGCCACAGCACGACGCCGAGCGCGACGCCGACGAGGTCGACGACCGCGTCGGCGAGGTCCCCCGAGCGCGTGGGCAGCAGCAGGGCCTGGACGACCTCGCTGACGACGGCATGCGCACCGAATGCCACGACGACGACCCGTTGAGCAGCACCCGCGAGGAGCGCGACCGTCACGGGCACGAGGAACACCAGCAGGTGGACCACCTTGTCGGAGTGGGGGAACGGTTGCTCGCCGGGGCCGCTGGGCGAGTAGAGGACCACGAGCTGCACGAGAACCGCAATCCCCAGCAGGGGCCACAGGACGCTCCGCCCCGGGCGGACCGTGCCTGCCGCACCCCGCTCTGTGTCGGACGGCGCTGCCTGGGTCATGCCTCCGGCCGACCGCGCACCGCGGCCTTGACCGCGTCCGCCACGACCGTGCTGACGTCCGGGTGGAAGACGCTCGGCACGATGTAGGTCGCGTTGCGTTCGTCCTCGTGGACGACGTCGGCCAGCGCGTCCGCGGCGGCGAGCAGCACGTCCATCGTCACCTGGGAGACGCCGGAGTCGATGAGCCCCCGGAACACCCCCGGGAAGACGAGGACGTTGTTGATCTGGTTCGCGAAGTCGGACCGTCCGGTCGCGACGACCGCCGCATGCCGCGCGGCGACGTCGGGGTCGATCTCCGGCACCGGGTTGGCCATCGCGAAGACGATGCTGTCCGGAGCCATGGACGCGACGTCCGCCTCGGAGAGGATGCGTGGAGCGGACACCCCGAGGAACACGTCGGCCCCGCGCATGGCGTCCGACAGGGTGCCGGTCACTCCCTCGGCGTTCGTGTTCTCTGCGATCCAGGCGTGGTTCGGGTGGTCGCCCGAGAGCACGTCGGCTCGCTGCCGATGGACGACCCCGTCGAGGTCCGCGACGACGACGTGCCGCGCCCCCGCGTGGAGGAACAGCTTGAGGATCGCGGTCCCCGCTGCACCGGCTCCGCTCATGACGATGCGGACGTCCTCGAGCCGCTTGCCCACCACCCGCAGCGCGTTGCGCAGGGCCGCGAGCGCGACGATCGCCGTCCCGTGCTGGTCATCGTGGAAGACCGGGATGTCGAGCTCATCCCGCAGCCGCGCCTCGATCTCGAAGCAGCGTGGGGCGGAGATGTCCTCGAGGTTGATTCCGGCGAAGACCGGAGAGATGGCCTTCACCGTGCGGATGATCTCCTCGACGTCGGTGGTGTCGAGGCAGATCGGGAACGCGTCGATGTCGGCGAACCGCTTGAAGAGCGCGGCCTTCCCCTCCATGACCGGCAGTGCCGCCAGCGGTCCGATGTCGCCCAGCCCCAGCACTGCCGTCCCGTCCGTGACGACCGCTACCGTGTTGCGCTTGATGGTGAGGCGCCGGGCGTCCTCGGGCTTGGCGGCGATGGCCTGGCACACCCTCGCGACGCCCGGTGTGTAGACCATCGAGAGGTCGTCGCGAGTGCGGATCGGCACCTTGGACTCCACGGACAGCTTCCCTCCGAGGTGCATGAGGAACGTGCGGTCGGAGACGCGACCGATCTCCACCCCCTCGACCTCTCGCATCCGCTGGACGATGGCGTCGGCATGCTCGGGGTCGTGGGTGTGCATCGTGAGGTCGATGCGGACCTTCGTCGCGCCCGAGGCCGTGACGTCGAGGCCCGTGACCACCCCGCCGGCTGCCTCGATCACATGGGTCATCTCACTCACGGCGGTCGCGCGCGCCGGAAGGATGAGGCGGACGGTGACGGAGTTGGCCACGGAGGGCGCGGACGGCATACCGACGATTCAACCCGCTACCGACAGGTAGACCGAACTGCCGACCCGGGGCGAGGCGGCGCCCCTACAGTGACGCGCATGACCGACCACGTGGAAGTCACCGGCACCGGCACGGCCGGCGCCGTTGCCGACGTCGTCGTCCTCGACGCGCGGGTGCAGTGCGAGGCGCCCGACGTCGCAGGAGCCCTCGCCGCAGCCGAGGAACGGGTGACGACCGCGCTTCAGGCGGTGCTCGACCACGGGGTGGAGGAGCCTGACCGACGCACGACGGGGATGGGTGTCACCACCCGCTGGGACCGGGAGGGGCGAGAGGTCGTGGGCTACACCGCCCACCAGACCCTGCGCCTCGTCGTTCGCGACCGCGACCGGGTCGGTGCGCTCATCAGCGCGCTGGCCGGTGCGGCCGGTGACGCCTTCGGACTTGACGGTGTCACCCTCGAGGTGGCGGACCGGGGTCCCCTCCTCGAACGGGCGCGCGCCGCCGCGTTCGAGGACGCCCGAGCCGTCGCCGAGCAGTACGCCGGACTGGCCGGTCGCCCCCTGGGTCAGGCCCTGAGGGTCGTCGAAACCGACGAGCGGGGCGGTCCGGCACCCAGGTTCCGTGCCCTCCAGGCGATGGACGCGGGCGGCGGGATGCCGGTCGAGGCGGGCGAGTCGACCGTCACCGCTCACGTGACCGTGCGCTTCGCGCTGGGCTGACTGGCGACCGCCGGCTGCCCGTGGGCCGACAGGCCGGTGTCGGCAGTCCGGACCCGGCGGTACTACGATACGTAGTACCGCAGACACGGGAGGCACCCGGTGGAACCGTTCGTCCACGACTTCGAGACCGGCAGCATGGCGCAGAAGGACCTCCTGGGAGGCAAGGGCGCCAACCTTGCCGAGATGACCCGGCTCGGTATGCCGGTCCCCCCCGGGTTCACGATCACGACAGCCGCGTGCCGCGCCTACCTGCTGGCCCGCGACACTCCTTCCGGGCTCTTCGAGGAGGTTGACGAGCACCTATCCCGGCTCGAGGAGAAGACGGGCCGTCGGCTCGGGGACGGCGAGGACCCGCTGCTCGTGTCGGTCCGCTCGGGTGCCAAGTTCTCCATGCCCGGGATGATGGAGACGGTCCTCAACATCGGGCTCGGCGACACCTCGGTGGCGGGTCTGGCGCGACAGACGGGTAACCCCCGGTTCGCCTGGGACTCCTACCGGCGACTCGTGCAGATGTACGGCACCACGGTGCTGGGCCTGGACGGAGCCGCCTTCGAGGACGCGCTGGAGGCCGCCAAGGACACCAAGGGCGTCGAGGCCGATGTCGACCTCGACGCCGACGACCTCCGCGCCCTCGTGGCGACGTTCCAGCGCCTCGTCGAGGACGGGACGGGCGCACCCTTTCCCCAGGACCCCCAGACCCAGCTGCGCGGCGCCGTCCTGGCCGTCTTCAGGTCCTGGAACTCCAACCGGGCGATCCTCTACCGGCGCCGGGAACGGATCCCCGCCGACCTCGGTACCGCCGTCAACGTCCAAGCGATGGCGTTCGGCAACCGCGGCCCGGACTCCGGCTCGGGAGTCGCGTTCACCAGGGACCCGGCGACCGGCGCCACCGGCGTGTACGGGGACTACCTCCCCGACGCCCAGGGAGAGGACGTCGTCGCCGGCATCCGCAACACCCGCAGCCTCGCGGAGCTCGAGCAGCTCGACCCCACGAGCTACGCCCAGCTGCTGGAGATCATGGCCGGCCTCGAGCGGCACTACCGCGACATGTGCGACATCGAGTTCACCATCGAGCAGGGCAGGCTCTGGATGCTGCAGACGCGGGTGGGCAAGCGCACCGCCGAGGCGGCCTTCCGGATCGCGACGGACCTCGTGCACGAGGGCGTCATCAGCGAGGAGGAGGCGCTAGGGCGGGTCACCGGCGAGCAGCTCGCACAGCTGATGTTCCCGCACTTCGACCCCTCGGGGGCGAGGACGCTCATCGGGACGGGGATGAGCGCGTCGCCCGGCGCCGCGGTCGGCGTCGCGGCCTTCGACTCCGCCACAGCCGTCCGGATGGCCGAGGACGGCACTCCGGTGATCCTCGTCCGGCGAGAGACGAACCCCGACGACCTGCACGGCATGGTGGCGGCGGTCGGCATCCTCACCAGCCGGGGCGGCAAGACGTCCCACGCCGCCGTCGTGGCACGCGGCATGGGTCGCACCTGCGTCTGCGGCGCCGAAGCGCTGCACGTCGACACGGAGGCGAAGCAGTTCACCGCACCGGACGGTACGGTGGTCCGCGAGGGCGACACGATCTCGATCGACGGGTCGACCGGCGAGGTGTTCGCCGGTGAGGTGCCGGTACGACCCTCCCCGGTGGTGCGCTACTTCGAGGGCACGATGCCCGAGGAGGAGGGCGGACCGCTCGTCGCCGCGGTGGACCAGCTCATGAAGGTGGCCGACCGGCACCGGCGGATGAGGGTTCGGTCCAACGCCGACAACGCCGACGACGCCGCGCGCGCCCGTCGGTTCGGCGCCGAGGGCATCGGGCTCTGCCGCACCGAGCACATGTTCCTCGGCGACCGGCGGGAGCTCGTCGAGCACCTCATCCTCGCCGACACCCACGACCAGCGGCAGGTGATCTTCGACCAGCTGCTGCCCCTCCAGCGGGCCGACTTCGTCGAGATCTTCGAGGCGATGGACGGCCTGCCCGTCACCGTGCGGCTCCTCGACCCGCCGCTGCACGAGTTCCTCCCTGACTTCACCGAGCTGTCCGTCAAGGTGGCGGTGGCCGAGGCGACCGGGCGCCCGCACGACACCGACTCGTTGCTCCTGCTGGCGGTCCACCGGCTGCACGAGGAGAACCCGATGCTCGGCCTGCGCGGGGTCCGGCTGGGGATCGCGATCCCCGGGCTCTTCCAGATGCAGTCCCGCGCGATCCTCGAGGCCGCGGCCCTGGTGAACGAGCGGGGCGGGCACGCGCAGCCGGAGATCATGGTGCCCCTCGTGGGCGCGGTCGAGGAGCTGCGCAACATCCGCACGGAGATCGACGAGGCGGCCCACGAGGTGAGGGTGCAGCACTCCGTGCACCTCGACCACCTCGTCGGCACGATGATCGAGCTCCCACGGGCAGCCCTCACGGCCGGTGACATCGCGGAGGCGGCGGACTTCTTCTCGTTCGGGACCAACGACCTCACCCAGACCACGTGGGGCTTCTCCCGCGACGACGTCGAGTCAAGCTTCTTCTCGCGCTACATGGAGGCCGGCATCCTCGGGGTGTCGCCGTTCGAGACCATCGACCGGGTCGGCGTGGGCCGGCTCGTGCGCATCGGCACCGACGAGGGACGCCGACGGAAGCCCGGCCTGAAGGTCGGGGTCTGCGGTGAGCACGGTGGTGACCCCGAGTCGGTCCGCTTCTTCGAGGAACGCGGCCTCGACTACGTGTCGTGCTCCCCGTTCCGGGTGCCGGTCGCCCGGCTCGAGGCCGGCCGGGCCGTGCTCGAGCCGGACGGTTGAGCCCCACTGCCAGGACGTGGTCGCCGATCCGCTTCTCGTCCTCGGAGGTGAACGGGATACGGCATTGAGGCGAAGCCGGGCGGGCACACGGCGGCCCGGCTCCGCGGGGGGCGGAACCGGGCCGGTGACAGGAGGGGTGAGCCGTGGTGGAGGTGGCGGGAATCGAACCCGCGTCCACTGACGATGAACCAGGGCTTCTCCGGGTGCAGTGCGCTTCGGAGTTTCTCGGCCCCAGCGCTCGCGCGCACACGTCCGCTGACAGGCCCAGTCGAGAAGGAGTCCCGCGCCGTCCCCCGACATGACGACGCAGCAAGATCTCTAGCTGACGCTGGGAACTAGGCCGAGATCAAGCCTAGGCCAACGGACTTCGGGCTCGCTCAGGCGGCGAGGGCGAAGTCGGTGCGCTTGGAATTGGCACCTATTGGTTTGCACGGAGCGTTGACGAGATGACCGTGCGTCCTCGACCCGCTTCCCCATGGCCTACCGACCAATGTCGAAACCGATCACCCCCATGAAGGGGCTCACTCCCAACGCTGTTCACTTGTGGCTGACTGCTGCGGAACCCAGCGGCCAGCAGCAGCCAGTATGCCGTTCAACGCCGTCGCGCCCAAACGGATTCCCGCGGTGGGGCGTCAGCGGCTCGGCGTGGGCTTGGGCGACACGGGCGGCACGCCGGGGGTCACCGGAGGCGTGGGGCGCGGGGTCGGTGTGGGTGACGTGGAGGGCACGGGAGCCGTCGCGGTCGCCGTCGACGCCGGCACCGTGGTCGTCGGCGGGACTGCGGCCCCCAAGCCCGTGGGGGCGGGACTCGGCGGTGTCGTGCCGGGCCCCGTCGCACCTGCACTGGGAGTGCCGACTCCGGGGGGCGCGGTGGACGACCCGGTGCCGTCGTTGGGGAGCTCAGACGTGCCCGTGCCGCCGGTCGCACCGGGGCTGCCGGCGCCGGTGGGAACGGTCGAGCCGGAGCCGACGAGTGACGAAGGCACCACCGAGGACGGCGACGTGCCGTCGGTCTGCCCGATGTCGATCGACGGTGTCCCCCCAGCAAGGAGTGAGAGGACCGCCACCACCGAGAACGCCGTGCCCGCGACGGCAAAGGCCTGGAGCGCGTTGAGCACGCTCTTGGGCTCCTTGGGGGCGCGATGACGCGGCGGGGGCCTGGCCATGGGCGAACTCTAGTGGTCACAGCCGTCACGTGCGTCACCCTTGTCGACATGTGACAGGCCGCGGGAGGGGCGTGGGCCGCTGGGGATGGCTCGTCACGGCTGTCGTGCAGTTCGTGGCGCGCCGGTCGGCCGCCGAGTCTGGACGACGAACTCCGCAAAGGTCTAACCTCGGGCCATTGTTGGCGGGTGCTCAGCACCCCCTCACCTCGCGAGGAGCACGAATGAGTGAGCCGCAGACCCCGACAGCAGCGCGTCGCCGCACTGCTGGTGTGTCGTACGAGCACGCCGACCCGTCCTACTTCGAGAAGCGCGGCCTCACCCGACATGCGGGGGCCTGGTCCCTCTGGGCCCTCGGTGTGGCAGCTGTCATCTCCGGCGACTTCTCCGGGTGGAACCTCGGCATCGGAGAGGCCGGCTGGGGGGGAATGCTCATCGCCACCGTCGTCATCGGCATCATGTTCCTCTTCATGGTCTACAGCATCTCCGAGATGTCCTCGACGATGCCGCACACCGGTGGTGCCTACTCCTTCGCCCGCTCGGCCATGGGCCCATGGGGCGGCTACGTCACCGGCCTCGCCGAGACGATCGAGTACGTCATCACGACCGCGGTCGTGGGCACCTTCGCCGGTCTGTACGCCGACGCGATCACCGACGACCTCTTCGGGTTCACGATGCCGCTCTGGCTGTGGGTCGTCGTGTTCTACGTCGTCTTCGTGGCGCTCAACTCCGCTGGGGCCGCGGCGTCCTTCCGGTTCGCGGTCGTCATCACGGTGATCTCTCTCGCGGTGCTCGCCCTCTTCTTCGGCCTCGCCCTCTTCTCCGGCGAGTTCTCGTGGGACAAGCTGTGGAACATCGCGCCCGAGGCGGGCAACAGCACGTTCCTTCCGTTCGGTCTCGGCGGTGTCCT
This sequence comes from uncultured Nostocoides sp., assembly GCA_937907685.1. Taxonomy (GTDB): domain Bacteria; phylum Actinomycetota; class Actinomycetes; order Actinomycetales; family Dermatophilaceae; genus Fodinibacter. The sequence continues at coordinate 37,339 of CALCXF010000056.1, forward strand.
GGCGGCCCTGCCGTTCGCCATCTGGTTCTTCCTCGGGATCGAGGAGCTCCCGCTCGCGGCGGAGGAGACACACACCCCGCAGGCGGACATCCCCCGCGGCTCCCTCATGGGGATGTGGACGCTGCTCGTCACGGGGTTCCTCGTGCTCGTCCTCAACCCCGGCGTCCTCGGCGCCGAGGAGATCTCGGACAGCGGCGAGCCGATACTCGACGGCTTCCGAGCCATCTTCCCCGACAGCAACATCGCCTCCCTCCTCGCTCTCTTCGCGCTGGCGGGACTGGTCGCGTCGTTCCAAGGGATCATGTTCGCCGCCGGTCGCAACATGTACTCCCTGTCGCGGGCCGGCTACTACCCCAAGCTGCTGTCCCTCACCGGGGGGCGCAAGGTGCCGTGGGTTGCCCTGGTCGTCAGTGCCCTCATCGGCGTCCTCCTCGTCTTCGGCCTCAGCGCACTCCGCAACGAGGCCGGGGAGAGTGCCACCGACGCCTCGGTCGTCGTCGCCGGTCAGCTGCTCAACGTCGCGGTGTTCGGAGCAGTCATCTCGTACTTCCTGCAGATGGTCGCGTTCCTCATCCTTCGGCGGCGCTTCGCCGACGTCGTGCGGCCCTACCGCAGCCCCGTGGGTGTCGCGGGTGCAGCGGTCGCGGCGGTCATCGCGGGCGTCACGCTCATCATCCTGCCGTTCAACGAGGCGTACCGGTCCGTCGTCGTGGGCGTGGCGATCTTCTTCGCCATCGGCCTGCTCTACTTCGCCCTCGTCGGTCGGCACCGGCTCGTGTTCTCACCGGAGGAGGAGTTCGCGCTGACCCACGGCGTCCACGGCCACCCGGAGACCGAGGGCTACGACGTCACCGAGCGCCTCGAGGAGCAACCGGGCCCTCGCGACGTCTAGGTGAGTTGCCCAGTCGACCCGGAGGCGCGGAGCGAGGCTCCTGCCCTGCTCCGCGCCTCCGGTCGCTGAACCGGAGGGCTCAGGCCGAGCCGCAGTCCGCGGTCTCGGCACCCTCGATGAACGTCCCGATCATGTCGAACGGAAGCTCGGAGCCGGCGCCGAAGTACTCGAGACCCCCACCGTTGGCCCCGTTCGGGTTCATCCGGCCCTGCGCCTTCGGGTCCCCGATCGTCATCTTCTCGAAGATCTTGATGCCGACGGGGAGCCCCTCGGCGCGAAGCGCGTCGTAGCCCGCCTCGACCGCGGCGTCGCACGGAGCGGTGTAGCCGGCCTCCAACTCTGCCCCGAGCTCCGCGCTGACGACGAACCAGTTGGCGGACGTGGGGCCGTTGAGGCTGTACATGGGGATGAAACAGTGGTGCGCCATCGCCGGGGCCGCGCCGACGACGACGGCGGTGAGGGCGGCGGCTCCGACGAACGCCGAGCGGCGGATCGACCGGGCAAGTGACATGGTGCTCTCCTGGTGTCTCACGGATGTCTCGTGGTTCCCCCACGATGTCGGCGGATCGTCCCGTCCAACACGAGGATTGTGCTGACCTGCCGGGACGCCCGTCCCCGTTTTCGCAAATCTTCCTCGCGACGAGGCCCACGCAGCGTGTGCGCCCCGTGGCGGGACGGCATCCGAGCTGAGTCCCGTT
>CALCXF010000057.1 GCA_937907685.1 uncultured Nostocoides sp.
TGCACGGCGACGCGGCGTTCGCCGGCCAGGGCGTCGTCGCCGAGACGCTCAACCTCTCTCAGCTGCGCGGCTACCGCACGGGCGGCACGGTGCACCTCGTCATCAACAACCAGGTGGGCTTCACGACGTCGCCCAGCGCCTCGCGCTCCTCGACGTACTCGACCGACGTCGCGCGGATGATCCAGGCGCCGATCTTCCACGTCAACGGTGACGACCCCGAGGCGTGCGTCCGGGTGGCCGAGCTCGCCTACGAGTTCCGCAAGGAGTTCCACAAGGACGTCGTCATCGACATGGTCTGCTACCGCCGACGCGGCCACAACGAGGGTGACGACCCGTCGATGACGCAGCCGCTCATGTACAACCTCATCGAGGCCAAGCGCAGCGTGCGCAAGCTCTACACCGAGTCGCTCATCGGTCGCGGCGACATCACGGTCGAGGACGCCGAGGCCGCCCTGCGGGACTACCAGCAACAGCTCGAGCGCGTCTTCGTCGAGACCAAGGCCGCGCTCAAGGAGGCCGAGAGGGAGGCGGCGGACGAGAACTACTCCGGCACCGACGTCGAGGGCCACACCGGCCTCGAGCCGCCGGCGGCCCAGGCCCGCGACGCCGACGCCACGAGCTACTCCTCGACGGAGACGGCGATCACCACGGAGGTGCTCCACCGCCTGGGTGACGCCTTCGTGGACGTCCCCGACGGCTTCACGGTGCACCCCAAGCTCCAGCAGATGCTCGAGAAGCGCGCGGCCAGCGTGCGCGACGGCGGCATCGACTGGGGGACCGGCGAGCTCATCGCCTTCGGCTCCATGCTCATCGAGGGCACCCCCGTTCGCCTCGCGGGCCAGGACAGCCGCCGTGGCACCTTCGTCCAACGCCACGCCGTCCTCATCGACAAGGAGAACGCCGCAGAGTGGACCCCGCTGCTCTACCTGGGCCAGGGGCAGGGCAAGTTCTGGGTCTACGACAGCCTGCTGTCCGAGTTCGCCGCGATGGGCTTCGAGTACGGCTACTCGGTCGAGCGGCCGGACGCCCTCGTCCTGTGGGAGGCCCAGTTCGGTGACTTCTTCAACGGCGCCCAGACCATCGTCGACGAGTTCATCTCGAGCTCGGAGCAGAAGTGGGGGCAGCGCTCGTCGGTCGTCCTGCTCCTCCCCCACGGCTACGAGGGGCAGGGGCCCGACCACTCCTCGGCCCGGATCGAACGGTTCCTCACGATGTGCGCCGAGGGCAACATGACGGTCGCCTACCCCTCGACCCCGGCGTCCTACTTCCACCTCCTGCGTCGCCAGGCCTATGCACGCCCGCGGCGCCCGCTCATCGTCTTCACCCCCAAGTCGATGCTCCGGCTCAAGGCGGCGAGCAGCGCACCCGAGGACTTCACCGAGGGCAGGTTCCTCCCGGTCATCCCGGACCGACCGGGCTCCACGAGCGGCGAGGTGACGAGGATCCTCATCGCGGCTGGGAAGGTGGTCTACGACCTCGAGGCGGAGCGGGCGAAGCGCGGCGACACCGCGACCGAGATCCTCCGTCTCGAGCAGTACTACCCGCTGCCGGCGGCTGACCTGGCGGCGGCCCTGGCTCGGCACCCCGGTGCCGAGGTGGTCGTCGTCCAGGACGAGCCGCGCAACCAGGGGGCGTGGCCCTTCCTCGCGCTCAACCTTCCGGAAGCCCTCGCGGTGCAGGGCGAGCACCGCCCGCTCCACATCGTCTCGCGGTCGGCGTCGGCGTCCCCGGCCACGGGCTCCACGAAGAAGCACCAGGCGGAGCAGGCAGACCTCGTCGCCCAGGCGTTCGACCGCTGAGCAGGCACTCGACGGCTCCGTGGCTGCCCGACACGCCGCCCCCGGTGCGCCGGGCGGCGGTCCCCTCGCGGCACGCCCGGTAGCCTCACACCGTGTACTTCACGGACCGCGGCATCGAGGAGCTGCAGGCCCGCCGTGGTGACGAGGAGGTCACCTTCGGCTGGCTGGCCGAGCAGCTTCGCACGTTCGTCGATCTCCACCCGGACTTCGAGATTCCCGTGGAGCGGCTCGCGACGTGGCTGGCCCGCCTGGACGACGAGGACGAATGAGCGAGCCGATGTCCGAGCACCAGCCGGACGGCGGTCCGGCGCCCATCGAGTTCCGCCCGAGCGCCGACAACCAGGTGGTCCCCGACGGACCACGTGACCTGGCGGTCGTCTTCCTCGGCGCGTCGCTCGTGACCGGAGTGGGGGACCCGAAGGGGCAGGGCTGGGTCACCCGGGTCGTCGGACGGACCCACCACCCCGACCTGGAGCTGACGGCATACAACCTCGGCGTGCGTGGCGACACCTCCGCGGACCTCCTCCACCGGTGGGAGAGCGAGGTGCCCCGGCGCTGGGCCGGCCGCACGGAGCGCAGGGTGGTCGTCTCGGTGGGGACGACCGACGTCCTGCAGGGCATCACGCTGGCGCGTCACCGCCTCAACCTGGCCAACCTCCTCGACGACGCCGCGAGGTCCGGGGTCGGCACGTTCGTCGTCAGTCCCCCGCCGGCCGACGACCCGGAGCTCGACGCCCGCCTCGAGGTGCTCGTCGAGGCGCAGGCCGACGTGTGCGCCCGACGAGGCGTTCCCTTCGTCGACTGCTTCGCCCCGCTCATGGGGCACGACCAGTGGCGCACCGACCTCGCGACGAGCCACGTTCCGCACCATCCGGGGCAGGCGGGCTACGGCCTCATCGCCTGGCTCGTGCTGCACAACGGCTGGGCCGAGTGGCTCCAGATCGACTGACGTCCGGTCGTCGACCCCCGAGGGTCGTCAGCTCGACACGACGAAGTCGCGGAGCAGGTCTGCGAACCGGTCAGGGTCGTCGAGGTGCGGGAAGTGCCCCGCGCCCTCGAAGAGCTCGACGCGGCACCCGGGGATCGAGCGCTGGGCCGTGATCGCGTGCCACGCCGGGATCATCCGGTCCTTCGTGCCCCAGACCACGAGGGTGGGAACGGTGCGTGCCTCCGGGAGATAGTCGTGCGCACTGACGCTCTGGCCGCCGCGGTCGATGACCGAGCGGGTGGTGGCGAGGAAGGCCCGCCGGCTGTCGGCGTCCGCGAGCGAGGTGAACCCCTCCCACACGGCCGTGAGGTCGGAGCCGGGTCGCCACCCCACCACGGCGAGGGCCCGCCCGGTCGACTCGAGGCGCCCTCGGACCCAGCCCGACGCGAGGACGGGCAGCACCCACTCGGCGCCCGGCAGGGTGGCGGAGCGCAGGACGGCGTGGACGTCGCGCCCGAGTCCGCCACTCGCCACGAGCACGAGGCGGTCCACCCGCTCCGGGAACAGGTAGGAGAACACCATGGCGATGCCGCCCCCGAGCGAGTGGCCGACGAGCGTCACCGTCTCGATGTGGAGGCGGTCGAGGAGGTCGCGCAGCGTCGCGGCATGTGCACCCAGGGAGTAGTCGCCGACCGGTTTCGCCGAGGCCCCGTGACCGAAGAGGTCGGGGATGACGACGCGCTGGTCGTCGTCCATGCGATCGAGCAGGTGCGCCCAGTTGCGGTGGGAGCCGAGCAGACCGTGGATGAAGAGCACGGCGGAACCGGTGCCACTGTCCAGGTAGGACAGCTCGTGGCCGTGCAGGGTGACGGTGTGGGCCGTCGGCGGTGCGGGCACGTGATCACCTCCGGCGGGTCGTGCGCTGCCCCGAGGCTACGTGGCGGGGGTCGGTTGTGCCCCGGGTGGTGTCCGGGGCCACAGAGCGCCGGACCTCGCCTTGCCGCCACTCACCCGACGGTGAAGACGACCTTGCCCGACACCTCGCCGTCGACCATGCGGCGGAAGCCGTCCCGCGCCTCGGAGAGCGGACGCACCGAGTCCACCAGCGGTTCGATGCCTGCGTCGACGACGAAGCGGGCGAGACGCTCGAGCTCCGTGCGGGTGCCCATGGTGGAGCCCACGACGCGAAGCTGCTTGAAGTAGATCTTCGTGAGCTCGGCCCTGGCCGGGGCGTCCCCCGACGTCGCGCCCGAGATGACGACCGTGCCACCGGGGCGGAGGCTGTTGATCGAGTGGGACCACGTGGCGGCACCGACGGTCTCGAGAACGGCGTCGACGCGCTCGGGCAGTCGGGCCCCACTCTCGAAGGCACGGTCCGCGCCGAGCGCCACGGCCTGGTCACCCCTGGCGGCATCCCGGCTCGTCACCCACATGCGGATGCCGGCAGCGGCACCGAGCTGGACCAGCGCCGTCGCGACGCCGCCCGCCGCCCCCTGGACGAGGACGGTGGCCCCGGGTTGCACCCCGGCGTTGGTGAAGAGCATGCGGTATGCCGTGAGCCAGGCCGTCGGCAGGCACGCGGCGTGTTCCCACGACAGTTCGTCGGGCTTGGGCACGACGTTGTGGCGTGGGACCGCGACGACCTCCGCCAACGTCCCGTCGTAGACCTCGGACAGCAGGCTCCGGCGTGGGTCGAGCGTCTCGTCGCCGGTCCAGCCCGGTGACGGAACCACGGCGTGGACGAGGACGTCGTTGCCGTCGGCGTCGACCCCCGCACCGTCGCAGCCGAGGACCATCGGCAGTCGGTCTGCGGGGAGGCCCACACCACGCAGGGACCACACGTCGTGGTGGTTGAGCGCCGCGGTGCGCAGCCGCACCGTGGTCCAGCCCTCGGGTGGGCTGGGCTCGGGGCGGTCACCGACCTCGAGACCCGAAAGGGGGTCGTCGGCGGACTGGCGGACAGCGGTGACGGCGAGCATGGTCCGACCCTATTCCGCTCGGGCGGAGCGCCGGCCGAGCCACGTCAGCCGGTGAGGACGGTGGGGGCGGCGCGCCGCAGGGCGTCGCGCCAGTGGGGAAGCGGCGAAAGACCGGCGGCCGTCCACATGTCGTGCGAGAGCACGCTGTATGCCGGCCTCGGGGCAGGCCGTGGGAAGTCCGCGGTGGTGACCGGCGTGATCCGAGCCGGGTCCAGGCCGAGCTCCTCGAAGACGGCTCGGGCCAGCTCGTACCAGGAGCACTGTCCACCACCCGTGGCGTGCCAGATCCCGAACGGTGCCCCTGAGTCGACGATGCGCACGATGCCCTCGGCCAGGTCCACCGTCCACGTCGGCTGGCCCACCTGGTCGGCGACCACCGTGAGCACCTCGCGGTTCCCGGCGAGGCGACGCATGGTGGCCGGGAAGTTCGTGCCGCCTGCCCCGTACAGCCACGCCGTGCGGACCACCCATGACCGTGCGCACTCGGCCCGGACCGCCCACTCGCCGGCCGCCTTGGTCCTCCCGTAGGCCGATGCCGGCGCCACGGCGGAGTCCGCGGCATACGGCTGTGAGCCGTCTCCGGCGACGACGTAGTCCGTCGAGAGCTGCACCATCGTCGCGCCGACGGCGGAGGCGGCGCGTGCGAGGTTCGCGGCACCGACCGCGTTGACGGCGAATGCGGTGGCCTCGTCCGCCTCGGCCGCGTCGACGGCGGTGTAGGCGGCCGAGTTGACGACCACGTCATGGCCCTCCACGGATGCCGCGCACTGTGCCGGGTCGAGGATGTCGAGCTCGGGGAGGTCGGCACCGGTCACCTCGTGCCCGTGATGCTCGAGCACCCGGCAGAGGTCCCGGCCGAGCATGCCGGCAGCGCCGGCGACCAGCCACCGTGCCATCAGCCGGCCACGACCTGCTGGCTGCGGGCGTATCGTGCCTCGGTCGCCTGCTTCGTCGGCCGCCACCACGCCTCGTTGGTGCGGTACCAGTCGATCGTCGCGGCCAGCCCCTCGCGGAAGCTGCGATAGCGCGGTGACCACCCGAGCTCGGTGCGGAGCCGCGACGCGTCGATCGCGTAGCGCAGGTCGTGGCCGGCGCGATCGGTCACGTGGTCGTAGCCTTCCGGGTCCTGGCCCATGAGCTCGAGGACCAGCCGTACGACGTCGCGGTTGTTCACCTCGCCGTCCGCGCCGATGAGGTACGTCTCCCCGATCCGCCCCCGGTCGATGATCGTCCAGACCGCCTCGTTGTGGTCGTCGACGTGGATCCAGTCACGGACGTTCAGGCCGGCGCCGTACAGCTTGGGACGCACGCCGTCGAGGACGTTGGTGATCTGGCGCGGGATGAACTTCTCGACGTGCTGTCGCGGACCGTAGTTGTTCGAGCAGTTGGAGATCGTCGCCCGCAGGCCGAAGGACCGGACCCAGGCCCGCACGAGGAGGTCCGAGCCGGCCTTGGTCGAGGAGTACGGCGAGCTCGGGTTGTACGGGGTGTTCTCGGTGAACCGGCGTGGCTCGTCGAGGTCGAGGTCGCCGTAGACCTCGTCCGTCGATATGTGGTGGTAGCGCACGTCGTGGCGGCGAGCCGCCTCGAGGAGGGCGTAGGTGCCGAGCAGGTTCGTCCGCACGAAGGGGCTGGGGTCCTCGAGCGAGTTGTCGTTGTGGGACTCGGCGGCGAAGTGGACGACGAGGTCCGTCCCGGCGACCAGGCGCTCCACGAGGGCCTCGTCGGCGACGTCGCCCTCGACGAAGTGGATCCGGTCCGTCGCACCCTCCAGGGAGGTGGTCGACCCGGCGTACGTGAGTGCGTCCAGGACGGTGATCTCCACCTCCGGGCGGCTGGCGAGGGTGAGATGGACGAAGTTGCTGCCGATGAAGCCGGCCCCACCCGTGACGAGAACCTTCATGCGCGACAGGGTACTGGCCGGGCCGGGACCGCCGGCCGAGCGGACGGGCTGTCGACGCCGGCGCTGCGGTGCCTCATCGGGTGGCCCCGTGACGCTGGTTCTTCGATGCCAGTGGTCAGTGGACCCCGAAGCAGAGCGGGTGGCCGGCCGGACTGGCATACACGGCGAACATCTCGTCGCCGTCCGGGTTGTCGGCCGGCTTCCTCGGTGCCTGGAGCTGACGACCTCCGAGCTCGACCGCCCGGCGACCGGCCTCCTCCAGGTCGTCGACATGGAGGTCGAGGTGAGCCTGTTGCTGCTGCTCACCGCTCGGCCAGCTCGGCGCCACATGGTTGGGCGCACGCTGCACGCCCATGACCCACTCGTCCTCGACGACGATGCTGTGCCAGTCCTCGTCGCGGTGCACCGTGCCGCCCAGAAGGCCGGCCCAGAACGTGCTCTCCGCCTCGATGTCCCCGGCGTCGAACACCACGACGCGCCGGAGAACTCTCATGTCGTCTCCTCCTCCGTCGACGAGATCGAGCTTGCCCGGTCCCCCATACGGACCTGGTCGTGGCCCGGTGAGGTCGCCGATAGGCTCCCCGGTCATGAAGGGCATCATCCTCGCCGGCGGCTCCGGAACCCGTCTACACCCCATCACCCGAGGCATCTCCAAGCAGCTCATGCCCGTCTACGACAAGCCGATGGTGTACTACCCGCTCTCGACCCTCATGATGGCCGGCATCCGCGAGGTTCTCGTGATCACGACCCCGCAGGATCGCCAGCAGTTCGAGCGGCTGCTCGGGAACGGGTCCCAGTGGGGCATCGAGATCGGCTACGCGGTCCAGCCGAGCCCGGATGGGCTGGCCCAGGCGTTCGTCATCGGGGCGGAGTTCATCGGAAGGGACTCCGTGGCGCTCGTTCTCGGGGACAACATCTTCTACGGCACGGGGCTCGGGACCTCCTTGCGAGCCCTCACCGACGTCCGTGGTGGGCACATCTTCGCGCACCACGTGAGCGAGCCGAGCGCCTACGGCGTCGTCGAGTTCGACGACGACGGCACGGTCCTGTCCATCGAGGAGAAGCCCGCCCACCCCCGGTCCGAGTACGCGGTGCCCGGGTTGTACTTCTACGACAACGACGTCGTCGACATCGCGTGCACCCTGAAGCCGAGCGCGCGGGGGGAGCTCGAGATCACCGGAGTCAACGACGCATACCTCAGCCGGGGGGCCCTGGCGGTCACGGTGCTCCCTCGGGGCACCGCGTGGTTCGACACCGGCACGTTCGAGGGGCTCATGGAGGCGAGCCAGTTCGTCCATGTGGTGGAAGCGCGCCAGGGGTACAAGATCGGCTGCGTCGAGGAGGTCGCCTGGCGGGCCGGCTGGATCGACGACGACACCTTCCGCCGCCTCGGTGACGACCTCCTGAAGTCGGGCTACGGGGCCTACATCCACACCTGCCTCGCCCGCGGGAGGTCTGCCCACTGATGCACATCGAGCGCCTCTCCATCGACGGCGCCTTCGTCGTCACCCCCCGCCAGCTGCACGACGACCGCGGGACCTTCCTGGAGTCCTTCCGCGGTGACCACCTCGCCGAACACCTCGGACACCGCCCAGACGTTCTCCAGACGAACGTGTCGGTGTCCTCGCGAGGCACCGTGCGCGGCATCCACTTCGCCGACGTGCCGCCCGGGCAGGCCAAGTTCGTCACGGCTGTGAGCGGGTCACTCCTCGACTACGTCGTGGACCTCCGCGTGGGGTCACCGACCTTCGGGCGCTCGGAGGCGGTGCTCCTCGACACGCAGGAGCGGCGCGCGGTGTACCTCTCCGAAGGGCTCGGACACGCCTTCTGCGCGCTGGAGGACGGCACGACGGCGATGTACCTGTGCACCGCGACGTACAACCCGGCCGGCGAGCACGGCATCCACCCGTTGGACCCTGCGGTCGGCCTGCCCCTCCCGGAGGACGTCGACCCCCGCCTCTCCCCCAAGGACGACGCGGCCCCCTCCCTGAGGGAGGCGGAGGCGTCGGGTCTGCTGCCCGCGTATGCCGTATGCACGGCGTGGGCGGCCACGCTGGCTCAGCGGGGGAACTGACGCTCCCACGTCGTGATGGTGCGCACGGCGGGCTCGAGCTGCTCCCTCATCTGGTCGAAGACGGCGTCCTCCCGCTTGAACGGGTCGACGACGTCACGGTCGAGCCCCCGTGGCCGGCGCCAGTTCGCGCCGATCATCGCGGGGAGCTCCCGCCAGCGCGAGACGACGTCGTCGGCACCGGCTGCGGCGAGCAGCTCGGCCCAGTTCTCCCGCCCACCGACGTCGTCGAGGGCGTGTGCGAACTCGAGGATCGTGAAGGTCCGGCGGAAGGCCTGCGGCGACTCCTCCAGCACACGCTCCTTGTGGGCCGAGGTCATCACGAGGACGAGCGCCTGGTCGCGGAGCACGCGGCTCGTCGCCAGCCGTGCCCGAAACTCTGCGTCGGCCAGGCCGAGGGCGGCGAGTCGGCTGGCCGAGCCCTCCTCGATCGGGCGCCCGACGAGAGCCTGGGTGCCCGCGCTCGTGACCTCGAAGGCGCCGGGACGCACCTCTTCCAGCCCGTGCCTCAGCAGGACCGCCGCATACGGGGAGCGGCAGACGTTGCCCGTGCAGACGGTGAGGATGCGGACCGGTCCGGCGCTGGTCGAGCCCCGGGCGGTGACGTGGTCGGCGGCAGTCATGACGCCCGCAAGCCTAGGTCAACGGGAGCCGCGGTGGTTTCGCTTGTTCCCCGCCGGCGCGAGGCGGTGGACCGCGTCGGCGACGGCATCGGCCACACCGTCCTGGAACACCGAGGGCACGATCCGCTCCGGCACGGGGTCCTCGACGAGGTCGGCGATGGCCCGGGCCGCCGCCAGCTTCATCGCCTCGGTGATCTCCGTCGCGCCGGCGTCCAGGGCGCCACGGAAGACTCCCGGAAAGGCCAGGACGTTGTTGATCTGGTTGGGGAAGTCCGACCGGCCGGTCGCGACGATCGCCGCGTGACGCCGCGCGATGTCCGGGTGCACCTCCGGGGTGGGGTTGGCCAGGGCGAAGACCATTCCCAGCGGGGCCATGGTGGCGATCTCCTCCTCCAGGACGGTGCCCCCGGACACCCCCACGAAGACATCGGCGCCGGCGAGGGCGGCCGCCAGCCGGCCGGTGAGGGCGCGCGGGTTGGTCGTCGCTGCGAGACGGTCCTTGTGTCCCGTGAGGTCTTGGCGGGATGCGGAGATGATGCCGCGGGAGTCGCACACGACGATGTCCCTCACGCCCGCCCGCTGGAGCAGTCGTGTCACCGCGACGCCCGCCGCCCCCGCGCCCGAGATGACGACCCGTAGTTCGGCAAGCGGGCGGCCGAGCACCGCGGCGCCGTTGAGCAGCCCGGCGAGCACGACGATGGCCGTTCCGTGCTGGTCGTCGTGGAACACCGGGATGTCGAGCCGGTCCTTGAGCTGCTCCTCGATGTCGAAGCACCGGGGCGCCGAGATGTCCTCGAGGTTGATACCACCGAACGACGGGGCGATCCGGACGATCGCCTCCACGAGCTCCTCGACCGTGCCGGTCTCCATGACCACGGGAAACGCGTCGATGCCCCCGAAGTGTCGGAAGAGCACCGCCTTGCCCTCCATGACGGGCATCGCCGCCAGGGGCCCGATGTCGCCGAGGCCGAGCACCGCCGTCCCGTCGCTGACGACCGCGACGGTGTTGCCGCGTGCCGTGTAGCGCGTCGAGAGCCCCGCGTCGGCGGCGATGGCGAGGGACACCTCTGCCACGCCCGGGGTGTACAGCAGTGCAAGGTCCCGCGCGTCACGCAGCGGCTGCGTGGCGCGGACCCCGAGCTTTCCACCCTCGTGGGCCCGAAAGACCGGGCTGTCCGGGTCGACGAGGGGGCCATGGGGTGACGCAGCCATGGGGCAGGCTCCTTCGGAGGCACGAGAGGCCGGCCAACGTAGGGCGGCGAGCCGGTGCGAGTGCGGTCCGAGGGGGGTGCGTCTCGGGCGATCACGCTGTGCGGGGGTGGCCGCGAGGCGCTCATCATCCCACACGAAAGATCGTGCCCACCTGTGACGACCGTCGCGTCACCCCGGTGGCAGGATCGCCCCGTACCCCGTGCCGGCAACCCCCGGCACCCCCGTGAAAGGAATGCTCCCATGTTCCCCACCCGTGCCCTCGCCGTGGCAGCGGCCGCCACGACAGCACTGGCCCTCAGTGCGTGCGGCTCCGACTCACTGTCCGAGGGAGGCGCCACGACGAGCGCAGCACCCACCGCCTCCGCCTCCGCCTCGGGCCCGGACCAGGCGCTCGTGGCCAAGCTGCCCGAGAAGATCAAGAGCGCCGGCACCATCGTCGTCGGCACCGACGCGACGTACCAGCCCAACGAGTACCTCGACACCGACGGCAAGACGGTCATCGGCATGGACGTCGACCTCTTCGACGCCGTCATGGCGAAGTTCGGTGTCAAGACCGAGTGGGTCCCCTCGGCCTTCGACGCGATCATCCTGGGCGTCCAGAGCGGCAAGTACGACATCGGTGTCTCGAGCTTCACGATCAACCCCGAGCGGCTCGAGCAGGCCACCATGGTCAGCTACTTCACCGCCGGCACCCAGTGGGTCACCCAGAAGGGGAACCCCAAGGCGGTGGATCCGGACAACGCGTGCGGCAAGACCGTCGGCGTGCAGAAGGGCACCATCCAGGCCGACATCGACCTCCCCGCCCGGAACAAGACCTGCACCGACGCCGGCAAGCCGGAGATCAACGTCCTCGTCGACGCCGACCAGGCGAAGGTGACGGCGGCGGTCCAGTCCGGCAAGGCCGACGCCATGCTCGTCGACCTGCCCCCCGCGATCTCCGCGGTCGATCTCACCGGCGGCTCCCTGGAGCTGCTCGGTGAGCAGTACGACTCCGCCCCCTACGGGTACGTCCTCAAGAAGGAGGACACGGAGTTCGGCGAGGCCATCGCCGAGGCCCTCGAGCAGCTCAAGACGGAGGGCACCTACGACGAGATCCTCGCCAAGTGGAAGGCGGAGGGCGGTGCCACCGACGACTTCGCGGTGAACCCGCAGGTGTCCTGACGTCATGACGTCAACCTCGCCGGACCGGCCGGGCGCGATCCACGCCCGCCCGGTCCAGCACCCCTGGCGGTGGGTCGCCCTGGCCGTCATCGCCGTCGTCGCCGGCATGATCGTGAGCTCGTTCGTCACCAACGAGAGGTGGAACTTCCCCTTCGCGTTCGAGATCATGCAGCAGAGCCCGGTCGTCGAGGGGCTGTGGAAGGGCACGATCTTCGGGACGATCGGCGCCATGGTGCTCGGCATCGGGCTGGGTGTGGTGCTGGCCGTGATGCGGCTGTCGGCAAACCCCGTCCTGCGCGGTGTGGCGTTCGTCTACACCTGGTTCTTCCGGGCGATACCCCGCTACGTCCTGCTCGTCCTGCTCGGCACCGGTCTGGGGTTCCTGTACCCCGGCTTCGACATCGGCGTCCCGTTCGGCCAGCAGATCGCGGGTGCCGTCGGGCTCGAGAGTGACCTGACGTTCTTCACCCTCGACTACAACAGCATCTCGAGCACGATCTGGGTCGGCATCCTCGGCCTCGGGCTCTCGGAGGCGGCGTACATGGCGGAGATCGCCCGAGCCGGCATCCTGTCCGTCGACCGCGGGCAGGCGGAAGCGGCCCAGGCCCTCGGGATGCCGCCCGGCAAGACGATGCGCCGCATCGTGCTGCCCCAGGCCATGCGGGTGATCGTGCCCCCCACGGGGAACGAGACCATCGCGATGGTCAAGGACACCTCGCTGCTGGCGGCGGTGCCCGTCATCGTCGAGCTGTTCTACCAGTCCTACCAGTTCGGCCAGCGGACGTTCCAGATCATGCCCGGGATCGTCGCCGCCACGATCTGGTACCTCATCGTCTGCTCGATCCTCATGGTCGGCCAGTCGTGGCTGGAGCGATACTTCGGCCGCGGGTTCGGTGTCGTCCCGACGAGGACGCAGCAGAAGCTCGCCGAGATCGAGGCGGACCACTGATGAGCCAGCGCCACGCCGCCACGGGGTTCCCCGACGAGCCCCTCGTCCGTGCGGTGAACGTCACGAAGGCGTTCCACGGGACGGAGGTGCTCAAGGGCATCGACATGGACGTGCACCGCGGTGAGGTCGTGGTCCTCTGCGGGCCGTCCGGCTCCGGAAAGACGACGTTCCTGCGCTGCATCAACCAGCTGGAGACGATCGACGGCGGCCGGATCTGGGTCGACGGCGACCTCATGGGCTACGAGGACCGTGGCGGCACCCTGCACCGGCTCACGGACAAGAGGATGGCCGCTCAGCGCCGCGACATCGGCATGTGCTTCCAGCGGTTCAACCTCTTTCCCCACAAGACCGTCCTCGAGAACGTCATCGAGGCACCGATGCAGGTGAAGGGAACGTCGCGCCCGCAGGCCGAGGCCGCTGCCCGGGAGCTGCTCGACCAGGTCGGCCTCGGCGACAAGCCGTCCGCGTACCCGGCCCAGCTCTCCGGCGGTCAGCAGCAGCGCGTCGCGATCGCCCGGGCGCTCGCCATGGACCCCAAGCTCATGCTCTTCGACGAGCCCACGAGCGCCCTCGACCCCGAGCTCGTCGGCGAGGTCCTCAAGGTCATGCGCGACCTGGCCACCCGCGGCATGACGATGATCGTCGTGACGCACGAGATGGGCTTCGCGCGGGAGGTCGCCGACCGGGTCGTCTTCATCGACGCAGGTGCGGTCGTCGAGGAGGGGCCACCCGACCAGTGCCTGGGGAACCCGCAGCACCAGCGCACGCGGGCCTTCCTGTCGCGGATGCGGCGGGAGGAGGCCGCGCACGCCCGCGCCGTCGTGCAGACGGTGACCGGCACGGCGGACGCCCTCGGCGCCGTGGGCGGGCTGGACGACGAGTCCACCCCTTCCCCGGACGAGGCGGCCGGCCGGCATCCCACGACGTGACCCGGTCGAGGTCGGCACTGGGGCGCCTGCCGCGGCCGGCGCTGGTCCGGGTGCGCGGCCGCTCGATGGCGCCGACGTACCGCGACGGTGACCTCCTGCTCGTCATCCGGGGCCTTTCCCCGCGGGTCGGTCGGGCCGCGGTGGTCCGGCTGCCGCCGGATGCGGCAGGACGACCGAGGCCGCTCTCGGTCAAGCGCGTCACGCGCCGCTCCGCGGACGAGCCGCGGCGCTGGTGGGTCGACTCGGACAACGCCGCCGAGGGGGTCAGCTCCGCCCACGTCGGCACCCTGACCAGCGACGACGTCGTGGCCGTCGTCGTCGCTCGGGTCCGCCGGGGCTGAGGTAGGTTGGTCGGGAACCGCAGGCCCGACCCGAGGAGAGACCCATGCTGTCCCTGTTCCGCATCACCGACGTCTCGGCGCACTGTGACCTCCCGTGCGGCGTCTACGACCCCGCGCAGGCGCGCATCGAGGCCGAGTCGATCAAGGCGATCATCGCCAAGGTCGCCGACAACCCCGATCCCGACTTCCGGATGCGCGCGACGATCATCAAGGAGCAGCGGTCAGAGCTCGTCAAGCACCACCTGTGGGTGCTCTGGACCGACTACTTCAAGGCCCCGCACTTCGAGAAGTACCCGCAGCTGCACACCCTCTTCAACGAGGCCACGAAGCTCGCCGGCGCGGCGGGGACGAAGGGCGAGTTCGACGCCGGGAGGGCTGACGAGCTCCTCGGGAAGATCGACGAGATCGCCCGCGTCTTCGCCGAGACGAAGGCCGCCTGAGCGGCTGCCCGACCGACGTCACGAGGCGCCCGCGGCCTGGCCGTGGGCGCCTCGTGCGTGCCTGCGCGGCTCCAGCCCGGCTAGAAGGGAGGAACCGAGACGAGGTACACCTCTCCGGCTCCGTCCAGCAGCACGGGCCCCTCGCCTGCTGGAACGAAGGCGGAGCCGGCGTCACCGAGCTCGAGCGTGCCGGAGCGGCTGCTCAGCGTGACCCGTCCGCGGAGGCAGAACACGATGCGGGGTGAGCCGTCCGCGGGGAGAGGGCGCCGGGGGGTGACCCGGTGCAGGCGGAACCGGTCCGACGCCGTGTCGAACACCTCGAGGCCCGGTTCGACCGAGCGACCGCGACCCGGGATGCCGTCGGCGCGCGGCTCAACCACGCGAAGCAGCTCCGGCACGTTGACCTCCTTGCTCGTCAGACCCGCTCGGACGACGTTGTCCGAGTTGGCCAGGACCTCGATGCCCAGCCCCCTCACGTAGGAGTGCAGCACCCCAGCGGCGACGTCGATGAACTCCCCCGGGTGGAGGACACGGTGGTGCATGAGGAGCAGGACGATGAGCCCGATGTCGTCCGGATGGTCCTCGGCCACGGCGACGATCGCGGCGCTGGCGGCCCCCAGCTCACCCTCGCACGCCTCCAGTCGCACGCAGGCGGCCACCACCTGCCTCGCGAAGTCGGCCGCCTCCCCGGGGGGCGTCCCCAGAACGCCGAGGACGGCGTGCAGCCGGTCCTCCGCCTCGGCGGCACGCCGGACGATCGCCGTGAGCCGCCCGACGCCGAGGGCCGCGGCGATCTCGGCGACCTCGTCGTACGGCCGCATGCCGACGAACACCTCGAAGGGTGCGATGGCGAGCAGGAGCTCCGGTTTGGCCTCGTCGTCGACGTACACCGTGTCTCCCGTCACGGCCCTCACCGCCCTGGCCCGCTCGGCGGTCGGGTGCACCTGGATCGAGATGGCCCGACCCGGCGCGAGCACCTTGAGGAGGTACGGAAGCCGGGCCCCGAAGTGCTCGACGCACCACTCGCCCAGCTCGCCCACCGGATCGGCGGCGACGACGGCGGCGAGGTCAGGGGCACTCGGTCGGTCCGTGACCGACGGGCCGGCCTCGTGCGCGCCCATCCACAGCTCGGACTCCGGCTCCGGGCTCGGGATGCCGCGTCCCTGGAGGCTCGCGATGGCGACGTGTGAGCCCCAGGAGTCCGTGAAGACCACGGGTGTCAGGTGATCCACAGGACCTCTCCGGGACGGGCTGGGCCGGCCCCGATGCTAGCGCCCGGCGGGCTCCCGCTCCTGGACCCGACCCACCATGGCGTCGGCGGTCGCCACCGCGAGTGCCTCCACGACCTGGGGGTCGTACTCGTAGCCGAGGCCGAGGTGGATCCGTTCCATGGCGGCGAGCGATGTCCTCGGGTGGGACCGTCCAGCGGTGAGGTCGTCGAAGGCGTTGGCGACCTTGATGATCCGGCTCGGCAGTGGCACCACCTCACCCAGCTCGCGCACCTGGCGGTACGGCGTGGTCTGTGCCTCCACGTAGTCGGCCACGGTCTCCAGCCCCTCCGCATGGCGGACGATGCGGGCCCCTTCCACCGCGATGTCCCGCTGGTCGCTCGGTGCCGCGAGCACTGTGGCACCGCCGGGGATCGGCTGCCGCAGGGAGAGCTGGCCGAGGTCGTGGAGGAGGGCGGCGTACTCGAGGTCGCGCAGCTCGCGGTCGGAGAGGCCGAGCAGGCGCCCGATCCGCACGCTGAGGTCCGCGACCCGCTCCGCGTGCGCGACGGGGGTGTAGCCGCCGTGCTCCGTCAGCTGGGACAGGGTGGCGATCGTCTGGCGGTAGGTCATGCGGTTTCGGGCATACCGCTCGACGGCGACGTAGGTGATGGCCAGTGGGAAGAGTGCCGCGGGCAGCGAGGCCAGGCCGAAGACCGGGGCCATGAGGGCGACCAGTGGACCGGAGGTGACGACGGCGAAGGTGAGCGGTGCGACCTCACCGGTCTCGTCCCGCAGGGCTGCCGACCACGGGGTGCGTTGGCGCTCGGCGCGTACCGCCGACGACAGGACGATCTCCACGACGAGGCCGATGGCCGCCACCACCACCATCGACGTCGCGACGAGTGGTCGCGGGACGGTCGGGTCGAGGGCCAGGTCCCACAGCGACCCCCCGTCACCCCCCACGTCCCGGGTCAGGACGGCCGCCACGGCGACACCGATGAGCCGGGCCGCCAGCTGGTCGAGCCCCGCAGGTCCGCCGCGCACCCGCCGGACCACTGCGGCGATGCCGAGACCGGCGGCGACGACGAGCACGACGAACCCGCTCGGCACGTCGAAGACCGGCTCGCCGTCGATCTGGCCGAGGAACGCGACGGCCAGGGCCGACGCGGAGGCGAGCGGGGCCGCGTCCCGCCCACTCGGCATCCGGAGCCGCACGAGCTCGCCGACGGTGACGGCGACGACGAAGGCGAGAACCGTGACCTCGTGGACGGTGATGAGCTCGCCGAGCTCCCGACCACCGGCCAGGACGCCCTGCCCGAGGACGAGGACCCCCACCGCGAGGACCGTCCAGGCCAGTGGCCGATCCGGTCGCACGGCTCGCACCGTTCCTGCCGTGCGCCCCCTCACGTGCTGAGCCCGCCGGTCCGGCCGATCGCGTGCTCCAGGGCCCCGACGAGCTCACGGCGACGTTCTGACGCACCGCCCAGGGTGCGCAGGGCGTCCTCCGGTTCGAGGACCGCCCCGTCCGGCGTGCCCACCGCGGTCAGGAGGTCGTACTCGTCCGCCAGACCGACGATGCGCGCGGGCAGGTCGTCCGCCTCGGTGTCGCCCTCGAGGAGATGGGCCTCTCGGTGGCGGCTGATGGCGTCGAGCGACCCTGACAGGAAGCTGAGGTCACGCAGCAGCTCGGCGCCGCGTGCCGGATAGCTGCGGACCAGGTCTCCACCGGTGTTCTCCCCACCGCGGACCAGGGGGGTCGGCAGCGTCGTCTGCCCCAGGTCGTGGAGCATTCCGGCGACGCGCGTGTCGGCCACCACCTGGCCGCGCAGCCCGAGGTGCTCGGCCATGCGGGCGCTGAGGTCGGCCACCCGCTCGCTGTGTCCCGTGAGGTGGGGGGCCTTGGCCTCGACGGCCGCCACGAGCACGTGGAGGGCGCGCTCGTGCGCCTTGAACTCCTCCGCATACTGCAGGTACGCCCACCGGGCCACGAGGAGGGGCGGCAGGATGAGGGCGACGCTCGCCGGACCCACGTCGGCGGGCTGCCACAGCACGACGAGGAGGAACGCGACGGCGCCGTACCCGAGGTACGCCGGGCCGGTGCTGCCGAGGAGCCGGAGCATCTGGTGACGCATGGGTGCGCCACCGGCGACCCGGATCACCCCGGCCAGCAGGACGAGGTTGACCGCCACCTGGACCAGGTCCGCGACGAAGACGGGTATCGCGATCTGGCGCGTGATCTCCCACGCGCCGATCACGTTGCTGCTGTCGGGTGGACCGCCCGCCGCGCGGTACGCGGCGCCGCCCAGCACGCCCAGGGCCGCGGACATCCCGGTGTTGAAGACGCGCGCCCGTAGCGGGACCTTCCCCCGCTGGAGGGGGCCGACGAGGATGCCGACGATTCCCGCGCCGGCAGGCCCGAGCAGGGCCATGGCGGCGAGCAGGACGATGCTCGAGAAGGTCAGGGTGACGTTGTTCGCCACGACGATGCGTCCCGACCACCAGGTCAGCACCGCCAGGAACCCGAGCACGACGAGCGGCCCGTCGATGACGAGCCCCTCGACGATCACCGCGGCGGTGGTGAGACCGATCCCCAGGGCGGCGACGAGGCCGATGTAGACGGTGGTTGCGGGCGTACCGCGTGCCGGGGGACGGCTCTGCCCGCCGGACTCAGCCGTCACAGGTCACCGCATCACGGAAGCCAGTGCCAGTTCTCCATCTTCACGATGACGCCACTCTTGTCCGTGGGGGCGGCGTCGGCGGTGGCCGGGACGAACGCGGCCACAGCCACGAGCAACGTCGCGGCGACGAGGGAGCGCATCCTGCTCATGGGGGGTGTTCCTTTCCGAGGGGGTACCAGGGCCGCTGTCCGGGGCGGCTCTCCCGATGCCTGAAGTCTCGCATGGGCTCCGGTGTGTCACAATCTGTGGGACCGCGGCGTCTCATGACGGCCCGACGGACCGACCCGACGAAAGGCACCCGATGAGCAAGCGCGCCCGCAAGCGCCGCTCGCGCAAGGGCAACAAGGCCAACCACGGCCGAAAGCCCAACGCCTGAGCGCGAGGACGACGACCCCCGGTGTGCCGACAGGCACACCGGGGCGTCATTCTTCGAGGCGGGCGTCGTCTGGGTGAGGGCAGGTCCCGATGAGTCCCGAGTGACGCCGTCTCACCGAGCGCCGGTCTCACGCAGTGGACCGCGTCAGCCGTCGTGCTCCAGGCGGACGGCGGTGATGCGCTGCATGATCTGCAGGCGGACCGCCTGCGGCGCGGTCTCACCGGAGCAGGAACGACGCACGACCTGCTTGAGGGCCACGTCGAGGTCGTGCTCCGCGAGGCATGGTTGGCACTCCCCGAGGTGCGCCGCCACCCGACGCACGTCGTCAGGGCTCATCTCCCCGTCGAGGTACTCGTAGATGCGGTGCAGGACCTCGGAGCAGTCACCGTGACCGGCGTGGGCGTCCTGGGTCATGACTCCTCCTCCGTGCCGAACCCGCGCTCGCGCGCGTACCCCGTGAGCAGGCCGCGCAGCAGCCGTCGCCCGCGGTGCAGACGGGACATCACGGTGCCGATGGGGGTTCCCATGATCTCGGCGATCTCCTTGTACGCGAAGCCCTCGACGTCCGCGAGGTAGACGGCCATCCTGAAGTCCTCGGGAAGCTCCTGGAGGGCACGCTTGACCTCGGTGTCGGGCAGGTGCTCGAGCGCCTGGACCTCCGCAGACTTCAGCCCTGCGGACGTGTGCGACTCCGCGCGGGCGAGCTGGTAGTCCTCGACCTCGGCGGCGTCGGACTGCAGCGGCTCCCGCTGTCGCTTGCGGTAGGTGTTGATGTACGTGTTGGTGAGGATGCGGTACATCCACGCCTTGAGGTTCGTGCCCGGCTGGTACTGGTGGAAGGCGGCATACGCCTTCGCGTAGGTCTCCTGCAGGAGGTCCTCGGCGTCGGCCGGGTTGCGGGTCGTGCGCATCGCGGCGGCATAGAGCTGGTCGAGCAGCGGCAGCGCCTCGCGCTCGAAGCGCGCCTGGCGCTCGGCAGTGGTCTCGGTGGCGACGTCGACCTCGACGGTCGCAGGGTCCTCGAGGGGGGTCGGTGGAGTGCTCATCGTCTCCAAGCCTAACCGGGCCCGGTTGGGGGCTGAGGTGTCGAGGACGAACACGGGATGCCTTTCCGGAGGCGGCGCGGACAGGTCGGTCAACGCCGCTCCTGCGCCGGTCATTCCCCCGGGCCGGCCTCAGGCCGGCGGCCCGGCTACGGCGGAGGTGGTCAGCCGGGCGACGACGAGAGCGGCCACCCGTGTCGCCGACGCCCCGAGCGAGTGGGTGCCGGTGACGGCGTCCACCGTGCTCCCGGCGGGGAGGGCCGCGGCGACCTCGTCCGGTCCCCCGAACGGGTCGGTGCGCCCCTGGACGACGTGCACGGGGATGTCGGCAGCGCCGGGCAGAGCGAGCTCACCCGCCCGCGACCGCTCGGGGCGGCCCGGAGGGTGCAGCGGGAAGGAGAGCGCGACGACGGCATCCGCCCCGACGGCCGCCGCAGTCCGGCAGGCGACGCGAGCCCCGGCGCTGCGGCCGCCGACGACGAGCCGACCCCCTTCGCCCGACCCGTGGACGCTGTCGAGGACCGCACGCCAGGCCCGGTCGAGGGTCGGTGGCGCAGGCCCCAGCCGGCGTCCGGCGACCCGCCATGGCTGGTCGACGAGCACCACCGTCCACCCGGCGGCCACCGCTGCGTCCCGCACGGCGAGCACGTCCTTGGTCCAGCGGAGTCCGCCGGCACCGTGACCGAGCACCAGGGTGCCCACGCCGGGCTCGGTGGGCGTGTTCGTCGTCGTTCGTGCGGAGCCTTCGGGCGTCTCCACCAGCAGCTCGTTCACCCGGCACCCCCGAGCGCCGCGCCGGTCATCGGGTCGACGACGCCGACGAGCTCCTCGGCGGGCACCGGCTCGAGGAGGTGGGCGCCGTTCGACCGGTTGCTGCTCACCTCCCTCGAGACGGGGTATGCCGTGAAGCGGCCCGGTGGGTGCGGGTCGAGCAGGCCGAGCACGTCGGCGGCAGGCGTCCCGGGGTCGAGCCAGGTCTCCCACTCGCTCCGCTCGAGGACGAGTGGCTGGCGATCGTGAATCCGGTCCAGGCCCGGCTCGGCGGGCCCGGTGATGACCGTGAAGGTCGTCACCCACGAGCGCGGGTCGTCGGGGTCCGCGGCCGCCGGGTCACGCCAGAACTCGTAGAGGCCGGCCATGGCCACGGTGGTGCCGTCGACGCGTGAGGTGAAGAACGGCTGTTTGCGTGGCTTCCCCTTGGCGTCGACCACGGTCCGCGACGCCTGCCACTCGTACCAGCCGCGGGCCGGGACGAGGCAGCGCCGAGTCGCCAGGGCTCGGGCGAACGCCGGCTTGTCCGCGACCGACTCGACCCGCGCGTTGATCATCCGCGCCGCACCCTTGGTGTCCTTGGACCAGCTCGGCACCAGTCCCCACGTCAGCAGGCGCAGCTGGCGCCTCGGTTCCTCGGAGGGCTCGTTCCGGCTCGCCCTGGTGAGGACGACCGGTGCCTGCTTCGTCGGGGCCATGTTGTGGTCCGGACGTCCGGGCGGGGGGTCCTGGGGGGCGGCGAGGATGCTGCGCCCGGCCTGCGCCGTGCGGTCCTCCTCGACCTCGAACTCGACGACCAGCTCGTCGGGATTGGCCGTCGCTGCATACCGACCACACATGCACCTCAGGCTACGCACCCCCTCATCGAGCAACTACCGTAGGGATCGACGTCCTGACCAGCAGGAGCCGACCGGAGGACCCCATGACCCTGGTGCGACGAATCGCCCGCCCCATGCTCGCCGCGATGTTCGTCGCCGGGGGCCTCGACCAGCTCAAGCACCCGGGGCGCACCGTCCCCTCCGCGCGCCCGCTTCTCGAGAAGGTGGGGCCCACCCTGGGACTCCCGGACGACCCCGAGCTCCTCGTGCGCGCCAACGGCGCCGCGATGCTGGGTGCCGGCAGCCTCCTGGCGCTCGGCCGGCTGCCACGCATCGCCGCGACGGTGCTGGCCGCGACGGTGGTGCCGACCACCCTTGTGTCGCACCCGTTCTGGGCCGAGCACGACGACGCAGCCAGGGCCACGCAGAGGGAGCACTTCCTCAAGAACCTCGGGCTGCTCGGAGGCCTGCTGCTCGCGACCGTCGACACCGAGGGTCGCCCGGGCATCGCCTACCGGGCAAGGATGGTCGGTGACAGCGCCTCACGAGCGGCACGCACCACGCGGCGGCAGGCGCGGCACGCGGCCCGTACGGCGGGGCGCGAGGCGAAGCTGAAGGCGGTCCAGGCCCAGCATGCCCTCGGCTGACTGGTCGGCGCCCACCGCCCCCGGTCCCCTCGATGCAGAGGTCGTCCTCCCGGGCAGCAAGTCCCTCACCAACCGCTACCTCGTCCTCGCCGCAATCGCCAACGACGTCTCGCGTCTGCGGCTGCCACTGCGCTCTCGCGACACCCTGCTCATGGCACGGGCCCTGCGCACCCTCGGCGCGACGGTCGACGACGTCGACGATGACTGGCTCGTCACGCCCGGCCGCCTCGTCGGTGGCGCGACGGTGGACTGCGGTCTCTCGGGAAACGTCATGCGGTTCGTCCCCCCGCTCGCCGGTCTGGCCGACGGAGACGTCGGCTTCGACGGTGATCCACCCGCCCGACGCCGGCCCATGGAACCGGTGCTCGGGGCCCTGCGGGCACTGGGCGTGACGGTCGCGGACGAGGGCCGCGGGGGCCTCCCGTTCACGGTCCGCGGGCGGGGGTCGGTCCGCGGCGGCCCGGTGACGCTCGACGCATCCGCGTCCTCGCAGTTCGTCTCGGGGCTGCTCCTGTCCGCAGCGCGCTTCGAGCACGGGGTCACGGTGCACCACGAAGGCCCTGCCGTTCCGAGCCTGCCCCACATCGAGATGACCGTCGAGACGTTGCGAGACGCCGGCGTCCTCGTCGACGACGGAGACCTCCACACCTGGCGGGTGGAGCCCGGCGAGGTCAACGCCCTCGACGTCCAGGTGGAGCCCGACCTGTCCAACGCAGCGCAGTTCCTCGCTGCAGCGCTCGTCACCGGCGGCAGGGTCCACGTGCCCGACTGGCCCCAGTACACGACCCAGGGCGGTGACTTCATCCGTGAGGTGCTCGACATGATGGGCGCCGACGTCGTGCTCGACCGGGCAGGTCTCACTGTCTCCGGCGGCGACGGCATCTCCGGCGTGGACATCGACCTGCGCGGCTCCAGCGAGCTCACCCCCGTGGTCGCGGCGCTGTGCGCGCTCGCGGACACCCCGAGCGTCATCCGAGGGGTGGCCCACATCCGTGGGCACGAGACGGACCGGCTCGCTGCCCTTCGTGACGAGCTCACCGCCCTCGGTGGCGACGTGGGCGAGACCGAGGACGGCCTGCGGATCAACCCTCGCCCGCTGCACGGCGGCACCTTCCGTACGTACGCGGACCACCGGATGGTCATGGCGGCGGCTGTCCTCGCCCTCGTGGTGCCGGGGGTGGTCGTGGAGGACGCCGGGACGGTGGAGAAGACGATGCCCGACTTCACCTCCCTCTGGGGGCAGATGCTGGCCGAGCGAGCCGTGGCGGACGCCTGATGGCTCGCTCGTCCGGCTCGTACGACGAGTCCGACGTCCGGATCCGGCCGAGCCGGCGAGGGTCGCGGCCACGCAGCAAGGACCGGCCCACCCACGCGGATGCCGTGCCGGCGCGAGTCACGCAGGTGGACCGGGGTCGGTACACCACGCTGGTCGAGGAGGCTGACTCGCGACGGGTCGTCATCGCGATGCGGGCACGGGAGCTGGGGCGCAAGGGAATCGTCGTCGGGGACCTCGTCCACGTCGTCGGTGACAGCTCCGGCTCCGACGGCAGCCTGGCGCGCATCGTGCGCCTCTCTCCGCGGGAGACGGTCCTGCGCCGAACGGCTGACGACACCGACCCCGTCGAGCGGGTTCTCGTCGCCAATGCCGACCAGCTCGTCGTCGTCTCGGCCCTGGCCAACCCCGAGCCCCGCCCGCGCCTCATCGACCGGTGCCTCGTCGCGGCATACGACGCCGGGATGGAGCCGATCCTCGTGCTCACCAAGGCGGACCTCACCGACCCTGCACCGTTCCTCGAGCAGTACGCCCCGTTGTCGGTCCGACACGTCGTGACGGCACGACGGGAGACCACCACCGACGGCCTGGACGAGCTGCGCACTGCCCTCGCGGGCAGGCGCAGCGTGCTCGTGGGCCACTCCGGGGTGGGGAAGTCGACCCTGGTCAACGCCTTGGTGCCGGACGCGCTCCGGGCGGTCGGTGTCGTCAACGACGTCACCGGTCGGGGCCGACACACCTCGAGCTCCGCGGTCGCCCTGCCCCTTCCCGACGACGACGGCTGGGTCATCGACACTCCCGGGGTCCGCTCGTTCGGCCTGGCCCACGTCGACCTGTCCCGGATCGTCCAGCACTTCCCCGACCTCGAACCGGGCACCTCCGAGTGCCCGCGCGGGTGCACGCACGACGAGGAGGAGTGCGCGCTCGGCGCGTGGGTCGCCAGCGGGGCGGCCGGACCGGCCGGTGCGGCGCGGCTCGACTCACTTCGCCGGCTGCTCCGGGCGCGGACACCGGCGAGCGGCGACTGAGCGGCTCCGCTCTCTCTGGACGAGCTGCGCGAGCTCAGCGGGTGGGGCGGTCGTCCCCCGGCTGCTCGTCGACCAGCCGTGTGGTGTCCTGCGGAGCCTGGTCGGTGTCCGGGTGCAGCGCCGAGGAACGCTCGACGCCCGCATCGGCCGCGGAGGAGCCCAGGTCCTCGCCGCCGCCCGCGGCGCCCAGTCCTGCTCCGAGGTCGCTCATGTCCTGGACCTCGGTGCCGGCGAACCGCGTGTCGGGCTCCAGGTCGCTGACGTCGACAGTCTCGAGGATCAGCCGCGGTTCCGCGAAGTGGCACCGGGAGAGGTGGGCACCCAGGCCGTCGGGACGCAGCTCCAGCTCCGGCTCGTCGGTGGTGCAGACCTCCTGGGCCTTCCAGCAGCGGGTGTGGAACCGGCATCCGGACGGGGGGTTCGCCGGGGACGGCACGTCACCCTGCAGGACGATCTGGTCCCGCTTTCCCCGCAGGGTCGGGTCAGGGACCGGGACAGCGGAGAGGAGTGCCTGGGTGTACGGGTGCGTCGGACGGCTGTAGACCTCGTCCTCCTCGCCGAGCTCGGCCATCCGGCCGAGGTACATGACCCCGACCCGGTCCGAGATGTGCCGCACGACGGACAGGTCGTGGGCGATGAAGACGTACGCCAGCCCGAGCTCGTCCTGCAGCTTCTCCATGAGGTTGACGACCTGGGCCTGCACGGACACGTCGAGTGCCGAGACGGGCTCGTCACAGACGAGGACGGACGGGTTGAGCGCGATGCCGCGCGCGATCCCGATGCGCTGCCGCTGGCCACCGGAGAACTGGTGCGGGTAGCGGTTGATGTGCTCCGGGTTGAGGCCGACGAGGTCCAGCAGCTCCTGGACACGCTTGCGCCGTCCGCCCTTGGGGACCACGTCGGAGTGGATCTCCAAGGGCTCCCCGACGATGTCACCGACCGTCATGCGGGGGTTCAGTGAGGTGTACGGGTCCTGGAACACGATCTGGATGTTCCGGCGCATCTGGCGCAGCTTGCGGCCGGAGGCACCGCTCCAGTCCTCGCCACCGAAGATGACCTTCCCCGAGGTGGGCTCCTCCAGCCGCATGAGAAGGCGGCCCAGCGTGGACTTCCCGCAGCCAGACTCGCCGACGATCCCCAGGGTCTCGCCCTTGTGCAGGTCGAAGCTCACCCCGTCGACGGCCTTCACCTGCCCCGCGACCCGACGCAGGACGCCACTGCGGATCGGGTAGTGCTTGACCAGGTCCTGTGCGCTGAGAATGACCTCAGGCATTGATGACCTCCTCGGCGAAGTGACAGGCGGCGAAGCGACCTGGAACCACCTCGCGCAGCTCCGGACGGTCCCTGCGGCACACGTCCTCGGCGCGGCGACACCGCGGGTTGAACGGACAGCCCGGCGGGATCCGCATGAGGTTCGGCGGCAGGCCTCCGATCGCCGCCAGCGTCTGGCCCTTCTGGTCCAGGCGCGGGATCGACTCGAGCAGGCCGCGCGTGTACGGGTGAGCCGGAGCGGAGTAGAGCTCGACGACGTCGGCCTTCTCCACGAACCGCCCGGCATACATGACGGCGATCCGGTCGGCGACGTCGGCGACGACGCCCAGGTCGTGGGTGATGAGGATCAGCCCCATCTGGCGCTCCTGCTGGAGCTCGTCGAGCAGGGCCATGATCTGGGCCTGCACGGTGACGTCGAGAGCCGTCGTCGGCTCGTCGGCGATGAGGACCGCGGGATCGAGGGCGATGGCCATCGCGATCATGATGCGCTGCCGCATGCCACCGGAGAACTGGTGCGGGTAGGCCTTGACGCGATCTCGCGCCGCCGGGATCTGCACCCGCTCCATGAGGCGGATCGCCTGCTCGAGCGCGTCGCTCTTGTTCACCCCACGATGCATCCGGAACATCTCGGCGATCTGCCAGCCCACGGGGAACACCGGGTTCAGTGACGACAGCGCGTCCTGGAAGATCATCGAGACCTCGGGGCCTCGGGTCCGCCGGCGCTGGTCCTCGGGCATCGAGAGCAGGTCCTGGCCGCAGTACCGGATGTGCCCACCGGGGATGACGGCCGGAGGCATGTCGAGGATGCCCATGATCGCCTGGGCGGTCACCGACTTGCCGGAGCCCGACTCGCCGAGGATGGCGAGTGACTCGCCCTGGTGCAGGTCGAACGACACCCCGTTGATCGCCGTGGCGATGCCATCCGGCGTGTGGAACTCGACGTAGAGGTCCTCGACCTCCAGGAGCAGGCCGTCCTCGGGTGTGTAGGTGACGCCGGAGGTCTTGTCGCTGGGCGTGGTGGTGTCCTGCGTGGTCGTCATGGGTTCTCCGTCGTCCTCAGCGGGTCTTCGGGTCGAGCGCGTCACGGACGGCGTCACCCATGAGGATGAATCCGAGGACGGCAAGGGACAGGAAGAGGCTGGGGAAGAACAGCATGTGCGGGGTCGTGCGCAGCCCGACGATGGCGGCACTGATGTCGATGCCCCACGAGATCGCCGGTGGCTGGAGGCCGATGCCCAGGAAGGACAGGGTCGCCTCGACCGCGATGTAGCCGCCCAGCGAGATCGTCGCGACGACGATGAGGGGAGCCAGCGAGTTGGGGAGGATGTGCGACCGGATGATCCTGGAGGGGCTGGCACCGAGGGCACGTGCGGCCTGGACGTAGTCGTTGGGCTTCACCTGGATGACGCTGCTGCGCATCAGCCGCGCGAGGCTCGGCCAGCCGAGGAAGGCCAGTGCGAGGACGACCTTCATGATGACGAGGAAGTAGTTGTCGTTGAAGAACTCGGGAAGCGACGACAGGAAGATGATCGCGCCGAGCAGCAGGGGGATGGAGAAGAAGATGTCCCCGATGCGCGAGAAGGTCGCGTCCCATGCACCCCCGAGGTACCCCGAGATCATCCCGATGCCGCCGCCGATGGCGACGGCCATGGCCGTCGTCATCACCCCGACGAGGATCGAGGCGCGGGCGCCGTAGATGCACCGCGCATAGATGTCGTAGCCCTGGATGTCCCGGCCGAACCAGGTGCCGTCCCCAGGTCGCGAGCGCGACTCGGCGAGGATGGCCTCCCGCGGGTCGGTGTTGGTGAACAGGCTCGGCCAGATCGCCATGAGCGTGAAGACGGCGATGAGCACCGCGGACACCCAGAAGACCGGATTGCCCCGGAGGGCGCGCCACGCGTCGGAGGCGAGGGAGCGCTCCTCCTCCCGTACGCCGCCCTCCCGCGGCTCGGCGACGGTTACTTCGGCGACAGCGGCGTCAGTCATGGCTGATCCTCGGGTCGAGCAGGCCGTAGAGCAGGTCCACGAGCAGGTTGACGAACAGGAAGACGATGACGAGCACGGTCACCGTCCCGACGACCGAGGCACCGTCCCGGGCGCGGATCGACCGGAAGAGGTAACCCCCCACGCCGGGGATGTTGAAGATGGCCTCGGTGACGATGGCCCCGCCGAGGAGGAATCCGAAGTCGAAGCCGATGAACGTCACGACGGGGATCAGCGAGTTGCGAAGGGCGTGCAGCCCGACGGCTCGTCGCCGCCGGAGACCCTTCGCCGTCGCGGTGCGCACGTAGTCCGAGCGCAGGTTCTCGACGAGGCTGGTGCGGGTGAGACGTGAGATGTAGGCGAGCGAGATCGACCCGAGCACCATGGCGGGGAGCATGAGCTGGTAGAACGTGGGGTTCGCCGAGGTGACCGTCACCGGGAAGAGACCCAGCCTGACACCGAGGAAGTACTGGGAGAGCCCACCGACGACGAACACGGGGATCGAGATGACGACGAGGGTGGAGATGAGGACGAGGTTGTCGAGGAACCCGCCTCTTCGGATACCGGTGAAGACACCGACGGTGATCCCGATGATCGCCTCGAAGGCCAGGGCCATGAGCGCGAGCTGCGCCGTGATCGGGTAGCGCGCCTTCAGCTGGTCGATGACCTTGATGCCGTTGGTGGTCTCCCCGAAGTCGCCCTGCGCGAGGTTGCCGACGTACTTGCCGTACTGGATGGGCAGCGGGTCGTTGAGGTTGTACTTCTCGCGGAACGCCGCGGCATACGCCGGCGGACACGGCCGCTCACCGCACTTCCCCGCCAGAGGGTCGCCCGGGAGGGCGAAGACCATGGTGAAGATGAGGAACGTCGCTCCCAGGATCACCGGGATCATCTGCAGCAGGCGACGGATGACGTAGGTGCCCACGTCACCTCCCTGGGTCTCGAGCCGTCACTTCGTCGCTGGAGGACGGCGTGCTGTCTGTACCGAACTGAACCTAGCCCACTGGGGGGCGGCCGAACACCCGACCGGTCCGGCCGCCGCCCGCGTGGCGGACCACGCGGCCGTCGGCCTGCCAGCGAGTGCTGACAGGCCGACGACGTGCGGGTGGTGGCACCGTGGTGCCAGCTACCTCACTTCAGGGCGAGCGACGAGTAGTCGATCGTTCCGAAGGCGGTGATCTTCACACCGGTGACCTTGTCGGACCAGCCGACGGTGGCCTTGCCGTACCACAGCGGGATCGACGGCATGTCGGCCGCGAGCAGGGCCTCGGCCTCCTGGTACTTGGCGTTCGCTGCAGCCGGGTCCTGCTGAGCGGCGGCCTCGGTGAGGAGCGCGTCGAACTCCGGGTTGGAGTAGTCGCCGTCGTTCGAGGACGCACCGGTCTTGTAGATCGGCGCGAGGAAGTTCTCGATCGAGGGGTAGTCCATCTGCCAACCGGTGCGGAACATGCCCTTCTGCTTGCGGTCACCGACCTGCTGACGGAGCGTCGCGAAGTCGACGACACCGACAGCCGCACACTCGACACCGAGCGCCTGCTTGATGCTGTTGCAGGTGGCCTCGGTCCAGTCCTTGTGCGCCGCGTCCGCGTTGTAGGCGAGGGTGATCTTGTCGCCCTTGAAGCCGCCGGCCTCCTGGAGGAGGGCCTTGGCCTTCGCCGGGTCGAACTTGCAGAACTCACCACACTGGTCGGCCTTGTAGCCGTCGACGACGGGGGACACCCAGCCGGTGGCCGGCACGCGCGTGCCGTTGAAGATCTGCTTGATGATCGTCTCGCGGTCGATGGCCATCGAGATGGCCTGACGGATCTTCGGGTCCGCGTACAGCGGGTCCACGTTGACCGGCGCGAAGGTGACCGTCTGGATGACGCCCTCTTCCTTCTGCGCGTTGCGGTCGGGCAGGTCCGTCTTGTACTTGTCGTCGATCAGCGCGCTCGTCGGGATCTCGTCGGTGGCGTCGAGGTTGTTGGCGAGGACGTCGTTGTAGGCGGCGTCCGCGTCCTGGTAGATCTTGTAGTTGATCTTGTCGAGCTTCGCCCCGAACTCACCGGAGTAGTCGGCGAACTTCGAGAGGACGATCGCCTGCTCCTTGGTCCACGAGTCGAGCTTGAACGGGCCGGAACCGATCGGCTTGTCACCGAAGGCCTCTGGGTCCGCGAAGAACACGTCCGGGAGCGGGGAGAACGCCGAGTAACCGAGGCGGACGGGAAGGTTGGACACCTTCTCCGAGGTCTTGATCGTGAAGGTGTGGTCGTCGACGACCTTGAGACCGGTCATCTCCTTGGCCTTGGGCGTGAAGCCCTCGCACGGGTCCTCGGGGTTCGCGGTGCCGGCGCACTGGAGGTCGGCGAAGCCCTCGATCGGCTCCATGAAGTAGCCGCTCGACTGGGCGTTCGGGGCGTACGCGCCGTAGTTCCACGCGTCGACGAAGTTCTTCGCCTTGACCTCGGTGCCGTCGTGGAACTTGTAGCCCTGCTTGAGCTTGACGGTGAAGGTCTGGTTGTCCTCGGTCTCGATGGACTCCGCGATGTCGTTCTTGGGGGCCGCGGTCTCCGGTTCGTAGTGGACGAGCTTGGAGAAGACAGCGTCGATGACGGTGCCACCACAGGTCTCGGTCGTGTTCTGGGGGATCAGCGGGTTCTCGGGGTTGCAGCCGCGAACGGTGATCTCGCCGCCGGTCTTGGCTTCTGCAGCCGGGGTGTCGGTCTCGCCCTCTTCGCCGCTGCCGCAACCTGCGGCGAGAAGCGCGACGGCGGACAGGGCCGCGACCGCGACCTTGCGAGTGGTTCCTCGCATGGATGTCCTCCTACTGAAGTGGTGTCACCACCCGTTGGTCGGGTGGTCGTGTCCATGAGGCGTCCCGGGTGAGGGACGTCTCGGATGCAGCGCCCTCCGGCGATGCGACCCCCATGAAAGACCATGGAAGGGGCCAGCGGAAGCCTTAGGTACGGCCGAGACTGGATTGTGACCCAAGCGGAACCGGATCGTCTCCGGACCGAAGAATCTTCGGCACAGGGCCGCTAGGTTGAGCAAGTGCCCGGCTATGACGACGATCTGCGCCTCGCCCATGTGCTCGCAGACGCCGTCGAGAGGATCACGACGGCGCGGTTCCGGGCCGAGGACCTCCGGGTGGAGACCAAGCCCGACCTCAGCCTGGTGAGCGACGCCGACCGGGACGCCGAGGAGCTCATCCGCGGCCAGCTCAAGCGCACCCGGCCCCGCGACGCCGTCATCGGTGAGGAGTTCGCCCCGACGGGTTCCAGCCCGCGGCAGTGGGTGGTCGACCCGATCGACGGCACCCACAACTTCGTCCGCGGCGTTCCGGTGTGGGGGACGCTCATCTCGCTGGTGGACGACGGCCGGCCTGTTCTGGGCCTCGTCGCCGCCCCCGCACTCGGTCGCCGGTGGTGGGCCGCCCTGGGGTCGGGCGCCTGGGCGGGCCGCAGCCTCACCTCGGCGAAGCAGCTCCACGTCTCGGGGATCGAGCGCCTCGAGGATGCCTCGCTCTCGTGCTCGAGCTACACCTCGTGGTCGAGCGTGGACCGCGAGCGTGAGGTGCTCGACCTGGCGCGGGCCTGCTGGCGGGAGCGCGCCTTCGGCGACTTCTGGTCGTACATGCTGCTGGCGGAGGGTGCCGTCGACATCGCGGCGGAGCCGGAGCTCGGGCTCCACGACATGGCAGCGCTCGTGCCGATCGTCACCGAGGCTGGAGGTCGGTTCACCTCGCTGGCGGGGGTCGACGGCCCCTACGGCGGGAACGCCGTGGCGACCAACGGGCTGCTCCACGACGAGGTGCTCCGCCGCATCGGCACGGCCTGACGGCATCCGACGTCGTCGGCGTCCACCGTCAGAACAGGGCGTCCTGGTCCGCCTCGGTGGCCACCCGCTCGAGGCGGAGGAGCAGCGCCTTGCGCTCGAGCCCACCGGCATACCCCGTCAGCGTCCCGTCGGACCCGATGACCCGGTGGCAGGGGAGCACCACGGGGATGGGGTTGGCGCCGTTTGCGGCACCGACCGCCCGAGCGGCGCCCGGCGGTAGGCCCAGACGCGCTGCCAGGGCCCCATAGGTCGTCGTGGTCCCCCAGGGGACAGTGGCCAGCACGTCCCACACCCGTCGCTGGAAGTCGGTCCCGCGGGGGCGCAGCGGGAGGTCGAAGGTCCGCCGCTCCCCCGCGAAGTACTCCGTCAGCTGGTCGTGCGCGCGGCGCAGCAGGGCCGTGCCACCACGCTCGTGCCCGGGTGACCCGTCGACCGGGGCGTCGAAGCGGATCGCCACCAGCGCGCCACCGCCGTCGACGAGCTCGAGCCGTCCGATCGGGGTTCCCAGGACCACCGAACGGGACCGTCCACCGCCACGTGCACCCTCAGAGGTCAACGGTGACCACCGGTCCGGTCACCCTGCCCTCCAGCGCGGGCACGATGGTGCCGGCATCCCCGACGAGGACGACCGTCCACTCTCCCGTCACCACCCGGCGGTAGGCGGCGTCGAGGTCGTTCCGAGTGAGCTCCGGCAGGGCACGCAGCGTCCGGGTCGTGAAGTCCAGCGGCAGCCGCTCCAGCGCCAGCGCCGCGGTCTCGTCGGCCACAGCGTCGGCGGTCGCATAGCGTCCGGGGGCGGTCTTCGCGACGTAGTCCACGCCCGAGCGCAGCTCGTCGTCCGTGAAACCGGCCCGAGCGGCGCCGTCGAGGATGGTGAGGAGGATCTCGACCGCCTCCCCGGTGACCTCCGAGCGCACCGACCCCGCCGTGACGAAAGAGCCACCTGCCACCCGCGGACGGAACGCCGAGCGGATGCCGTACGTGTAGCCCTTCTCCTCGCGCAGCACGGCGTCGATCCGGGCGCTCGGTGAGCCGCCGAGGACGAACGAGATCACCGGGTGCGGAGCCCACCCGTGGGGCGTCGAGCGGTCCGGACCCGGGCGCCCCACGGAGATCTCGGTCTGCACGGAGCCCGGCCGGTCCACGACGACGACCCTCGCGGCGTCCGGCGCCGGCACCGGAGCGGCCGGCGGAGGCACCGGGCGGTGACGTGGGGCGGACCAGGTGCCGAGGGTTCGCTCGAGCACCTCCGCGACCGGAACGCCTGTGAGGTCCCCGGCGACCACCACCGTGGCGCCCTGCGGGCCCACCGAGGTCGCGTGGAACTCGACGAGGTCGTCCCGGGTCAGCGCACCGACGGTCTCCCGGGTGCCACCGGTGGGCAGGGCGGCCCGTTCGCCGGGAGCCCACAGCGTGCGGGCGAGCTCCTTCGCGGCACGGTGCGACGCGGACGCGCGCTCCTGCTCGATCTCCGCCAGCCTGTTGCGCAGGATGCGCCGGACCTCGGTCTCGGGGAAGATCGCGTCCGCGACGGCCTCCCGCACGAGGCCGGCCGCCGTCTCGAGGTGTCGCTTCGGGACGTCGACGTCCACGAGCAGACCCCCGTCCGAGACACCGGCGCCGAGCACCATCCCGTGCCGTTCCATGAGCTCGGCGAACGCCTCGGCATCATGCGCCGAGGACCCCTCGTCGAGCAGCCGGGCCGTCATGGCGGCGATGCCCTCCTTGCCGGGCGGCTCTGCGGACAAGGCCGTGGGAACCACGACGCGCAGCGAGAGGACGTACTGCCCCGGCAGGTCGTGGGCGAGGACGCGGACCCCGTTCTCCATGAGGTGCTGGGCCGCGGACGGGTAGGTCCAGGGACGCGGCGGAGCCACAGGGGGGCGGACGACGCTCACGCGACGGCCTCGCTGCCGGCGTCCTCGGAGCCCTCGTCCGCAGCCTCGTCGAGCGCGAGGTACGCGACGACGGCCCGGCTCTGCGGACGCAGCCAACGGTGGGCGGCCGCGACAACCTGCTCCGCGGTCACCCCACGCAGCCGGTCGAGGTGGGTGTTGACGACCTCCGGGTCGTCGTGGAGCAGCAGGTGGTGGCTGATGAGGTCGGCCCGCTCCTCCTGGCTCGCCAGGGCCGAGAGCCAGGACCGCTCCGACTGGGCGAGGGATGCCTCCAGCTCGACCTCGGTCGGACCACCGGCGAGGAAGGCGTCCAGCTCCTCGGCGAAGGCGGCCTCCACGACCGCGGCGTCGGTGCCGGGAGCGACGTCGAGCACGACGAAGCCCAGCGACGCACCGTCGACGAGGCCCCATGCCGTGGCATGCGCACCGAGCGCCGTCTGCTCACGCCGCACGAGCCGCTTGACGAGGCGCGAGGTGCCGAGGCCACCGATGCAGTCCAGGGCCACCGCCGCCGCGAGGAACTCGTCCGTCTCG
The DNA here is from genome assembly GCA_937907685.1 of uncultured Nostocoides sp. GTDB lineage: Bacteria > Actinomycetota > Actinomycetes > Actinomycetales > Dermatophilaceae > Fodinibacter. The sequence continues at coordinate 33,684 of CALCXF010000057.1, forward strand.
TCGACGGGGAGCCGGAAGGCGATGTGCAGCCGGTCGTTGGGCACGACCTCGTGGCGGTCGACCCGCACCGGTTCCGTGATCGGTTCGAGCTGCGCGTGGTGCCGTCGGGGCTGCCCCGCGCTCGCCTGCAGCCCACCGAAATGGCGCTCGACCAGCTCGAACCCGGCGTCGGGCGTGATGTCACCGCAGAGGGTGAGCACCGTGTTGTCCGGTGCGTAGTAGCGACGGAAGAACGCGTGGACGTCCGCGAGGCTCGCGGCATCGAGGTCCTCCATCGAGCCGATCGTCGGGTGGTGGTAGGGGTGGCCTTCCGGAAAGACGGCGGCGTAGACGTCGATGAGGGCGGAGCCGTACGGCTGGTTGTCGTAGCGCTGGCGCTTCTCCTCCTTGACGACGTCACGCTGGTTGTCGAGGTTCTCCTGCGTCACGGCGTCGAGGAGGTGCCCGTGCCGGTCCGCCTCGAGCCAGAGGGCCAGCTCCACTGCTCCGGTGGGGACGGTCTCGAAGTAGTTCGTGCGGTCGAACCACGTCGTGGCGTTGAGCCGCCCGCCCTCCGCCATGAGCGCTTCGAAGTGCTCACCGCTGCGCACGTTGCGTGACCCCTGGAACATGAGGTGCTCGAAGAGGTGCGCGAAGCCGGTGCGTCCGAGGGTCTCGTGACGCGAGCCGACGCCGACCCAGAGGTTGACCGTGACGTTGGGGACCGTGTGGTCCGGGCTCACGACGACGCGCAACCCGTTGGGGAGCGTCCGACGGTGGATGGGGTAGTCCAGCGGCATGCCGGTCACCCTACGTCGGGCTCGGGTGGACAGCCGGCGGATGCCGGAACAGCGGTTCAGGCGCTGGCGCGGCGGCGGTCCTCGAGCTCGGCGACCCCACTGACCTCACCGTCAGCCGGGTCGCTGGGGATCGAGGGGGCCTCGTCCGCCGTGAGCGAGTCCATGGCACGGCGACCGAACACCTGCTGGTGGGTGGCGACCCGCTCGGCGCGCCCGCGTCCGAGGAAGCTGACCGCCCAGTGGAGCAGGGTCGTGACACGGTGCTTGAACCCGATGATGTACACGAGGTGGATGGCGAGCCACAGCACCCACGCGAAGAACCCGGAGAAGCGCAGGCGGCCGATGGAGGCGACGGCGCTGAAGCGCGAGATCGTCGCCATCGACCCCTTGTCGAAGTACTCGAACCGGGGTTCGGTCTCCTTGCCGTCGAGGCGTCGGGTGATCTGCCGAGCGGCGAAACGGGCCCCTTGGATGGCGACCTGGGCGACACCTGGGAGGTTGTCCAGCGACATCATGTCCCCGACGACGTAGACCTCGGGATACCCGGGCACGGTGAGGTCCGGGAGCACCTTGACCCGCCCGGCCCGGTCGATCTCCGCGCCCGACTGCTCGGCGATCTGTCGACCGAGCGGGCTCGCCTGGACTCCGGCCGCCCACACCTTGGTCAGCGCCTCGACGCGGGTGGAGCTGCCGTCCGGCTCCGTCACGGTGATGCCCGTCGCGTCGACGTCGGTGACGGTCGCCCCCAGGCGCACGTCGACACCCATCCGGTTCAGCCGCGCGCGGGCCGCCTCCCCGAGGCGGTCACCGAACGCCGGAAGCACCTGGTCCACGGCGTCGAGGAGGATGATCCGCGCCTTGGTGGGGTCGATTCGCCGGAAGTCGTTCCGGAGCGTGCGGTTCGCGAGCTCCGCGATCTGGCCCGCCATCTCCACGCCCGTGGGTCCCGCGCCCACGACGACGAAGGTCAGGGCCCGCTCCTGCTCCGCCGGGGTCCGGGCGAGCTCCGCGATCTCGAAGGCGCCGAAGATGCGCCCGCGCAGCTCCAGGGCGTCGTCGATGGACTTCATCCCGGGCGCATGACGGGCGAACTCGTCGTTGCCGAACCACGACTGACCGGCGCCCGCGGCGACGAGCAGCGAGTCGTACGGCGTCACCCGCTCGCGACCCAGCACCTGGGAGGTGACGGTGCGCGCCTCCAGATCCACGCCCGTCACGGTTCCCAGCAGGACCGTGGAGTTCCTCTGACGAGCCAGCACCTCGCGGGTGCTGGGGGCGATCTCCCCCTCGGAGAGGATCCCTGTCGCGACCTGGTAGAGCAGGGGCTGGAACAGGTGGTGCGTCGTCGAGGCGATCAGGGTGATCTCGACGTCCTTGCGGCGCCGGAGCGCCTGCGTGCCGAAGAGACCGCCGAAACCGGAACCGATGACGACGACGCGATGGGTGCTCACGGGAGGTCCAACGCGGCTCACCGAGCCAGTATGCCGGGCGCGCCCCACCGTGGTGGAGGTCACGTCGCGGTCGTCCGACGTCCCGCTCACCCCGTGCGGATGATGCCGCGCCGACCCCGACGAGCGTTGGCTGGGCGCAGCGCCCCGCCCTGTGCCGGTGGTGGCGGCCCGACCCATCCCGACGGATCAGGAGGCCCACATGTGTCGTTGGCTCGCGTACTCCGGCTCACCGGTGCTCCTCGAGGACCTCCTCTACAAGCCGGCGAACTCCCTGGTGGTCCAGAGCAAGCACTCCCGGCTGGGTGCGACGACCACCAACGGCGACGGCTTCGGCGTCGGCTGGTACGGCGCGTACGAGACCCCGGGGCTGTTCCGCAGCACGGAGCCCGCGTGGAACGACCTCAACCTGCGTGAGCTGTGCGCCCACGCGCGAGCCGGCCGGGTGTTCGCCCACATCAGGGCCTCGACGGGCTCAGCCGTGCAGCAGACCAACTGCCACCCGTTCCGCCACGGCAACTGGCTGTGGATGCACAACGGCTACCTCGCGGGGTTCCGCGAGATGAAGCGCGACCTCGCGATGGAGGTCGACCCTGACCTTTTTGCGGACATCGAAGGCTCCACCGACTCCGAGATGCTCTTCTTCCTCGCGCTCAGCTTCGGGCTGCGCGACGACCCCCGGGCCGGCGTGGCGCGCGCGGTCGGGCTCGTCGAGGAGGTCGGGCACAGCCATGGCATCGACTTCCCGGTGCAGATGACGGTGGCCACGACCGACGGGGACAGCACGTGGGCCTTCCGGTACTCCAGCGAGGGGATGTCGCGGTCGCTGTTCCAGAGCACCGACGTCTCGACGCTTCGCGCCCAGTACCCGGACAACCCGGTGCTGCACGACCTCTCGGACGACGCCCGCCTCGTGGTGTCCGAGCCCCTGGGTGACCTGCAGGGAGCTTGGCGCGACATCCCGGAGGCGTCCAGCGTCATGGTGCACGGCGCCGATGACGAGGTGGTGCCGTTCGCGCCGACGTCCCCCGTCGCGCCCTGACCAAGCCTGCGCAACCGAGGAGCCCGGGAAATCGAGGAAGGTCCGGCCGGCTGCTGCCGGTCGGACCTTCTCCATCTGGTAGCGGGGGCAGGATTTGAACCTGCGACCTCCGGGTTATGAGCCCGGCGAGCT
>CALCXF010000058.1 GCA_937907685.1 uncultured Nostocoides sp.
CCGCCGGAACTCGTGGGCGGCGAAGTCGGACTTGTCCCGGTCAGTCTTGATCGCGGGGGCGTCGAGCACCCGGGCACCGGCGCCGCGGAGGCCGTCGAGCACCTTCTTGCCCCGCGCACCCCCCTTGTGCACCACGACGAGGGTGAGGTCGGGCTCGGGTTCGGCCGCCAGCCTGGCGATCAGGTCGGCCTGCAGGTCGTCCGAGGCCTCGTCCAGGTCGTGCACGACGATGCACTTGGCTCCGCCGAACAGCGACGGGCTCGCGTGCAGGGTCAGCTCTCCTGCCTCGTAGGCAACGGCATACAGCCGGATGACATCGAGGTCCGGCTGGGTCACCCGGAGCTCGTCGAGGGTGTGGGCGACGGCGCGCTCGGCGAGCAGCTGCTCGGGCCCGGCCACGAGCACGTAGGGCGGCACGCGGTGCTGGACCACGAGCTGGTCACTCATGACCAGCACTCTGCCAGCCGAGGACGACATCCACAGACGAGGACCTCACCACGGTCATGCGTGCAGGCCGAGCCCCGACAGCCTGGCGGCGACGGCATCCACCGGCATCTCCATCGACTCGGCCAGCTCGTCGAGGGTGAGTCCGAGCTCGGCACCGTCGCGCAGCTCCTCGTCCTCCTGCTCGGTCCACGCATGGCCGTGGGTCACCGCCGTGCGCGACGACTCCGGCGGCGGCGGCGCCTCTGCCACGGGTCGGCGCTCCCCGTCGGCAGCCGGGGAGACGGCTCCGGTGAGGCCACGCAGGGCCGGCTCCACGACGGGCACGGGAGGCGGGGCGGTCTCGTCGAGCCGGCGCAACGCTCCCAGCACCATCTCCCGGTCCGCGGTCGGCCAGAAGGGAGGCAGCGAACGCTGGAGGAACCCGGCATACCGGGCGGTCATCATCCGGGAGTCCAGGAAGGCGACGACTCCGCGGTCGTCGGCCCGGCGGATGAGCCGACCAGCGCCCTGGGCGAGGCGGAGGGCCGCGTGGGTGGCGGACACCGCCATGAACCCGTTCCCTCCCATCCGGGCGATGGCTTGCGAGCGCGCCGAGGCGAGCGGGTCGTCGGGCCGGGGGAACGGGATGCGGTCGATGATCACGAGCTGGCACGAGGACCCGGGGACGTCGACCCCCTGCCACAGCGAGAGGGTGCCGAAGAGACAGGTTCGCGGTTCGCGGGCGAACTGCCGCACGAGCGTGCTGATCTGGTCCTCACCCTGGCAGAGGAAGACGACAGCTCCCTCGGGGAACCGCTCGCGCATCGCCTCCGTCGCCTCCTTCGCGGCACGCATGGAGGAGAACAACCCCAGGGTGCGACCACCGGCGGCCCGCACGAGCGCCTCGATCTCGTCGAGCGTCTCGGCGGCGAGCCCGTCCCGGCCGGGCGCCGGGAGGTGGCGCGCCACATAGGCGATGCCTTGCTGGGGATAGGCGAACGGGCTCCCCACGTCGAGCCCTCGCCACTCGGGGGCGCCTTCGCCCCGCAGGCCGATGGTGCCGGCCACCGCGTCGAACGAACCGCCCAGCTCGAGGGTGGCCGAGGTGAGCACGACGGTGCGCTCCGAGAAGACACGGTCACGGACCATGACCGCCACGCTCATCGGGGCCACCCGCAGCACGACTCCCCGACGCGGGTCCCGGGTCAGCCACACGACGTCGAGGTCGCGCTCCTCGAGGATCCGCGACGCGTTCTCGAACACCTCGTCGACGGCCGCCCGCGCCACCTGCCGGGCCCCGTCCGGCTCCTCTCCCTGCTGCGGCTTCAGCTCGCTCTGAACCGTGCGGGCGGTGTCGCGGACCCGGCCGAGAGCCAGAGCCAGCGCATCCGGCACGCCGGTCAGCCGGCCCTCCACGGCGGGCTCGAGCACCGAGTCGAGGAGGTCGGCCGCGTCCTCCAACGCCTGCGCCGAGTCGGCCTGGCGACCGGCGCGCTTGGCGGCGGCACGCACCATGCCGGCCGTCACCTCGTCGGTGATCGTCGAGGTGACCCGGTCGACGAGCTCGTGCCCTTCGTCGATGACGAGGACGTCGTGCTCCGGCAGCATCTGCCGTCCCTCGAAGGCGTCGATCGCCATGAAGGAGTGGTTGGTCACGACGACGTCGACGTCACGCGCGGCCTCCCGGGACCGCTCGACGAAGCACTCCGCCACCATCGGGCATCGGCTGCCGAGGCACTCGTGCGGACTCACGGACACCTGGCGCCACGCCCGCTCCGACACGCCAGGGACGAGCTCGTCACGGTCGCCCGACTCCGTGAGCGCGGCCCACTCGCGCAGGCGCACGACCTCCTGCCCCAGCCGGGAGGCCTGGACGTCGACCGCCCCCACCGACATGAGGGCGTCCGCGTCGTCGTCGGGAAAGCCGCCCTCGAGCTTGTGCGCGCAGAGGTAGTTGCGCCGGCCCTTGACGAGCCCGTAGGTCGGCCGGCGGCCGAGCAGCGGGGCGACGGCATCGGCGAGCCGCGGCATGTCGCGGTCGACGATCTGGGCCTGCAGCGCGAGCGTCGCCGTCGCGACGACGGCCGGCCTTCCCGTGTCGAACGCGTGCTGGACCGCGGGCACGAGGTACGCGAGCGACTTGCCGGTACCCGTGCCGGCCTGGACGAGCAGGTGGTTCTCGGCCTCGATCGCCTCCGCGACAGCGTGGGCCATCTCGACCTGACCGGGCCGCTCGGTGCCGCCGATCCAGCCCACGGCGGCGCGCAGGAGGTCGTCGAGGGAGGGCACCAGAGCAGGGTATGCCGTGCCGGCGTCACCGCCAGCGAGCCCGTCCACACCCGCGCCCGACCGCCGTCGGTTCCCCGCGCGACCGCCCCCTCCAGTGCCACGATGGCCTCGTGAGCATCGACGTCGACGCACCCACCCCCTTCCCGTCCGACATCGAGATCGCCGAGAGCGCCGACATCACCCCTGTCGTCGACCTCGCGCGGGAGACCCTCGGCATCCCCGCCGACGCGCTCGTCCCCTACGGCCACACCAAGGCGAAGATCTCCCTCCGCTGGCTCGCGGGACTCGAGGACCGGCCGGACGGGCACCTCGTCCTCGTGACGGGCATGTCGCCGACGCCGGCCGGGGAGGGGAAGACGACGACGTCGGTCGGCCTGGCCGACGCGTTGCGCCGGATCGGCGAGGAGAGCATTGTCGCCCTGCGCGAGCCGTCCATGGGTCCGGTCTTCGGCACCAAGGGGGGAGCCGCGGGCGGCGGCTTCGCCCAGGTCGTGCCCATGGTCGACATCAACCTCGCCTTCACGGGCGACTTCGCCGCCGTGGCAGCCGCCAACAACCTGCTCGCCGCCCTTCTCGACAACCACCTCCACCACGGGAACGCGCTCGACATCGACCCTCGCACGGTGACGTGGAAGCGAGTCGTTGACCTCAACGACCGTGCCCTGCGAGACATCGTCGTCGGCCTCGGTGGCGTGGCGAACGGCGTCCCCAGGGAGGACGGGTTCGACATCGTCGTGGCCTCCGAGGTCATGGCGGTCCTCTGCCTCGCCACGACGCTCGCGGACCTCCGCCGCCGCCTGGGTGACATCGTCGTCGCCCACACCCGCGACCGGCGGCCGGTCACCGCCCGGGACCTGCACGCCCAGGGAGCGCTGGCCGTCCTGCTGCGTGACGCGCTCGCACCCAACCTCGTCCAGACCCTGGAGCACACCCCCGCGTTCATCCACGGGGGGCCGTTCGCCAACATCGCCCACGGGTGCAACTCGGTGGTCGCCACGCGTGCCGCCCTCAAGCTCGGAGAGTGGGTGGTGACCGAGGCCGGGTTCGGTGCGGACCTCGGTGCCGAGAAGTTCATCGACATCAAGTGCCGGGCCACCGGGCTACGCCCCGACGTCGCCGTCGTCGTCGTCACCGTGCGGGCGTTGAAGTACCACGGCGGCGTCGCGGTCGCCGACCTCCGGCACGAGGACCTGACAGCGGTGGAGGCCGGGATGGCCAACCTGCGTCGTCACCTCACGATCGTCCGCGACGTCTACGGCCTGACCGCTGTGGTCGCCGTCAACCGCTTCCCGAGCGACACGGACGGTGAGGTGGACCTCGTCGTACGGCTGTGCGCGGAGGCCGGGGTGCGTGCCTTCCCTGCGACCCACGTGCGGGACGGCGCCGCGGGGGCCGAGGCACTCGCCCGGGGCGTCGTCCATGCCGTGCGCGAGGGTCGCAGCGACGTGCGGTTCGTCTACGACGACCACCTCTCGCTGGAGAAGAAGGCCGAGGCGGTCGCGACCCGGGTGTACGGCGCGGCCGGCGTCGTCTTCGAGGCGCAGGCGCGGCGCCGGCTGGAGCAGGTCGAAGCGGAAGGGTTCGGACACCTGCCCATCTGCGTCGCCAAGACCCAGTCCTCCTTCTCGACCGACCCGTCGCAGCGTGGGGCCCCCTCCGGGCACACGGTGACCGTCCGCGACGTGCGGCTCGCCGCAGGCGCCGGCTTCGTCGTGCTCCTCACCGGTGACGTCATGACCATGCCCGGCCTGCCTCGGGAACCGGCCGCCCACCTCATCGACATCGACGATGACGGCCGGGTCACCGGCCTCAGCTGAGGGGGCGGTCAGGCCCGGCCGTCGGCGACCAGGGGACGGTCGTCGAGGCGCCGCGCCATGACGACGCAGTCCCGGTCGTCTCCGGGTGCCACGCGGATCACGCCGGGCAGCCGGCCGACCTCGACGTAGCCGCAGCGCTCGTAGAAGCGGGTCGTCCCCAGTCCGCTCCGCACGTCGACCAGGCCGACCTCGACGTGCTGCTCCCGCGCGACCCGGTGCATCGCCGCGAGGAGCAGCCGGCCGAGGTTGCGGCCCCGCATGCGGGGGTCGGTCATGATCCGGAACGCCGTTCGACTGTGACCCAGCAGGGGGTTGCGGTCCGCGACCCAGAAGCCGGCGGCCACCACACGCTCGTGTGCACCCCGCAGCAGGACGGGCGTCGTCAGACCGTCCTCCATCTCCTCCTCATGGGTCGCGAGGGCCCCGGCGACCTGGTGGCGCGGCGTGCGTGGGAGGAAGCCGACGGCGCCACCGGAGTCGTTGACGGCGCACCACAGGTCGAGCAAGGACTCGCGGGTCGCCTCGTCGAGCGCGTCCGGTGACTCCACCCGCGGAGCGTGCAGCACGGTCGAGAGTCCTCCGTCCGGACCTTCCGCCACGGTCCCGACCGGCTCGAGACCGGCCCGGAGGGCCACCCGCACCGACGGCTCGTTGGCCGGTCGGGACCGCAGCACCACGGGGAGCGCCGGCAGCCACTCGATGGCGTGAGCGGTCCAGGCCCTCGCCGCCTCGGTCGCGAGGCCGCGACCCTGGACCCTCGGTGCCAGCCGGTAGGAGAGGGTGAGCTCCTCCGCCCCGGCGTCGACCCCCCTGCGGCTCAGCCCCCCGACCCCGACCCCGCTCCGGGTGCCGGTCTCCTCGACGACTCCGTAGTCGAAGCCCACACTGCTCCAGCGGGACCGGGACTCCTCGAACAGCCTGGTCGCATCGGCGTCGGAGGCCGGCATCGCCCAGGGAGCGTGCTCGTACAGGGCCGGGTCCCGGTGCAGGCGCAGCCACAGCGACCTGTCGCCCTCGGTCGGGGGCCGGAGGGTGAGGCGGTTCGTCGTGATCTCTAACGGCGCCGGCACGACCGTGACCGTACCGGGCGGGGGGCCCTCGGCAGGGCTTGCCGTGCAGCCGAACGGTCAGACGGCGTATGCGGTGAGGTCACCGGCGAGGTCGGGCCGCACCCGGGCCGTGAGCCGCGTCCCGTCGGAGAGGTGCTCGCTCGCGAGCACCTCCCCCCTCTCATGGATGCGGCTGACGAGGTCTCCCCGGTCGTAGGGGACGAGCACCTCGACGTCGACGTCCGGCTGGGGCAGCTCGTCGGCGATGAGGGCCTGCAGCTCGTCGAGCCCCACGCCCGTCCGTGCGGAGACCACGACCGAGTGCTTCTCGCTGCGCCGCAGCCGGTCGACGACCTCAGGATCTGCGAGGTCGGCCTTGTTGATGACGATGACCTCCCGAACGTCGGTCGCGCCCACGTCGGAGAGGACGGCGCGCACCGCAGAGATCTGCCCCTCGGGATCCGGGTGCGAACCGTCGACGACGTGGAGCACGAGGTCGGCTTCGGCCACCTCCTCGAGCGTCGACCGGAAGGCCTCCACGAGCTGGTGCGGCAGCTGACGAACGAAGCCGACGGTGTCGGTGAGCGTGTACATCCGACCGTCAGGGGTCTCGGCGCGGCGGACGGTGGGATCCAGGGTGGCGAAGAGCTGGTTCTCGACAAGGACTCCGGCACCCGTGAGCCGGTTGAGGATGGACGACTTGCCGGCATTCGTGTAGCCGGCGATCGCGACGCTGGGCACCGCGTTGGCACGGCGGCTCCCCCTCTTGGTGTCGCGGACCGTCTTCATCTCCTTGAGGAGGGCACGCAGCTTGGCGATCCGGCTGTTGATGCGGCGGCGGTCCAGCTCGATCTTGGTCTCACCCGGTCCGCGTGAGCCCATGCCCTGACCGCCGGCGGCCTGCCCACCGGCCTGGCGGGACATCGACTCTCCCCAGCCGCGCAGGCGCGGAAGGAGGTACTGGAGCTGGGCCAGCTCGACCTGTGCCTTGCCCTCCCGGGACTTCGCGTGCTGGGCGAAGATGTCGAGGATGAGGGCGGTGCGGTCGATCACCTTCACCTGGACGACGTCCTCGAGGGCCCGTCGCTGGCTGGGGGCCAGCTCGGTGTCGCAGACGACGGTGTCGGCCCCCTCGGCGATGACGATGTCGCGCAGCTCGACCGCCTTCCCCTTGCCGAGGTACGTCGCCGGGTCGGGGTTGGCACGTCGCTGGACCACGCCTGCGAGCACCTCGGAGCCCGCGGTCTCTGCGAGGGCGGCGAGCTCGCGCAGCGAGTTCTCGGCGTCCTCGGCCGTGCCCTCCGACCACACGGCGGCCAGGACGACGCGTTCGAGACGCAGCTGGCGATACTCGACCTCGGTGACGTCCTGGAGCTCGGTGGAGAGACCGGAGATGCGACGCAGCGCCGCTCGCTCTTCCCGGTCGAGCTGCTCACCGTCGTGGGTGGGCTGCTCGTCGGGGTCCGTCGCCACGGGCGGGACGACGAAGCCCGAGTCGTCGAAGGTCTCTTCGGCGAGCGCTTCGGCCCGCCCGGACAGGAAGTCGCGTGCAGTCATGGTCCCCCTAGGTTCTCATCGGGCAACGCCGGCGGGCCAACTCTTTCTTCCGGCTCGGCGCTAGCGTGTGCCCGATGGGCGAGCACGACCACTACTTCAGCGCCGCACCGGTCAGCGCCGACCAGCGCCGACGGCTGCGGGTGCGCCTCGTCGGTCACGACGTCGAGGTCGAGGTGGCGCCAGGGGTCTTCTCGCCCGGCGGAGTCGACAAGGGGACCGCCGTCCTGCTCGCCGAGGCGCCCGCGCCGCCGCGCGAGGGCACCTTCCTCGACCTGGGGTGCGGCTGGGGCCCCGTGGCACTGAGCCTCGCGCTGCTCTCTCCGCGCGCCACGGTCCACGCCGTCGACGTCAACGAGCGTGCCCTCGACCTCGTCCGCCGCAACGCCGCCGCGCTGGGGCTGCACGGGGTCCACGCGAGCCCGCCGGACGGCATCCCGGATGCCGTGCGCTTCGACCTCATCTGGTCGAACCCGCCGATCAGGGTCGGCAAGGCGGCGCTCCACGACCTCCTGCGCACCTGGCTGCCTCGCCTGGGCCCGGGAGGGGCGGCCCACCTCGTCGTGCAGCGCAACCTCGGGTCGGACAGCCTCCAGGGCTGGATCACCGGGGACCTCGGGATGCCGTGCACGCGCCGTGCGTCGAGCAAGGGCTTCCGGGTCCTCGAGGTCAGGGCCACCTGACCTCGCTCGCGACCTCAGGCCCGCGCCGGCTCCCGAAGGGCCGCCGGGTCGAGGACGCCGTCGGCGACGAGCACCGCGGGACCGGCCAGCTCGACACCGTGCTCCGGCAGCAACCGGACGGTGAGCCGGCCGCCCGGCACGTCGACGAGCCAGGTCGCGCCGGTGTCCAGCGAGCCCGCCCAGAAGCTCGTGGCGATGGCGGCGGCACACGCGCCGGAGCCGCACGAGCGAGTCTCACCCACACCGCGCTCGTGCACCCGCAGGGCGACGTGACCGGGGCCCATCGGCCGGACGAGCTCCACGTTCGTGCCGTGCGGGGGGTCCGGCCGCACGGCTGGTGCGGCGGTGAGGTCGATCGTGTCGAGCTCGACCTGCTCGGGAAGCGCGACGACGGTGTGCGGGTTGCCGAGGTCCACGGTGAGGGCTGAGTACGGGTCGCCACCGTCGAGATGGACCAGCGCGTCGAAGCCGTCTCGCTCGGCGCTTTCGGGCTCGCCCAGGCGCCATGGACCCAGGTCGACGGCGAAGCCCTCGCCCTCGCGGCGGACGTGCTTGACGCCAGCCCGGGTGGCGATGGAGAACTCGTCGGCCGTCTCGAGGCCCTCTCGACGGAGGAAGGCAGCGAAGACGCGGGTGCCGTTGCCACACATCTCCGAGAGGCTGCCGTCGGCGTTGCGGTAGTCCATGAACCAGCTCGCCATTCCAGCCTGGGCGCGGACCTCGGCGTCCTCGACCAGCTCGGTCGGGACGACCCGGATCACCCCGTCACCACCGACGCCGGTGCGCCGGTCGGCGAGCGCCACGGCGAGCGAGGAGGACAGGCCCAGCGTGCCGTCGAGGTCGGGTACGAGCACGAAGTCGTTCTCGGTGCCGTGCCCCTTGGTGAAGGAGAGCCGCTCAGCCATGCGGGCCATTGTTCCGCACGGCGACACGCAGCTCTGCCACGGTGGCGGCGAGGGCGGCGGCGTCGGTGGGGTCGACCCACCGGATCCGTCGGTCAGGCCGGAACCACGACACCTGGCGGCGGGCGAGGCGCCGTGTCGCAGCGATGGTCCGGTGCTGGGCCTCCTCGTCGTCGAGGAGGCCGTCGAGCCGGGCGAGCGCCTGCGCATAGCCGATGGCGGTGCTTGCTGTGCGCCCGCGGCGGATGCCGCGTGCCTCCAGACCCCTGACCTCTTCGAGGAGCCCTTCGGCCCACATCCGGCGCACCCGGTCCTCGATGCGCCGGTCGAGCACGTCGCGTGACGGGAGAAGTCCCACGACGACCGTGGGGCGAGCGAACTCCCGGCGGGGCATGGTCGCCGAGAACGGTCGCCCGGTCAGCTCGATGACCTCGAGCGCGCGCACCACGCGCCGTCGGTTCGTCGGTTCGATCGCCGCTGCGGCAGCAGGGTCGGCCCGGGCGAGGTCGGCGTGCATGGCAGCGGTCCCCACGTCGGCTGCTCGGTCCTCGAGACGGCGCCTGACGTGGGGGTCGGTCGGGGGGATGTCGAGCCGGTCGATGAGCGCGCGGACGTAGAGGCCCGAGCCGCCGACGACGACCGGGGTCCTCCCTCGCGCCTGCACCGCCTCGAGATCCGCGCGGGCGTGCCGCTGGTAGGCCGCGACGCTCGCCTCCTCGGTCACCTCCAGGACGTCGACCTGGTGGTGCGGGATGCCGCGCCGATCGGGGACGGCCAGCTTGGCGGTACCGATGTCCATGCCCCTGTAGAGCTGGCTGGCATCCGCGCCGATGACCTCTCCGCCGACCTCTTCGGCCAGGCGCAGGCCGAAATCCGACTTCCCCGTGGCGGTCGGTCCGACGACGCCGACGACGAGGGGGTCGTCGTCAGTCGGCACGCTCCTCCTCGGGGGTGTCGTCGTCGTGACCGAACGGGTCCCGGTCGACGCCCGGCATCCAGCTCTCACCGGGAACGCCCCACCCGTTGGCCTTGACCGTCTTGCGTGCCTTGCGCGCCCACTTGCCCGTGAGCCGGTCGACGTAGAGGAACCCGTTGAGGTGGTCGTACTCGTGCTGGAGCATCCGGGCGAACCACCCGGTCGCCTCGTACCGGATGTCCTCGCCGCCGAGGTCGGTCCCGGTGAGGGTCGCCTGTTCCCCCCGGCGGAGCGGAAAGGACTCCCCCGGCACCGAGAGGCAGCCCTCGACCTCGTCGTGAGGGTCGGGGTCGCCCACGACGGGCTTGGACGACGTGAGATACGGGTTGACGACGACCCCGCGCGAGGGGATGCCGTCCTCGTTCGCGAGCTGCCAGGTGAAGATCCGCAGGCCCACACCCACCTGGGGCGCGGCCAGGCCTACGCCCCGAGCCGCGTCCATCGTCTCGAACATGTCGCGGACGAGCTCGCGGACCTCGTCGTCGATGACGTCGACGGCGCGCGCCCGCTCGTGGAGGACGGGTTCGCCGGCGATGACGACGGGACGGATGGCCATGGGCCGGATTCTTCCAGAGCCGAAGGGCGACCCCGTCCCCGGCCGGCGGTTGTGGCGGCTCCTAGGATCGTGCTCGTGAACCCCGCGATCATCCTCGTCGCCCCCGACCACGGTGCCGTGCTGGCCGACGAGTTCGGTCGCTACGTCCGCGACTACGACGTGCTCCGGACCTCCTCGGTGGCCGAGGGCGAGGCCGCTGCCCGACAGGTCGTCGCAGAAGGTCGGCAGGTGGCCCTCTTCGTCGCCGAGTCACAGCTTCCCGACGGACACGTGCTCGAGGCCTTCGCGCGCTGGCGCGCCGTCGTGCCGACGGCCCGGCGGCTCGTCGCCGCCCACTACTCCAGGTTCCTCACCGACGCCCCGGAGCTGCGCGCCGGGCTGGCGAAGGGCAAGTACGACGCCTACCTGCTCATGCCGCGGGGGGTGCGCGACGAGGAGTTCCACACGGCGATCTGCGAGCTGCTCTCGGACTGGGGCTCGACCGTGGCGGCCCCGGAGGTGGAGTCCGTGCGCATCGTCACGCCCGCGCCGGACGCGCTCACGCTCGCGATCAGGGACTTCCTCGACCGGATGGGTCTGCCGAACCGGACCTACACGCCGGAGACCGCGGAGGGTCAGGAGGTGTTGGCCGCTGCCGGGAACGATCCGGCATACCCTCTGGTTCGCGCGATGGACACCGTCGTCTTCTCGCCGCGCTCCGTCCGTGACGTCGCCGTGCGGGTCTACGGCAGCCCGACCGACATCGACGTCGACACCGTCGTCGACGTCGCGGTGGTCGGGGCGGGGCCGGCCGGGCTGGCCGCGGCGGTGTACGCGTCCTCGGAAGGGCTCTCGGCCGTCATCCTTGAGGCCGAGGCCGTCGGCGGCCAGGCGGGCACCTCGTCGATGATCCGCAACTACCTCGGCTTTCCACGTGGCGTGTCCGGGATGCGGCTCGCCCAGCGGGCGCGCAACCAGGCGATCCGCTTCGGGACCCGGTTCTTCACGGGCTGGTCCGTGACCGGCCTGGAGCCTGGCGCGGTGGGTGAGCCGCACCTGTTGCGCACGGACGGCGGCGACATCCGCGCCCGTGCCGTCGTCATCGCGACAGGCGTCACCTACCGCCGCCTGCGGGTGCCCGGCGTCGAGGCGCTCGTCGGCCTCGGCGTGTTCTACGGCAGCGCGATGACCGCCGCCCGGGAGCTGGAGGACGCCGACGTCGTCGTCGTGGGAGGCGGCAACTCCGCCGGCCAGTCCGCCATCCACCTGGCGCGCTTTGCGCGGTCCGTCACGATCCTCGTCCGGCGTGACGGGCTCGAGAGCACCATGTCCTCGTACCTCGTGGAGGAGATCGCGTACAACCCGCGGATCACGGTGCTGCCGTGTGCGGAGGTGGTCGACGCCGGTGGTGACGGTCGGCTCGAGTGGATCCAGGTGCGGGACACCAGGACGGGCCACACGGAGGAGCGAGAGTGCCGCGGCCTCTTCCTGCTGCTGGGCGCCGAGCCGCACTGTGACTGGCTGCCGGCGGCCGTCGCCCGCGACAGCCGGGGCTTCGTGCTGACCGGCCGCGACGTGCCACCTGAGCGGTGGTCGGGCGAACTCCCTCCCGCGAGCCTGGAGAGCACGGTCCCCGGCGTCTTCGCCGCCGGGGACATCAGGGCAGGGTCCATGAAGCGGGTCGCGGCAGCGAGTGGGGAGGGCGCGTCCGTAGTGCCGCTCGTGCACTCTTGGCTGGACCCGGCCGTGCCATCCGGGGGCTGACCGCGGCGCACCGACGAAGGACTCAGCCGTTCGGCCACTGTTCGCCCGGATGAGCCGGTTCTCCGGCGGACGTCGGTGGCCCAAACCTACGATGGGGGCACTTCCCACCGCCCCCATCGAAGGGAAATCAGTTGCCCCACAACACCTCAGGGTTACCGCCGCTCAACCTGGAGCCGTTCGACCCCACGACCCTGTATGCCGCCGCGAGCTCACCTCGTCCGGAGACGGGCCGAGCTCGATCCGGCGCGCTCCGCGCGCGGGTGCTCGCCGCTCTCGGGCTCGCGCTGGCAACTGCGCTCATCGCGGGGGCGGCTCTCCTGGTGAGCTGACCTCAGGCGGAGCACACCGACGCCGGCACCGCTGCCGGTGACGGCGGACCGATCGACGGCATCCCGAGCGACACCGCGGGCTTGCCGGGCACGGGGGCGTCCTGGAGGGCCGCCCAGGCGTCGCCACCCGCGGTGCGACGCACGACGAACGGACCAGCGAGGAGAGCGGAGTCGGCCACGAGGTGGTGCGGGGCGCCGTACGTGACGCCGACGGTCACGAGGTCTCCCGGCCTCGGCCGCTCGGCCCCCTCGGGGACGGCGAAGTGGACGAGGCGGTTGTCCCGGGCCCGACCGCTCATGCGGGAGGTGGCGCCGTCCTTGCGTCCCTCACCGGGTGCGACGAGGACCTCGACCTCCCTGCCCTCGACGGCCCGGTTCTCCGCCCAGGACACGCGCTCCTGAAGAGCGATGAGCCGGTCGAAGCGCTCCTGCACGACGGCCTTCGGCACCTGGCCGGGCATCGTCGCCGCCGGGGTGCCGGCCCGGATCGAGTACTGGAACGTGAAGGCGCTGGAGAAGCGCGATGCCTCGACGACCCGGAGTGTCTCGGCGAAGTCCTCCTCGGTCTCGCCGGGGAAGCCGACGATGAGGTCGGTCGTGATGGCGGCGTCGGGGATCGCGGAGCGGACGGCGTCGATGATCCGGAGGAACCTCTCGCTCCGGTAGCTGCGCCGCATCACCTTCAGGACCCGGTCGGAGCCGGACTGCAGCGGCATATGAAGGCTCGGCATGACGTTGGGGGTCTCGGCCATCGCGGCGATGACGTCGTCGGTGAACGCTGCGGGGTGCGGGCTGGTGAACCGCACTCGCTCCAGCCCGTCGATCTCGCCGCACGAGCGCAGGAGCTTGCCGAAGGCGAGTCGGTCACCGAACTCCACCCCGTAGGTGTTGACGTTCTGACCCAAGAGCGTGACCTCGACGACGCCCTGGGAGACGAGGGCCTCGACCTCTGCCAGGACGTCACCGGGGCGCCGGTCCTGCTCCTTGCCGCGAAGGCTGGGCACGATGCAGAACGTGCACGTGTTGTTGCACCCCACGGAGATCGACACCCAGCCGGCGAAGGCGGAGTCTCTGCGCGTGGGAAGCGTCGACGGGAACGTCTCGAGCGACTCGAGGATCTCGACCTCGGCGCGCCTGTTGTGACGGGCCCGGTCGAGCAGGGCCGGCAGGCTGGCGATGTTGTTCGTGCCGAAGACGACGTCCACCCAGGGAGCCCGCTGGACGATCGTCGCTCGGTCCTTCTGGGCCATGCACCCGCCCACGGCGATCTGGAGGTCAGGGTTGGCGGTCTTCGCCGGTCGCAGCTGGCCCAGGTTGCCGTACAGCTTGTTGTCGGCGTTCTCGCGCACGGCGCAGGTGTTGAAGACGACGACGTCGGCGACGTCCGGCCGACGCTCCACGGGCACGCTGGCGACGTCGACGTAGCCGGCCGTCTCGAGCAGGCCGGCGAGCCGCTCGGAGTCGTGGACGTTCATCTGGCACCCGTGGGTGCGGACGTCGTAGGTCTTGGCCTGGGTCATAGCGGCACCAGCCTAAGTGCGTCGAGGTCCATCGCGATAACGAAGCGACCCCGCGCACCTACGCCCAGCGCGATGATGAAGGGCGCATGAGAAGCCCTCGGCTCAAGACGTCGCTGAGGTTCGTGGGCCGAGGTCCAGTCACCGAGGGGGCAAAGAGCCAGCCCCGCCACCGTCTCCCAATCGGCGATCGCGGACAGGTCCTCCCCGACGCTCTCTGCCCTTGATGCCCGGCGTTCCATCAGTGGGGACGTCCACCCTCGCCATTCACACGCGAGGGCCTCTGATCGCCACCACGATCGACACATCGCTGGATGGCTCGCGCAGCCCTTCCATCCTCAGAAGACGAGATCTGCGGTTCTCGGGTCAGCCAGCCGGGCCACTGTCGCCGCCCGCTCCCGAGCCCCCCGCCTCGCCAGAACGCAGATTCAGGGGACCGGGGCGGCCCTTCGCCGCCCCCGGGAGGTCGTCGCCCCGGCTGGCACCGGTGGAACCTCGACGCCGGTCGACGAGCATCATGGCGCAGACAGCCACCGCAACAATCGCGAGAATCGACAGCCAGATCACCATCGCGGGCTCCTTCCGCTCCCTCCGACCCAGCCGGCCGCTCGACTCAGTCGACCTTCCGCGTCGCGCAGTGCTCGCACCACTCGACGTCGTTGTCGTTCGTGCTGGCGCCGGTGTCGGCGTCCTTCTCCCAGAGGGTGCCCACGATCTTCGGCGACAGGGGCACCGCATCTGCCGAGGCAAGGTGTGTGCAGCTGGGGTTGGCATGCAGGAAGACGAGCCCGTCCTCCCTGCGGGTCGAGTAGTGGACGTCACCCGGTGCCCTGAGTTCCCACGTCGCTCCATCCCTGGTGATGGTGTTCATGTCTGCTCCTCTCGATGCCTCGATGCCCACCGTAGTGGGCTGGGTGATCACTGCGCGGCCTAGGCTGCCTTGGTGCACGCGACCACGCCCACGGTGACCCTTCGCCCGGTGGACCGCGAGTCCTGGGAGGACGTCGCGCGACTCACCGTCAACCCCGACCAGGAACGCTTCGTGGCAGCGCCGACGTACTACCTCGCGATGTGCGCATACGGAGACGTGTGGCACCCGATGTCGGTGCACGACGCGTCCGGCTCGGTCGTCGGTTTCCTCATGTGGGGCATCGACGACGCCGACGGAAGCTGCTGGCTGGGCGGCATCCTCGTCGACGCTGGGCAGCAGGGTCGTGGGCTGGGTCGCGCTGCCGTCGTCCAGGCGCTCAGCCTGCTGCGGACCGAGACCGGACACACCTCGTTCGCCCTGTCGTACCGGCCCGACAACGTCGTCGCGAGGCAGCTGTACGCCAGCCTGGGGTTCGTCGAGACCGGCGAGGAGGAGGACGGCGAGCTCGTCGCCCGGCTCTCCCTGGCCTGAGTCACGTCCGCAGGGGCTGCATGACAGGCTGGACACGGCATCGCATTCGTGAGAGGACCGTTCGTGCGCACCCTGCTCAACATCATCTGGCTCGTCTTCGGCGGCATCTGGCTCGCGATCGGCTACGCCCTGGCCGGAGTGCTGTTCTGTGTCCTCATCGTGACGATCCCCTTGGGTGTGGCCTCGTTCCGGATGGCGAGCTACGCCCTGTGGCCGTTCGGTCGCGCCGTGGTGCGCAAGCCGGATGCCGGCGCCGGGGCCGTCGTGCTCAACGTCGTGTGGATCGTGCTGGCCGGCTGGTGGCTGGCCCTCGGGCATGTGGTGACGGCGGTGGTACAGGCCATCACGATCATCGGAATCCCACTCGCGATCGCCAACCTCAAGATGATCCCCATCTCGCTCGTGCCCTACGGCAAGCAGATCGTCCCCGCCGACACACTCGCGGCGGAGGACCGCCCGCTGCACTCGATCTGAGGCACCGTCACCGTCGCGGACCCGTTGACACCTGCGCGCCCGTCTGGCGCGGGTGCCGAGCGCGCGCCCTGGCGCGCGACTGGCACCCATCCGAGCTCGACGGGCCTCGTCGCCCGTCAGTCATCATCTCAGTCGCGCTGGTGCTCGGGCGCCTCGCGGACCGCCTCGCGCACGATGCGCATCGACAGCTCGGCCGGGTACCCCTTGCGGGCGAGCATGCCGGCGAGCCGGCGGATCTGCACCACCGGGTCCAGGCCCGACATCGACCGCATCCGCTTCGCGACGAGGGCTCGGGCCCGGTCCTCCTCGTCGATCGGGTCGACCTCGTCGAGGGCGGCCTGTGCGGTCTCGTCATCGACGCCCTTGCGGTGCAGCTCCTGCGCCAGGGCGCGACGCGCCAGCCCACGGCGAGCCTGCTGCGAGCGGATGACCATGCCCGCGTAGGCGGTGTCATCGACGAGGCCGACCTCCTCCATCCGGTCGAGCACCGCCGCGGCGATGGCGACGGGGCAGTTCCTCCTCCTCAGCACCTGTTCGAGCTCGGCGCGGCTGCGAGGTGCGGCGGTCAGCTGGCGCAGCACGATCTGGCGCGCCCAGTCGTGCGGATCGGCCTCCCTGCCGCGGGTGCGCGGGTCGGCCTCCGGATCCTCCGGGGGCGGAGCAGCGACATGCGCCGGCGACCCCACGGCCGGCGACCCCACCACCCATGCGGGCGGCGGGGTCGTCGAGTCGGCGAACGGCATCCGGGATCGGTCCTGCTCCGGTCAGAAGTCGACCGGAACCTCGGGGACGGCCGGCGCGTCGACGCGTGGCCCCACCCCGAGCTTCTCCTTGATCTTCTTCTCGATCTCGTCGGCGAGGTCGGGGTTGTCCTTGAGGAAGGCGCGGGCGTTCTCCTTGCCCTGGCCCAGCTGGTCGCCGTCGTAGGTGTACCAGGCACCGGCCTTGCGGACGAAGCCGTGGTCGACGCCCATGTCGATGAGCCCGCCCTCGCGGGAGATGCCCTGGCCGTAGAGGATGTCGAACTCCGCCTGCTTGAACGGCGGGGACACCTTGTTCTTGACGACCTTGCAGCGCGTGCGGTTGCCGACCGGGTCGGTGCCGTCCTTGAGGGTCTCGATGCGCCGCACGTCGAGGCGGACCGAGGCGTAGAACTTCAGCGCCTTGCCACCGGTCGTGGTCTCGGGCGAGCCGAACATCACCCCGATCTTCTCGCGGAGCTGGTTGATGAAGATCGCGGTCGTCCCCGTCGTGTTGAGGGCACCGGTGATCTTGCGCAGTGCCTGGGACATGAGGCGCGCCTGGAGGCCGACGTGGCTGTCGCCCATCTCGCCCTCGATCTCCGCCCGCGGCACGAGCGCCGCGACCGAGTCGATGACGATGATGTCGAGCGCGCCGGAGCGGATGAGCATGTCGGCGATCTCGAGCGCCTGCTCACCGGTGTCGGGCTGGGAGACGAGGAGGGCGTCGGTGTCGACGCCGAGCTTCTTCGCGTACTCGGGATCGAGCGCGTGCTCGGCGTCGATGAAGGCGGCGATGCCCCCGGCCTTCTGCGCGTTCGCGACGGCGTGGAGGGCCACGGTCGTCTTGCCCGAGCTCTCCGGGCCGTAGATCTCGACCACCCGGCCGCGCGGGAGACCGCCGATGCCGAGCGCGACGTCGAGCGCGATGGAGCCGGTCGGGATGACCTCGATCGGGGGACGGACGTCGTCACCGAGGCGCATGACCGCGCCCTTGCCGTGCTGCTTCTCGATCTGGGCCATGACCGAGCTCAGGGCCTTGTCCCGCTCACCACCAGGGGCAGCGGCCGGGGGGTTGGGCGCGAGGACGCTCCCGCGGGAGCCGTTGGGACCAGCCATGTCACACCTTGTCTTCCACTCGTACGCGATCGCGCCCACCGGCGACCGTCTCTCGCCGTCGGTCTCGTCGCGAGGTCTGGTCAGACGCTAGGTGGCGGCACCGACAGTGGTCCGCAGCTGCCGTGGGCCTGTGGACGATGGCCGTCGGGGGTCGTCACCTGTGGACGACCTTAGCCGAACACCTGTTCGACGTGCGGCAATCGAGGACGACACGCCGTGGGATCGCGCCACCGCCCCCGCGACGACGCACCCCACCGGTCCTCAGGTGAGCAGAAGCTGCCCGATCCGGCGCGAGGCCCCCACGATGCCCACGGCGCCGAGAGCCGCGAGGTAGGCCGCGTTGCCGAGGAGGGACCAGCCCACCTCCCCCAGCATGAGGCCACGCTCGAGCGCGACCCCGTGGTAGAGCGGCGTCACCCGCACGACCCACTGGAGCGCCTCCGGGTAGGTGGACAGGGGGAAGAAGGTCGCCGAGAAGAGGAACATCGGCTGGATGGCGAGCGTGACGTAGTCGAAGTGCTGCCAGCTGGTCATGTACGTCGTGGCGAACATCCCCACGGCGCCGAACGCCAGGCCGATGAGGACTGCCGCGGGCAGGGCGAGCAGGGCCCACCACGAGTGCACCATCCCGGCCACGAGGGCCACGACGAGGAACATCGAGGAGTAGAGCGCCCCCCGCATGAGGGACCACGTGATCTCACCGACAGCGACGTCCCTCGGACCCAGCGGTGTCGCGAGCATCGCGTCGTAGAGCCGCTGGTAGCGCAGCTTGAAGAACACGTTGTAGGTGCTGTCGAACACCGCGCCGTTCATCGCCGACGCGGCCAGCAGGGCGGGGGCGACGAACGTCGCGTACGACACCGTCGTGCCGCCGTCGGTCGTCACGCCCCCGACGAGGGCGCCGATGCCGACTCCGAGCGAGAAGAGATAGAGGACCGGCTCGGCGAACCCGCTGATGAGGAGGATCCACGCGCGCCGGAACGCGACGACGTTGCGTCCCACCACGTGGCGGGCCATGCCCAGGCCGGCAGGGAAGGGCAGGACGCGCGAGGCGCGCGTCGCCACTGACGCGACGCTCACGAGACCAGCCTCCGCGAGAACTGCCGGTGGGCCAGCACCCACCCGGCTCCGATGTAGAGCAGCAGCACCCCGAGGTGCCCCACTCCCAGCCATCCCGGCGGTGTGCCGGTGGCGGCGTCGCGGCTCAGCTCGACCCCGTGCCACAGCGGCGTCCCCCAGGCGATCGGCCGGAGCGCCGCCGGGAGCTGCTCGACGGGGAAGAACGTGCCGGAGAAGAGCATGAGGGGCGTGACGACGAACCGGTAGAGGAGGCTGAAGCCGTTGTCGTTGTCGAGCGTCGCCGAGAGCGCGAACGTCGGCACCGCGAACGCGAGCCCGGTCAGCAGTCCGACCGGGATGGTGAGGAGGACCCACCAGGACGCGAACGCCCCGAAGAGCGAGGCGACCCCGACGAAGATCGTCGTCGCGACGACGAGGTGCACTCCCACGACAGCGAGGTGTCCGCCGAGGACCTCGGTGACGCGCAGGGGCGACGAGAGCATGGCGGCATACATCTGGTTCCACCGGATGTAGCCGAAGACGGCGTAGGTCGACTCCCCGAAGGACAGCCACATGGCCTGGACGGCGATGATGCCGGGCACGACGAACTGCAGGTACGGGACCCCGTCGACGCCGCCCGCGCCGTCGTCGACCAGGGTGCCCAGGCCGAGACCCATCGACAGGAGGAAGAACAACGGCGAGAGGAAGCGGTTGATGATCGACCCCTTCCACGTGCGCCGGTAGACGACCAGGTGGTGACCCATGACGGCGCCCAGCCGCTCGGCCTGCGAGAGCCCGGGGCGAGGCCCGGTGTCCAGCCGGCCGCTGGCGGGGGCGGTCACGGCGAGGCGGTCGGTGGCAGGCGCAGACATCAGTCCACCAGCGTCCGTCCCGTGAGATGCAGGAAGACGTCCTCGAGGGTGGAGCGGCGCACGAGCGAGGACAGCGGCTCGACGCCACGGGCGTGCAGACTCGTCAACGCCGCGTCACCGTCGTCGACGTAGACGAGGAGGCGGTCGGGCAGGACCTCGAGCCGCTCCCCCACCCCGGAGACGGCGTCGACGTGCCGTTCCTGGTCGTCGAGGTCGAAGCGCAGCTCCACCACCTCGCGGGTCGAGTGCTCGGCGATGAGCGCGCGAGGGCTGCCCTCGGCGACGATCCGGCCGTGGTCCATGACGACGAGCCGGTCGCACAGCTGCTCCGCCTCGTCCATGTAGTGGGTCGTGATGATCAGCGTGACGCCTTCACGCTTCAGCCGGAACAGCCGGTCCCACAGCACATGGCGCGCCTGAGGGTCCAGGCCGGTGGTCGGCTCGTCGAGGAGCAGCACCTCGGGGTTGTTCATGAGGCTCCGGGCGATGGTGAGGCGGCGCTTCATGCCGCCCGAGAGCGGCTCCACCCTGTCGCGCCGGCGCTCGCCGAGCTGGGCGAACTGGAGAAGCTCGTCGGCGCGTTGGTGGACCTCGGACCGGCTCAGACCGAAGAACCGCCCGTAGACCCACAGGTTCTCCTCGACCGAGAGGTCCTCGTCGAGGATGTCTCTCTGCGGGCAGACCCCGAGCCGGGCGCGGATCGCCGCGCCGTCGGTGGCCGGGTCCATGTCGAGGATGCGCAGCTCGCCCTCGGTCACCGGCGAGACGCACCCGATCATCCGCATCGTCGAGGACTTGCCTGCCCCGTTGGGGCCGAGGAAGCCGAAGGCCTCACCCTTGCGCACCTCGACGTCGATGCCGTCGACAGCGGTGAAGGTGCCGAAGCGCTTGGTCAACCCCCGAGCACGCAGGAGGACGTCGTCGGTCACCGGCACGACGCTAGACGACGACCCCGACACCCTCCACCGCATTCCGGGGCCCTCGGACCCCTGCGCCTCACCGGCTCTTGGGGACATCACGTCCGTGCCGCCGTTCCGCGGGCACGTCCATGTCGGCGCACAGTGCGAGCCAGACCTCCCGGGGTGGGATGCCCGCCTCCAGCGCCTCCACCGCCGTGCGGCCGCCCAGCGCCGACATGACGTGGCTGCGCGCCAACGAGTGGGCGTAGGCGGCGCCGAACTCGTCCTCGACAAGGGTCCAGAAGCGGGAGACGCGCACCGGCAGATCGTATGCCGCGCGTCCCCTCGTCCGGTCACCGCACCGGCGCCCGAGCGGCGCGGGCGGACGGCATACTGGCCGCCATGCGTCTGATCACCGCCGCCGAGGTGCCGACCTCGCTCGCCCGAGTGCATGAGCCGGCCGAGCCCCCGGTCCGGGTGGGTCTGGTCCAGCACGCCTGGGACGAGGACGCCGAGCGCCTGCGCGCGACCCTGCTCGGCGGCATCCGCACCGCGGCCGACGCTGGCGCCCGCATCGTGTTCCTCCCGGAGCTCACCCTGTCGCGCTACCCCGCCGACGAGCTGCCCGCCGGGCGCCCGGACGAGACCGCCGAGTCGCTCGAGGACGGCCGCACCGTGACCTTCGCGCGCGAGGCGGCCGCGGCATCCGGCGTCCTGGTCCACGCGTCGCTCTACGAGAAGGCCCCCGCTCTCGACGGCACCGACGATGGCCTGGGCTTCAACACGGCGGTGCTCGTGGCGCCGGACGGGCGGGTCGTGGCCCGCACCCGCAAGACGCACATCCCCGTGACGGCTGGCTACCACGAGGACAAGTACTTCCGGCAGGGTCCTCCGGAGGACGCCTACCCCGTCTACGACCTCGCGGGTCTCGCCGGACTCTCGGGCCACATCCGGCTCGGGATGCCGACCTGTTGGGACGAGTGGTTCCCGGAGGTGGCGCGGGCCTACAGCCTGGCCGGTGCCCAGGTGCTCGTGTACCCGACGGCGATCGGGTCAGAGCCGGACCATCCCGACTTCGACACCCAGCCGCTGTGGCAGCACACCATCGTGGGCCACGCGATCGCCAACGGCCTCTTCGTCGTCGTGCCCAACCGCTACGGCACCGAGGGGCTCATCACCTTCTACGGCTCGTCCTTCATCGCCGACCCCTACGGGCGGGTTCTCGTCCAGGCACCCCGCGACGAGGCGGCCGTCCTCGTGGCCGACCTCGACCTCGCCCAGCGGCGCGACTGGCTCGACCTCTTCCCGTTCCTCTCGACGCGCCGCCCGGACTCGTACGCCGCGCTCACCGAACGGGTCAGCGACGAGCACCGGCGGGAGGGCTGACGGTGGCGCCGTCCCCGGGACCTCCGGGCCCGTGGCGGATGCCCGCCGAGTGGGTGTCGCACGAGCGGACCTGGATGGCGTGGCCCAGCTCGGGCTACACCCTCGGCGACACCGAGGCGGATGCCGACGAGGCTCGGGCCACGTGGTCGGAGGTGGCGCTCGCCGTCTCCCGCTTCGAACCCGTCACGCTCGTCGTCGACCCCTCCGACATCCGCGTCGCACGGCGCTGGGTCGGTGAGGGACGGCACGGCAGGCACCGGGTCGACGTGCTCGAGGCACCGCTCGACGACGCGTGGATGCGGGACATCGGGCCGACCTTCGTGGTGTCCGGTTCGGGCGAGCTCGGGGCCGTCGACTGGGTGTTCAACGGCTGGGGCGGGCAGGCGTGGGCGACGTGGGAGCGGGACAAGGTGATCGGGACGTTCGTCGCCGGCCGAGCGGGGGCGACGCGGGTCGCGAGCCAGCTCGTCAACGAGGGTGGCGGCATCCACGTCGACGGCCTCGGCACCGTGCTGCTGACCGAGACGGTGCAGCTCGACCCGGGCCGCAACCCTGGGCTCACCCGCGCCGACGTCGAGGCGGAGATGGCGCGCACCATCGGCGCGACGACCTGCATCTGGCTGCCGCGCGGGCTGACCCGCGACTACGACGAGTTCGGCACGCGCGGCCACGTCGACATCGTCGCGACCTTCGCATCACCGGGAACCGTGCTCCTGCACTGGCAGGCCGACCCGGCACATCCTGACCACGAGGTGTCCGTCGAGCTCGAGGGCCTGCTCGCAGCCGCGCGCGACGCCCGGGGCGAGCCCTTGGAGGTGGTGCGCGTCCCGGCGCCCAAGACCCTGGAGGACGACGAGGGCCAGGTCGACTGGTCGTACATCAACCATCTCCTCGTCAACGACGGCGTCGTCGCGTGCACCTACGACGACCCGCAGGACGCCGACTCCCTCGCGGTGCTCGAACGGGCGTATGCCGGCCGCCGGGTGGTGGGTGTGGACGCACGCCCGCTCTTCGCCCGCGGCGGCGGCATCCACTGCATCACGCAGCAGCAGCCCCGAACCTGAGGCAGCGGCTGTCGCGGTACGGACCCGTCAGCCGAGGTCCGTTCCTGCGAGGCTGCCGGACGGCCTGACGTCGGGCAACCGCAGCATCCGGAAGGAGTTCGCGACCCCGAGCAGCGCCGCCAGCAGGGGGACGAGGAGGGCCACCTGCAGGGACCGGTCCCTGGCCTGGGTGTTGATGGCCAGCACCTCGGCCTCGACCTCGGGGGGCTGGCCGCTGATCTGCTGCGCCAGCGCAGTGGTGCTCATGACCTCGGCATCCTCCTCGAGCGTCTCGGCGATCTGCTGCTGCTGCGCCGGAGGGATGACCGCGCTGTCCTCGGTGAGCTGGCCGAAGCCGAAGGACAGCGCCGCGAGCAGCAGGCCACCGGCCACGGCGAGCCCGAAGGACAGTCCGAACGACCCGGCGGCGGAGTTGACACCTGCCGCCTCACTGACCCGCTCCTCCTCGATGGGCGCCAGGGTGTAGTTGTTGAGCTGGGAGACGAGAAGTCCCAGGCCGCAGCCGGCCACGACGAGGGGCACCACGAGGTACCAGCCGCTGTCCACCCGTGGGACGAGCGGGATGATGACCCCCATACCGACGGCCGTCAGGAGGAAGCCGGCCCTGATGACCGACGCAGGTCGTCGGTCGCCGGCCCTCCGGCCTGCCAGCAGCGCGGCGGCGAACATGGTCAGGGACAGCGGCGCCAAGGACAGCCCGGCCTCCATGGCGTTGTACTCGAGGGTCATCTGGAGGAAGAGCGGGAGGGCGATCATGGCTCCGCCGAGCGAGACCTGTTGGAGCATCTGGCCCGAGATGCCCGCCGTGAAGTTCGGCGTGGCGAAGAGGTCCGGGTCGAGCAGGGTGACCCGCTTCAGGCGTTTGCGCCGCACGAGCCACCGAGCGAGGGAGACCAGGGCGACGGCGCCCACGGCCATGATGAGGAGGACGAACTCACCGCCCTCCTGCCAGACGAGGATGCCGAGGACCACGCCTCCCATTCCCACGACGGAGAGCACCGCACCGACCCGGTCGATCTCCCGTGACCCGGTGTAGGCCACGTCCTTGACCAGGCGGATCTGGCTGAGGATGACGGCGATGATGACGACCTCGAGCGCGAAGCCGACGCGCCAGGAGAGGAAGGTCGTGACGAAACCGCCGAGCAGCGGACCGACCGCCGCCGCGATGGCGGCGGCCGCACCGATCATCGCGTAGGCCTGCTTCTGCGCCGCACCCGTGAAGTTCCCGTGGATCAGGGACTGCATCGCCGGGAGCAGCAGGGAGGCGCCGAGCCCGCCGATGATCGCCCAGAAGACGAGGATGGCCGTCAGGCTCTGGGTCAGCGTCATGGCGAGCGCGCCCACTGCATAGGCCAGCAGCCCGAGGACGTACGCCCGCCGGCGACCGATGAGGTCGCCGACCTTGCTGTTGATGAGGATGAACGCCGCGGACACGAGCGCCTCGAGCGCGATGGCGGACTGCACGCCGCTGGCTGTGGTGTCGAGGTCCTCGACGACCGCGGAGATGGAGACGTTCATCAGCGAGGTGTCGACCACGAGGACGAACATCGCCATCGCGAGCAGCACCATCAGGCGACGGCTGCCCTGCTCGACGGGGTGGTCCACGTTCCTCGGTGCCGTGTCGCTCATCTGCTCTCCTCCGACGTGCCTCGGCGCAGGGGCCGACATCGCCACCACCGCGACGGTACAAGCGCCTCGGGAGCACAACATCACCCTCGGCGGATGACCCCTGACTCCCACGTCGACTCCCCAGAGCCGGCTGTCGGTCGCGGGTGAGACGCTGGTCCTCACATGTCCGGTGACGTCCTCGACCGCTTCTCCCCCGCCACGGCCGCCTGGTTCCGGGGATCGTTCAGCGCGCCCACGGCCGCCCAGGAGGGCGCCTGGGAAGCGATCAGCAGCGGTCACCACGCGCTCGTCGTCGCGCCCACGGGGTCCGGCAAGACCCTGTCGGCGTTCCTGTGGGCCCTCGACCGCCTCGCGTCGCGGCCCGTGCCCGCAGAACGGAAGGAACGGTGCCGGGTCCTCTACGTGTCGCCCATGAAGGCGCTCGCCGTCGACGTCGAGCGCAACCTGCGCAGCCCGCTCGTCGGCATCCGGCACGCCGCCACCCGGCTCGGGCTCCCCGAGCCCGACATCACCGTGGCCGTGCGCTCGGGCGACACGCCGGCCGACGAGCGCCGCGCGTTCGCCCGTGCACCCACCGACATCCTCATCACGACCCCGGAGTCGCTGTTCCTCCTCCTGACGTCCGCCGCCCGCGAAGCGCTCTCCGGCGTCGAGACCGTCGTCCTCGACGAGGTCCATGCCGTCGCGGGCACCAAGCGGGGAGCCCACCTCGCGCTCTCCCTCGAGCGGCTCGACGCCCTCCTCCCCCGACCCGCGCAGCGCATCGGGCTGTCCGCCACGGTGCGCCCGGTCGAGGAGGTCGCGCGCTACCTCGCCGGTGGTCAGCCCGTCGACGTGGTACAGCCGCCGTCGACCAAGCGGTGGGACCTCAAGGTCGTCGTCCCGGTGCCCGACATGGCCGAGCTCGGCCAGCCGACCGGCGACCTGTCCGGAGCGGCGTCCGGTCAGGAGCAGCGGGCGTCGATCTGGCCGCACGTCGAGGAACGCATCGTCGACCTCGTCGCGGAGCACACCTCGACCCTCGTCTTCTCCAACAGCCGCCGTCTCGCCGAGCGCCTCACCACCCGGCTCAACGAGATCTGGGAGGAGCGCGCGGACGCGGACGCCGGACCGGCGCCCCGGCCGGCTGTCCTCAGCCACAGCCCGGCGCAGATCATGGCCCAGTCCGGCGCCGCGCGCGGCGCCCCTGCAGTGCTCGCCCGCGCCCACCACGGGTCGGTCAGCAAGGAGCAGCGAGCCACGATCGAGGAGGAGCTGAAGTCGGGGCGCCTCCCGGCCGTGGTGGCCACGAGCAGCCTCGAGCTCGGCATCGACATGGGGGCGGTGGACCTCGTGGTGCAGGTCGAGTCGCCCCCGTCGGTCGCGTCGGGCCTGCAGCGGGTGGGGCGTGCCGGCCACCAGGTGGGGGCCGTCAGCCGCGGGGTGCTGTTCCCCAAGTTCCGTGGCGACCTCGTCCAGACGGCCGTCGTCGTCGAGCGCATGCTCGCGGGCGAGATCGAAGCACTGGGGGTGCCCGCCAACCCCCTCGACGTCCTCGCCCAGCACGTCGTCGCCATGTGCGCCCTGGACGAGTGGACCGTCGACGACGTGCTGGCCCTCGCGCGGCGGGCCGCCCCCTACGCGACGCTGACCCGGCCGGTGCTGGAGTCCGTGCTCGACATGCTCGCGGGGCGGTACCCGAGCGAGGAGTTCGCCGAGCTGCGCGCCCGGATCACCTGGGACCGCCTCTCCGACACCCTCACCGGCCGCCGCGGTGCCCAGCGTCTCGCCGTCACCTCCGGCGGCACGATCCCGGACCGTGGCCTGTATGCCGTCTTCCTCGCCACGGGCGAGGGTCCGGGCCGCCGGGTGGGCGAGCTCGACGAGGAGATGGTCTACGAGTCACGGGTCGGTGACCTGTTCACCCTCGGCACGAGCACGTGGCGGATCGAGGACATCACCCACGACCGCGTCCTCGTGACACCCGCCCCGGGCCTTCCCGGGCGGCTCCCCTTCTGGAAGGGCGACTCTCTCGGGCGACCGGCGGAGCTCGGCCGTGCCGTGGGCGCCTTCGTCCGTGAGGTCGTCGGCCTCTCAGCGCCCGCTGCTCGGGACCGCGTCATGGCGGCCGGTCTCGACGAGTGGGCCGCCGACAACCTCCTGGGCTACCTCCGCGAACAGCGGGAGGCCACCGGCCACGTGCCCGACGACCGCACGATCGTCGTCGAGCGGTTCCGGGACGAGCTCGGCGACTGGCGGGTGGCCGTCCACTCCCCGTTCGGCGCGCAGGTGCACGCTCCCTGGGCCCTGGCCGTCAGCGCCCGGATGCGCGAGCGGTTCGGCGTCGACGTGCAGGCCATGCACGGCGACGACGGCATCGTGCTGCGCCTGCCCGACCTCGAGCTCGACGACGTCGCGGGCGTGGGGGAGCGAGGGGTCGGCCGCGAGCTCCTCGACATCGTCACCCTCGATCCCGACGACGTCCGCGGTCTCGTCACCGAGGAGATCGGAGGGTCGGCGCTCTTCGCGGCACGCTTCCGCGAGTGCGCCGCCCGGGCGCTGCTCCTGCCTCGTCGACGCCCGGACCGCCGACAGCCGCTCTGGCAGCAACGGCAACGGGCCTCCCAGCTGCTCCAGGTGGCGAGCCAGTACCCGTCGTTCCCCATCGTCCTCGAGGCCGTTCGGGAGTGCGTGCAGGACGTGTTCGACGTCCCGGGCCTCGTCGACCTCATGCGGGACATCGGGTCCCGCCGGGTCACCGTCGTCGACGTCGAGAGCGCGACCCCCTCCCCCTTCGCCAAGTCGCTGCTCTTCGGCTACGTGGCGCAGTTCCTCTACGAGGGGGACTCGCCGCTCGCCGAGCGCCGGGCGGCGGCACTGGCCCTCGACCCGTCGCTGCTCGCCGAGCTCCTCGGCACGGGTGAGGGTCTGGCACTGCGTGACCTCCTCGACGCCGAGCAGATCGCCCGCACGGAGGCCGAGCTGCAGCGACTGACGCCCGACCGTGCGGCCCGCGACGCCGACGACGCCCTGGACCTCCTGCGCAGCCTCGGACCGCTCTCCACCGAGGCCGTCCTCGTGCGCTGCCGCGAGGGCACCACGGGAGCGGACGTGGAGGCCTGGCTCGACCGCCTCGCGGACCTCCGACAGGTGATCTCCGTCCGGGTGGCCGGGGAGGACCGATGGGCAGCGATCGAGGATGCCGCACGGCTCCGGGACGCGCTCGGGGTGTCCCTCCCACCGGGTGTCCCGCAGGCGTTCCTCGAGCCGGTCGCCGACCCGCTGGGCGACCTCGTCGCCCGCTATGCCCGCACTCACGCACCCTTCCATGCCAGCGAGGTGGCCCGCGCCCACGGCCTGGGCCCGGCCGTCGCCACGGCCGCCCTCGCCCGGCTCGTGTCCACCGGTCGAGTCGTCGAGGGCGAGCTGCTGCCGACCGGCGGGGGTGGCACCGAGTACTGCGACGCCGAGGTGCTGCGCATGCTCCGTCGACGCTCGCTGGCGGCGCTGCGTGCCGAGGTCGAGCCGGTCACGCCCGTCGACCTCTCTCGCTTCCTCCTGGCGTGGCAGGGCGTCGGCGGCCGGCTGCAGGGCCGGGACGGGCTCCTGCGCGTCGTCGAGCAGCTGAGCGGAGCAGTGGTGCCCGCCAGCGCGGTGGAGTCCCTCGTCCTTCCGTCCCGCGTCCCGGGCTACTCCCCGGCGCTCCTGGACGAGCTGATGTCGACCGGTGACGTGCTGTGGTGCGGCCACGGGTCGCTCCCGGGTGACGACGGGTGGGTCTCGCTGCACCTCGCCGACTCCGCCCACCTCACGCTGCCCGGCCCCGACCCCGAGCGGGTGCCCTCCGAGCAGGGCCTCGCGGTGCTCGATGCTCTCGCCGGAGGCGGCGCCCACTTCTTCCGCACCCTCTCCGAACAGGTGGCCGCCTCCGACGACGATGCCCTCGCCACGACCCTCTGGGACCTCGTGTGGTCCGGGCGGGTCACCGGTGACACCTTCGCTCCGGTGCGGGCCCTGCTCGGGGGCGGGCGCACGGCCCACCGCAGGACGGCGACGGGACCCCGCCGCAGCCGGTATGCCGGTCGACGAGGCCCGTTGGGCGGCCTCGGGGCCGCTCCGTCACGACCGGTGCTCCCCACCAGGTCGGGTCCGGCACGGGTCACCGGGCGCTGGTCCCTGCTCCCGCCGGTGGACCTCGATCCGACGGTGCGCGCCTACGCCGCGGCAGAGCTCCTCCTCGACCGACACGGCATCCTCACCCGCGGCGCGACGGCCGCCGAGGACGTTCCCGGCGGGTTCGCCGCGACCTACCGAGTCCTCGGTCGAGCCGAGGAGGCGGGTCGGGTCCGTCGTGGCTACTTCGTCGAGGGCCTGGGTGCGTCCCAGTTCGGCACCACCGGTGCCGTCGACCGCCTCCGCAGCGGATCGGCCACGACAGCGGACCGGGACATCCCGTCCGCGGTGGTGCTGGCGGCGAGCGACCCGGCGAACCCCTTCGGTGCCGCCCTGTCGTGGCCGGACCGCGCGGTCGACCCGACGGCCGACGGGCAGGCCGCAGAAGCGCCCACCACGCCGGACCGACGTCGACAGCACCAGCCCGGACGCAAGGCCGGCGCGGTCGTCGTCCTCGTCGACGGTGAGCTCGTGCTCTATGTCGAGCGCGGTGGGAAGACCCTGCTGACGTACAGCGAGGATGCCCTTCGCCTCGCCGCCGCGGCGACCGCCCTCGCTGACGCCGTGCGAGGGGGAAGCCTCGGGCGGATCACCGTCGAGAAGGCCGACGGCGGCCAGCTGCTGGGGTCCGGGCACCCGGTGGTGAGTGCGCTGGAGACCGCTGGGTTCCACCTGACCCCCCGTGGGCTCCGGATGCGGAGGTGAGCCGCGGTGCCCGAGGGTGACACGGTGTGGCGGACGGCCGACCGCCTCGATGCCGCCCTGCGCGGCGAGGTCGTCGAGCGCGCCGAGCTGCGCTGGCCGTCGGTCCCCGACGTCGACCTCCGCGGCTCGCGCACCGTGGAGGTCGTCGCGCGTGGCAAGCACCTCCTCCATCGCCTCGACACCGGCGCGACCCTCCACACGCACCTGCGGATGGAGGGCCAGTGGCGGGTCGAGCACCCCGGGCACGACACCGAGCGGGCGCTGCGCCGACCGGACCTGCGAGCCGCCATGCTCACGGCGCGGTGGTCCGCCGTGGGTCTTCGCCTCGGCATGCTCGACCTCGTCCCCACGAGCAGCGAGGACGACCTCGTCGGCCACCTGGGGCCTGACGTGTTGGGCCCGGACTGGGACGATGAGTCCGCCGTCGGACGCGTGCTGGCGTACCGGGGGTTCGTCGGCGACGCGCTCCTCGACCAACGGGTGCTCGCCGGCGTGGGCACGTTCTGGGCGAGCGAGACCCTCTTCCTCGAGCGGATCCTGCCCTGGACACCGGTCGGCGAGCTCGAGCACGAGCGGGTCCTGCGCCTCCTGGGCCGCGTCCACCGGCTCATGGATGTCGCACGACGCACCGGCTGGCAGGCGAGCACCGGGGTGCGGCGGTCCGGTGAGGAGGCCTACGTCCACGCCCGCTCGGGCCGTCCTTGTCGGCGCTGCGGCGACACGGTGCGGGTGGCGACGACGGGTGCGGCGCCCCGGGAGCGGACGCTCTTCTCCTGCCCGACGTGCCAGAAGGGGCTCGCACCGACCGACGACGGCCGACCGCAACGACCGCTGGGCGCCGGCGGACGCGGAGCGTACCGCGCCTCACGATGACCGCCGGCAGGCGGGTCGGGCGTCAGGCCGCCGAGGCCGAGACGCGAGCGCCGGAACGAGCGGCCCCGACGGGGAGCGTCACCGGAGCCGAGAGGGTCTCGACCCGCTCGACCCGCTCGCTGACCAGCGCCAGCACGTCCGACAGGCTGAGACCGAGACCCGCGCACACAGCGGCCAGGAGCTCGGAGGAGGCCTCCTTCGTGCCCCGCTCGAGCTCGCTGAGGTAGCCCAAGGAGACGGCGGCGGATGCGGCGACGTCTCGAAGCGTGCGCCCCTGGTCCTGGCGGATCTCCCGCAGGACCTCGCCGAGCTCGTGCCGAAGCAGGATCATGGCGCCTCCTCTCGATCGTCGTGGTGCGCGGATCGTCCCTCGTGCCGTCCACCGTACCCCTCGGTTCCGACCTGGTCGCGGAGGTTCTGCAGACCCTCCTCAAGGAGCTGCAAGGCGGCACGGACCGTGGCTGAGCGGATGTCTGCCCGATCGCCGGTCAACACGTGCCGTTCGACGAGGATTCCCCACGGCCCGCTGGCCGCGACGTAGACCGTGCCGACGGGTGCGCCGTCCGCCGGGTCCGGCCCGGCGACACCGGTCGTCGCGAGGCCCACGTCGCACCGAAGGACGCGTCGCGCCCCCTCCGCGAGGTCACGAGCCACCGCGGCATTGACCGCGCCCTCCCGCTCGAGAAGAGCACGGTCCACGGCCAGGACGTCGGCCTTCACCTCGCTCGCGTACGCCACGACCCCGCCCCGCACCACCGCCGATGCCCCTGGCACGCTCGTGAGGGCGGCGCACACGAGGCCGCCGGTCAGTGACTCAGCCGTCCCCACGGTCAGCCCAGCCTTCGTGAGCCCGTGCACGACCCTCGTCACCTGCTCCGAAGCCGCCGTCACGCGCCCGTGCGCCCCTGCCGGGCGGCGGCTCGTGCAGCGCGCTTCCGCATCGCCCGCTCGCTGGTCCGACGCAGTCGGAGCGCCTGGATGAGGTAGTCCACCCCGGTCACCACGGTGACGAGCACGGCCGCCCCCAGGGAGATGGCCGCCACCCAGTCCCACAGCTCCGGAAACGGCAGGGTCCACCGTGGCATCAGGTAGAAGCCGATGCCGAAGGTCTGCAGGAGGGTCTTGAGCTTGCCGCCTCGACCGGCCGCCATGACACCGTGCCGGATCACCCAGAAGCGGATCGCCGTGATGCCCCACTCCCGGACGAGGACGACCGCGGTGACCCACCACCACACCTCCCCGATGGCGGAGAGCCCCACGAGGGCCATCGTCACGAGGGCCTTGTCGGCGATGGGGTCGACGACCTTGCCGAAGTTGGTGACCAGACCCCGGCTCCGCGCCAGGTCGCCGTCGATCCGGTCGGTGAGCATCGCGACCGCGAACACGCCGAAGGCAGCCCACCGGTAGCCGGGGCTACGCCCAGCGTCGACGAGGAGCAGCCACCCGAAGACCGGGACGAGCAGCAGCCGGAAGACGGTGAGGTAGTTCGCGATGTTCCATGCGCTCGGCCCGGTCGCCGGGACGACGTCGCTGGCGGGGTCGATGCCGGCGCGGTAGGGGTCGGTGGCGCGGCCCTCCGCGAGTGGCCCTGGTCGCACCGGGCGGGCCGGTTTCTCGCTCATCGCGCCTCCACGACGAGATCGACCCCGACCGCGTCGACGACGACGCCGTCGACGAACGACCCGACCGTGACCGGAGCCGTACCGGGCGACGCACGGACGAGGCACACCCCGTCGACGTCAGGGCCCTGGTGCTCAGCGCGGCCGACCGCGACGGTGGGGTCGTCGTCGTCGTGGTCCTCCACGAGCACGACGACGCTCTCGCCGACCCGGTCGTCCGCTCGCCGTGCGGTGAGCTCCTCCACGAGGGCCGTCAACCGCTCCACGCGCTCCGCGACGACTGCATCGGGCACCTTGTCATCGAGTCCTTCGGCCTCGGTCCCGTCCTCGTCGGAGTAGCCGAAGACGCCGACCACGTCGAGACGCGCCTCGACGAGGAACCGCTCGAGCTCCTCGACGTCGGACTCCGTCTCGCCGGGGAAGCCCACGATGACGTTGCTCCGTATCCCAGCCAGGGGCTCCCGCGTCCGGACCCGTCCGATGAGGTCGAGGAACGCTTCGGTGCCCCCGAAACGGCGCATCCTGCGCAGCACGGGGGTGGACGCGTGCTGGAACGACAGGTCGTACCACGGCATCACGCCGGGCGTCGTCGCCATCGCCTCGAGCAGAGCCGGGCGCACCTCCGCAGGCTGGAGGTATGACACCCGCACCCGCTCGACACCGTCGAGCTCGCAGAGCTCGGGCAGCAGCTTCTCGAGGAGTGCCAGGTCACCGAGGTCCTTGCCGTAGGACGTCGAGTTCTCGCTCACGAGAAACAGCTCTCGCACCCCCCGCGACGCGAGCCACCGTGCTTCGGAAACCACGTCAGTCGGACGCCGCGACACGAACGACCCCCGGAACATCGGGATGGCGCAGAACGAGCAGCGTCGGTCGCACCCGCTGGCGATCTTCAACGGTGCCCACGGTCGGGCGTCGAGCCTCGCCCGGACGAACCCCTGCACCACCCCGTCGCCGTGACCGGGCACGGCCACGGCGGAACCGGCGCCGGAGCGGTCGACGGGCGCGAGGGGCAGCAGCCGGCGCCGGTCAGACGGCACGTGGGATGCCGGTCGCTGCCCGTCCAGCACAGCCGTGAGGTGGCTGGACATCGCCCGGTAGGAGTCGAACCCGAGCACGGCGTCGGCATCCGGCAGCTCGTCGGCCAGGGTCTGGCCGTAGCGCTCGGCGAGGCACCCGACCGCGACGACGGCGCGAGTGCGGCCGGTCCGCTTGAGGTCGGCGGCCTCGAGCAGGGTGTCGATCGAGTCCTTCTTCGCCTGCTCGACGAACCCACACGTGTTGACGACCGCGACGTCGGCATCCGCGGCGTCCTCGACGAGTGTCCAACCCTCGGCTGCGAGGCGGCCGGCCAGCTCCTCGGAGTCCACCTCGTTGCGCGTGCAGCCCAGCGTGACCAGGGCGACGCTGCCGCGGGGAGTGGACATGCCGTCACTCTAGTTGGGCACGCGGAAGGGTCCCCGCCCGCGAGTAGGGTCTGCGCATGCCCCAGGACAGCCTCGGCCGCATCCGTGCCCTCCTGGCCGAGCACCCGGTCGTCGACGGACACAACGACCTTCCGTGGGAGGCGCGCGAACGGGCCGGTTACGACTGGGACCGCCTTGACATCTCGCGGCGCCAGGCCACCCACACCGACCTGCCCCGCCTGCGCGAGGGCGGTGTCGGCGCCCAGTTCTGGTCGGTCTTCGTGCCGTCCCGCCTGCCGGGGACCGCAGCCCTCACGGCCACGCTGGAGCAGGTGGATGCCGTGCACTCGATGACGAGGAGGTATGCCGATGACCTCGCCCTCGCGACGTCGGTCGCCGACGTCCACCGTGCCCGGGCTCAGGGCCGGATCGCCTCGTTGATGGGCGCCGAGGGCGGGCACAGCATCGACTCGTCGCTCGGCGCGCTGCGGATGCTCTTCGCCCTGGGCGTCCGCTACCTCACCCTGACCCACAACGACAACGTGCCCTGGGCCGACTCGGCCACTGACGAGCCCGTGCTCGGCGGGCTGTCACCGTTCGGGAGAGAGGTGGTGCGGGAGATGAACCGGCTGGGCATGCTCGTCGACCTCTCGCACGTCTCCGCAGGCACCATGGGCGACGCTCTGGACGTCACGGAGGCCCCGGCGATGTTCTCCCACTCCTCGGCCCGCGCCCTGTGCGACCACCCGCGCAACGTGCCCGACGACGTGCTCGAGCGGCTGCGGCACAACGGCGGACTCTGCATGGTGACGTTCGTCCCGCGCTTCGT
The DNA here is from genome assembly GCA_937907685.1 of uncultured Nostocoides sp. GTDB lineage: Bacteria > Actinomycetota > Actinomycetes > Actinomycetales > Dermatophilaceae > Fodinibacter. Next base: position 34,067 of record CALCXF010000058.1, read on the forward strand.
CTCCCAGGCGGTTCGCGAGTGGGACCTGGAGGCGAGCGAGGCGGCGGCCGCCGAGGGCATCGACGCCGACGACTCCACGGCATTCGCCCCCTTCGTCGAGGAGCGGCGCCACACGATGGGGGCGCCGGTGGCCACCCTCGACGACGTCGTCGCGCACTGCGGGCACGTCCGTGAGGTGGCCGGGATCGACCACATCGGGCTCGGGGGCGACTACGACGGGGTCGACGTCCTGCCGCAGGGCCTCGAGGACGTCACCGGCTACCCGCGCCTGTTGGCATCGCTGGCCGACCGCGGTTGGAGCGACCGCGACCTGTCGGCGCTGGCCGGTGGGAACGCCTTTCGGGTCCTGGGCGCAGCCGAGGACTGTGCGCGTGAGATCAGGGCACGCCGGGGGCCCAGTCTGGCGCGCATCGAGCACCTGGACGCTCAGCCCGACTGAGGTCTCGTTGTCCCTCGACGTCCGATGTCACTGGCGAGCACGCATCACGGTGAGCGCCACGAGGCGCGAGATGACCATCGCGACGTACATGACGCCGGCCAGCTGCTCCACCGTGCCCATGGCCCGCGCCTCCGGGCGGATCGGGCCGACGTCGGAGAGCCCCACGCTCGTGAGGTTGGCACCCGAGAGGTAGAGGAGCTCGAGGAAGGTCCGTTGCCCCGGACCGTCGAAGGAGGTGAACGAGTTCGGGTACACCTCCTGGATCGCGAGGAAGACGTAGGCGAACGCGAAGACGAGCACGGTGAAGCAGGCGCCCACGGCGAACAGCTCGTCCTTGGTCACCCAGGCGTCCTCGAACATGTACGAGATGAGGGCGTAGGCCGTGTAGAAGTAGAAGACGGCGAGGAAGGAGTGGGCGAGGGCCAGGATGGCCGAGCGGTCGTCGACGAGGCTCCAGATCTCGAAGACCGCGGCGGGGAGCGCCAGGGTCACCGACAGCCACGTGAGGGCGGGCGTGCTCCGCACGGTGAAGACGGCGGTGATGAGAGCCGAGAGGCTCAGCAGCGAGATGACGGCGCGACCGTAGTCCGAGGACTCGAGGAACGGCAGCAGCAGGATGACGAGGATCTGCACGGTCAGCAGGAATGCCGACGGCTGCTTGCGCAGCGTGGCCTTCCATCGGGCCGATCGGGACGGGGGTTCCTTGAGGTCCTCCCACAACATGGTCATGGCACCACTGTAGAAGTCACCGGCGGCCGGTGAGCTCCCATGCGTCGTCGCTGCCGTCGTCCCCGGACTCTCCGTCGGCCCAGTCCCTCGCGACGGGGTACGGGTCGAGGTCGTCGGCGACGGCGTCGCGCCGGTAGGCGATGACGGGCACCTCCGAGGTGTCGTCGGTGGAGTCGTCGGTGACCGGCCCCCCGGTCCCGGCGACACCGTCCTCCCGGACGGCATACGAATCGACCGGCTGGTCCGGGACGTCCTCGCCGCGAAGCAGCGCGAGGGTCGTGGCGAGGTCGTCGGGCTTGACGAGGACGTCGCGGGCCTTGGACCCCTCGGACGGGCCGACGACACCGCGGGACTCCAGCAGGTCCATGAGCCGGCCCGCCTTGGCGAAGCCGACGCGCAGCTTGCGCTGGAGCATCGAGGTGGAGCCGAACTGGGTCGTCACGACGAGCTCGGTTGCCTGGAGCAGCAGGTCGAGGTCGTCGCCGATGTCGTCCTCCACCTGCTTCTTGGGCGCGCTTACCGTGACGTCGTCGCGGTAGGTGGGCCGCAGCTGCTCGGTGACGTGCTTGACCACGGCGTGGATCTCGGACTCCGTGACCCAGGCACCCTGCACGCGCATCGGCTTGCTGGCGCCCATCGGCAGGAAGAGAGCGTCACCCTGGCCGATGAGCTTCTCGGCACCGGGCTGGTCGAGCACCACCCGCGAGTCCGTGACGCTCGACGTCGCGAAGGCCATCCGGGACGGCACGTTGGCCTTGATGAGGCCGGTGACGACGTCGACGCTCGGCCGCTGCGTGGCGAGCACGAGATGGATGCCGGCCGCCCGGGCGAGCTGGGTGATGCGGACGATGGACTCCTCGACATCACGCGGGGCAACCATCATGAGATCCGCCAGCTCGTCGACGACGACGAGGAGGTAGGGATAGGGAGCGAGCACGCGCTCCGAACCGGGCAGCGGTGTCACCTTCCCGCCCTTGACCGCCTTGTTGAACTCGTCGACGTGCTTGAAGCCGAACGCGGCGAGGTCGTCGTAGCGGGTGTCCATCTCGCGCACCACCCACTGAAGGGCCTCGGCGGCCTTCTTGGGGTTCGTGATGATCGGGGTGATGAGGTGCGGGATGCCCTCGTACGCCGTGAGCTCGACCCGCTTCGGGTCGACCAGGACCAGGCGCACCTCCTCGGGCGTCGCACGCATGAGGATCGAGGTGATCATCGAGTTGACGAAGCTCGACTTCCCGGCGCCGGTGGCACCGGCGACGAGGAGGTGCGGCATCTTCGCGAGGTTGGCGACGACGTAGCCGCCCTCGACGTCCTTGCCGACGCCCATGACCATCGGGTGGTCCGTCCCGCGGGCCACCTGGCTGCGCAGGACGTCTCCGAGGCTGACCTTCTCCCGGTCGAGGTTGGGGATCTCGATGCCGATCGCCGACTTCCCGGGGATGGGACTCAGGATCCGCACATCGGCCGAGGCGACGGCATACGCGATGTTCTTGGAGAGCGCGGTGACACGCTCGACCTTGATCCCCGGGCCGAGCTCCACCTCGTACCTCGTCACCGTCGGGCCACGGCTGAAGCCGGTGACCTGGGCGTCGATCTCGAACTGGTCGAGCACCGTGGTCAGCGACTCCACGATGCGGTCGTTGGCCGCGCTCCGGGCCTTGTGCGGGCTACCCGGCTCGAGCAGTGCGGCGTCGGGGAGGGTGTACGTCACGTCGCCCGCGAGCGAGAGCTGTTCGACGCGCTGCGGCAGCGGCGTGGTCGGCGGCGGCTCCAGCGGCACCCGCTCCGGGACGGGACCCCGCGCTGCCGGTCCGCCGATGGCGGTGGCCTCGCCACCTTCGCCCGGGACCGCCGGGGGCGCAGTGGTCCGCTTCTGGCCCGGGCGGAGCCGCTTGCCGGTGACCGGGTCGACGAGCGCGGCCTGCTCGAACGCCTCGTCGCCGACCCGCGGACCCTCGTCGTGGAGAGCACCGCCTCGGCCGGGACGGCGGAGGCCCCTCCTCGGATCGGCGGTGTCGGCCCCGTCGACCGACGGGGCGGTCGGGTGGCCGGTGAGCCGGTCGCCGAGGGCCCGCAGGCGGGTGGGCACCTGGTGCAACGGGGTCGCGGTGATGACGAGGAGTCCGAAGAGTGCGAGGAGGAGGAGCAGCGGCACGGCGCCGTAGACGGAGACCGCCGCCTCCAGGGGGCTGGAGGAGAGGAAGCCGAGGATGCCGCCCGCAGCCCGCATCCCGTCGGCCCCCTCAGGCGGGGTGGGGACCCCGGCGGCGACGTGGGTCAGGCCGCAGGCCGCGAAGGCGAGGGCGATCGTCCCGACGGCCGCACGTGAGGTCGCCGCCTCGTCCTGGGGGGTGCGCAGCATCCGGATGCCGAACGCGAGCAGGACCAGTGGCACGGCGTAGCCCACCTTGCCGAAGGTCCCTGCGACGACGGCATGGACGATCGTCCCCACCGCACCCGGCATCCCCCACCACTCCCTGGCCGCGACGACGACGGCGAGGGCGACGAGGAGGAGGCCGATACCGTCGCGCCGGTGCTCGGGCTGGAGGTCGCGGCCGGTGTCCCCCACCTTGCGGGCGACGGCACCGGTCGCGTGGGCCAGGCCCATCCAGGTGTTCTGGACGGCCCGTACCGGGAGCGGAAGACGCCGGGACCGGGCCTTGCGGGAGCGTCCACCCGAGCGAGCTGTGGTGCGCTGACCCCGTGGGGGTGTGGACGTCGTGCGGCCGCGCGACGGGGAAGACGTACGAGTCGCCATGGGCGCAGGCTACGCGACAGTCACACCGGACACATGCGTCACACGCGGAACAGCGATGATCATCGTGAGGCTACGGCAGAAGGGGTGCCGCGCAGTACGGGTCAGGCCTCGATGACCATGGGGATGATCATCGGTCGACGGCGGAGCTTGCGCCCCAACCAGCCACCCACCGACCGGCGGATGACCTGCTGGAGCTGGTAGGTGTCCGCGACGCCGTTCGCCGTGGCCTCGTCGAGCGCCTGCACGAGCTGCGGCATGACATCGTCGAACACGACCTCGTCCTCGACGAAACCTCTCGCCGTGATCTCGGGTCCGGCGATGATCTTGCCGGTCATGGAGTCGACGACCACCGTGACGGAGATGAAGCCCTCGTCGCGCAGGATCCGACGGTCCTTGAGCAGGCCTTCGTCCGCCCCGCCCACGGAGGCGCCGTCCACGTAGACGTAGCCCGATGGGACCGCTCCCGAGACCGCTGCCTTCCCGTCGACCAGGTCGACGGCCACACCGTCCTCGACGACGACGACACGGTCACGCGGGACGCCCGTGGCGACGGCGAGCTCGGCGTTGGCGACGAGGTGGCGCCACTCCCCGTGCACGGGCATGACGTTGCGTGGCCGGACGATGTTGTAGCAGTAGAGGAGCTCCCCGGCGCTGGCATGCCCCGACACGTGCACCCTCGCGTTCCCCCGGTGGACGACTGCCGCCCCGAGGCGCATGAGTCCGTTGATCACCCGGTACACGGCGTTCTCGTTGCCGGGGATGAGCGAGGACGCCAGCAACACCGTGTCGCCGCGGCCCACGTCGATCCGGTGGTCGCGGTTCGCCATGCGGGACAGTGCCGCCATCGGCTCGCCCTGGCTGCCGGTGCAGATGAGGACGATCTGGTCGTCGCGCAGGTCGTCCAGCTGCTTGACGTCGACGAGGACGCCGGCGGGCACGTGCAGGTAGCCGAGCTCGGCCGCGATGCCCATGTTCCGGACCATCGACCGGCCGACCATGGCCACCTTGCGCCCCGCCTTGTCCGCGGCGTCGAGCACCTGCTGCACGCGGTGCACGTGGGACGAGAAGCAGGCGACGATGACCCGGCGCTCGGCGTGCCGGAACACCTTGTCGATGGCCGAGGCGATGTCGCGCTCCGGGGTCGTGAAGCCGGGCACCTCGGCGTTGGTGGAGTCGGTGAGGAAGAGGTCGACGCCCTCCTCCCCCAGCCGGGCGAACGCCCGCAGGTCGGTGAGCCGGCCGTCGAGGGGCAGCTGATCCATCTTGAAGTCGCCGGTGTGCAGCAGCGTCCCCCCCGAGGTGCGCACCGCGACGGCGAGCGCATCGGGGATGGAGTGGTTCACGGCGACGAACTCGCAGTCGAAGTGGCCGAGCCGCTCGCGGTCCCCCTCACGCACCCCGAGCGTGTAGGGCCGGATGCGGTGCTCCTTGAGCTTCGCCTCGACGAGGGCCAGCGTCAGCTGTGAACCCACCAGCGGCAGGTCGGGCTTGAGGCGCAGGAGATAGGGCACCGCGCCGATGTGGTCCTCGTGCCCGTGGGTGAGGACGACCGCCTGGACGGTGTCGAGGCGGTCCTTGATGTACTCGAAGTCCGGGAGGATGAGGTCGATGCCCGGGTGGTGGTCATCGGGGAACAACACCCCGCAGTCGATGATGAGCAGCTGCCCCCGGTGCTCGATCACCGTCATGTTGCGGCCGATCTCGCCCAGGCCGCCCAGGGGCACGATGCGGACGCCGCCGTCCACGAGCGGACCGGGAAGGTCGAGCTCGGGGTGGGGGTGGCTCATCGGGTCGGCAGCGTCGCGAGGGCGGAGCGGAGCAGCTCGAGGTGCTCCGGTGGCGACTCCACGAGCGGCAGGCGTACGGTCGCCGACTCCAGGACACCGAGCTCGACCAGGGCCGCCTTGGCCATGATCGCCCCCTGGGACGTCGTCATGATCGCGTCGACGACGGGGATGAGGGAGGTGTGCAGGCGGCGAGCCTCCGGGAGGTCCCCGCGGTCGACGGCGGCGACCATCGCGGCATACTGCTCACCCGCCACATGCCCGACGACGGACACCAGGCCGAACGCTCCTTCGGCGAGCAGCGGGAGGTTGACCTCGTCCGCGCCGCTGAACCAGAGCAGGTCGGTCCCGGCCATGACCTTGGTGGACGCCCACAGGTCGCCCTTGGCGTCCTTGACGGCGGTGATCCGAGGGTGTTCGGCGAGGCTGACAAGTGTCTCCGTCGTGAAGGGGATGCCGGTGCGCGAGGGAATGTCGTAGAGCATGACCGGGAGGTCCGTCGTGTCGGCGACCGCGCGGCAGTGCGCGATGACGCCTGCCTGGGTGGGCTTGTTGTAGTACGGCGTCACGAGGAGGAGTGCGTCGGCCCCGGCCGCGGCCGCGCGCCGCGCCATGTCCACGGCGTGGCGGGGGGGTGTTGGCCCCCCCCCCCCCCC
>CALCXF010000059.1 GCA_937907685.1 uncultured Nostocoides sp.
CTCCGCTGGTCATCGCCTACGCGCTCGCCGGCACGATGGACTTCGACTTCGAGACCGAGCCACTGGGTCGGGACACCGACGGGAACGACGTCTTCCTCCGGGACCTGTGGCCCGCCCCCGCGGACGTCGAGCGAACGATCGCCGAGAGCATCAACAAGGACATGTTCACCTCCGACTACGCCGACGTCTTCGCGGGCGACGAGCGGTGGCAGTCGCTGCCGACGCCCGAGGGCGACACCTTCGCCTGGGACCCGGACTCCACCTACGTCCGCAAGCCTCCGTACTTCGACGGCATGCGCCAGGAGACGACGCCGGTCACGGACATCAGCGGCGCTCGGGTGCTGGCACGGCTCGGCGACTCGGTGACGACCGACCACATCAGCCCTGCCGGGTCGATCAAGGCCGACTCGCCCGCCGGCCGCTACCTCGCCGACCACGGCATCGAGCGCAAGGACTTCAACTCCTACGGCTCACGCCGCGGCAACCACGAGGTGATGATCCGGGGCACCTTCGCCAACATCCGGCTCAAGAACCTGCTCCTCGACGGCGTCGAAGGCGGCTTCACGCGGAACTTCCTCGCCGGCGGCGAGCAGACGACGATCTTCGACGCGTCGGCGGCCTACCAGGCTGCGGGGGTGCCGCTCGTGGTCCTCGCAGGAAAGGAGTACGGATCCGGATCCTCGCGGGACTGGGCCGCCAAGGGAACCGCCCTCCTCGGCGTCCGGGCAGTCATCGCCGAGTCCTACGAGCGCATCCACAGGTCGAACCTCATCGGGATGGGTGTCCTGCCGCTCCAGTTCCCCCAGGGCCAGGACGCCGAGACCCTCGGCGTGACGGGCACCGAGACGTTCTCGATCTCCGGTGTCGAGGAGCTCAACGAGGGCCGGACGCCGAAGGCCGTCACAGTCTCCGTCACCCGGGAGGACGGAGCGGAGTCCAGCTTCGAGGCGCTCGTCCGGATCGACACCCCCGGCGAGGCGGACTACTACCGCAACGGCGGCATCCTCCAGTACGTCCTCCGCTCGCTGGTGACCTGACGGTCAGGGCGGTGCGTGCGACGGCTGCCCCGGGTGGAGCGGGCTCAGGCGCACGACGTCCCCGACGACGACGACGGCCGGGTTCTCCACCCCGACTGCCCGCGCCGTCTCGGCGATGTCGGCGAGCGTCCCGAACGTCGCGCGCTGGCCGGGAAGGAACCCGCGCTCGACGACGGCGACCGGGCACGTGGGTGACCGGCCCGCGTCGACCAGCGCCCGTGCCGAGAGGGCCAGCCGTCCGACCCCCATGAGGAGGACGACTGTGTGGTCGCCTCCGGCCGGGACCGCCGGGACGTCCTCGTGGCCGGTGACCACGGTGAAGCCCCGGGCGACGCCCCGGTGCGTGAGCGGGATGCCGACCCCAGCGGGCACCGCGATCGCGCTCGTCACCCCCGGAACCACCTCGACGGGGATGCCGTGCGCCTCGCACGCCTGTCGTTCCTCTCCGCCCCTTCCGAGGACGTAGGGGTCGCCCCCCTTGAGCCTCACCACCGCCCGTCCGGCGAGGGCTTCCTCGACCAGCAGCGCGTTGATCTCCTCCTGCGGGAGGGTGTGGCGTCCGGGGGCCTTCCCGACGTCGACCACCCGGACGTTCGTCGGCAGCCGGTCGACGACCCCTCGCGGCGCGAGGCGGTCGACGACGACGACGTCGGCGACGGACAGCAGCTCTCGGGCACGGGTGGTCAGGAGGCCGTCCGCGCCCGGGCCGCCTCCGACGAGGGCAACCCAGCCGGACCCCGTACGGCGGGTGCGGCGGCGGAGGTCGATCGACCCGCTGGCGAGGACCGCGCCGACCTCCCGGACCACGGCCGTGGCGAGGGCGTGGTCGGAGCCCGCGTGGGCGGCGACGGTGAGGGTGACGTCACCGGCCGCCACCGACGTCGTGGCCGGGAGATGGGCCGACGCGTCGGCCGCTGTCGGGGCGAGGCACCACACCCGGAGCTCGAGGGCGTCGGCCCGGACCATGTCGTCGACCTCTCGGTCGCCGGTGGCCGTCTGCACGAGCCATGCGCCGTCGAGGTCTCGACGGCCCTCGTAGTCCCTCGGCGCCCAGGCGACCTCACCCGAGGCCACGAGGACTGCGAGCTCCTCGCACACGTAGGGCGCCACGACCTCCACGAGGGCGCCGGCGGCGAGGAGGGTCGAGACGCCGGAGGCGGATGCCGGCCCGCCCCCGACGGCGACGACGCGCCGCGCGGTGACGTCGAGCCCGACGGGCAGTGTCATCCGGGGTGCTCTCCGGGAGCCAGGGCTCCGGCCATGACCGCCGCGAGTGTTCTGCCGTCGTCCGGGTCGACGAGGAGGAAGGCGCCACCGCGTCGTGAGGTCGAGTAGTCCTCGACCGGCAGGGGGGAGGCGAACCGAACCGTCACGCGGCCGATGTCGTTGAGCTGCAGGCGGTCTGCGGGCGCGAGCCGCATCGCGTCGAGGTCGAGGCGGCCGTCGACGGAGCGCACCATCGCCAGCACCGTGCGGGACCCGTGCTTGACGAGCAGCCGCGCGCCCGGGTGCAGCGGCTCGTCCCCGAGCCAGCAGGCGAGCGCCTGGACCTCCTGGCGCAGCGCGACGGGATCGGATGCCGCGCACAGGAGGTCGCCTCGGCTCACGTCGACGTCGTCGGTGAGGCGGATGGTCACGGACTGCGGTGCAACGGCGACGTCGAGCGACCGCTCCCCGAGGTCGATGCCCGCGACGGTGGTTCGCGTGCCGGAGGGCAGGACGACGACCTCGTCGCCAACCCGTATGGAACCGGACGCCAGCTGACCGGCATACCCCCGGTACTCGACGTGCTCGGGGGACCGCGCGGCGCCCTGCGGACGAACGACCACCTGCACCGGCATCCGGAAGGACTCGTGGGCGGGGTCGGTGTCCGGAGCGAGGGCCTCGAGGAGCTCGAGGAGCGAAGGCCCTTCGTACCAGGGTGTGTTCGTCGAGCGGTCGACGACGTTGTCGCCGACGAGGGCGGACACGGGGACAGCGTGCGCGTCCGGGATGCCGAGCTCGACCGCCAGGGAGCGGACGTCGGCGGCGACGCTCCGGAAGACGTCCTCGCTGTGGTCGACGAGGTCGATCTTGTTGACCGCGACGACGACGTGCGGCACGCGCATGAGCGCCGCCACGGCAAGGTGTCGCCGCGTCTGCTCGAGGACCCCCTTGCGGGCGTCGACGAGGAGGACGACGGCGTCCGCGGTCGAGGAACCGGTCACGGTGTTGCGGGTGTACTGGACGTGCCCGGGGCAGTCCGCGAGGACGAACGAACGGTGCGCTGTCGCGAAGTAGCGGTACGCGACGTCGATGGTGATGCCCTGCTCGCGCTCGGCCCGCAGTCCGTCGGTGAGGAGCGCCAGGTCGGCCGAGGTGAGCCCCCGGTCCCGGCTGACCCGCTCGACCGCGTCCAGCTGGTCGGCGAGGACCGACTTGGTGTCGTGGAGCAGGCGGCCGACGAGCGTCGACTTCCCGTCGTCCACCGACCCGGCGGTCGCGAGCCGCAGGAGGGTGCTCATCGCGGGGCCCCCGTGAAGTATCGGAGCCGGGTCCCACGCTTCGCGTGGGCGGAACGAGCGCGGGTCCCACGCGCCCACGCGAAGCGTGGGACCCGTGCGTGGGCGAACTTCATGGGGTGCATCAGAAGTACCCCTCCTTCTTCCGGTCCTCCATGGCGGCCTCGGAGATGCGGTCGTCGGCCCGCGTCGCCCCGCGCTCGGTGAGCGTCGAGGCGGCGACCTCGGCGACGACGTCCGCGACCGTGACGGCCTCGCTCTCGACGGCGCCGGTGCACGACATGTCGCCCACCGTGCGGTAGCGCACCCGGCGCCGGGTGACCGTCTCGTCGACGCGCGGACGCGACCACGGGCCCACGGCGAGGAGCATGCCGTCGCGGGCGTAGACCTCGCGCTCGTGCGTGTAGTAGAGCGCCGGCAGCTCGATGCCCTCGCGCTCGACGTACCGCCACACGTCCAGCTCGGTCCAGTTGGACAGCGGGAACACGCGGACGTGCTCACCGGGGCGGTGCCGGGGGTTGAAGAGGTTCCACAGCTCGGGCCGCTGGTTCTTGGGGTCCCACTGGCCGAAGTCGTCGCGCAGGCTGACGACCCGCTCCTTGGCGCGTGCCTTCTCCTCGTCGCGTCGACCACCACCGAACACCCCGTCGAACCGGTGCCGGGCGATGGCGTCGAGGAGGGGCTGGGTCTGGAGGGGGTTGCGCGTGCCGTCGGCCCGCTCGCGCAGCCGACCGTCGTCGATCCAGTCCTGGACCGAGGCGACCTCGAGGCGGAGCCCGAGCCGCTCGACGGTGGCGTCGCGGTAGGCGAGCACCTCCGGGAAGTTGTGCCCGGTGTCGACGTGGAGCACCGGGAACGGGATCGGGGCCGGCCAGAACGCCTTCGCGGCCACGTGCAGCATGACGACGGAGTCCTTGCCGCCGCTGAACAGCAGGACGGGGCGCTCGAGCTCGGCGGTGATCTCACGGATGACGAGCATCGCCTCGCTCTCGAGGACGTCGAGCTGGCTGAGCACCGGCAGGTCGGCCGGCGGCGCGGTCGAGGGCACGGTGGTGACGTCGATCGTCACGGAAAGCACCTCTGTTCGGATGTCGGTGGTCGTCACGGCGGTGGTCACTGGTGCAGTCCGCACTCGGTCTTGGCGAAGCCCGCCCAGCGTCCGGCCCGCAGGTCGCTCCCGGGCTCCACGCGCTGGGTGCAGGGCTCGCACCCGATGGACGGGTAGCCGTCGGAGAGAAGGAGGTTCACCGGCACGCTGTGGTCGTTCGCATAGTCGACGACCTCGTCGAACGTCCACGCCGCCAGCGGGTTGAGCTTGACGAGGCCGAACTGCTCGTCGAAGGTCACCAGCGGTGTGTCGGCGCGGGTCGGGCCCTCGTCACGACGGATGCCGGTCACCCACGCCTCGTAGCCGGCGAGCGCCGCCCGCAGCGGCTCGACCTTGCGCATCCGGCAGCACGCTGCCGGGTCGCGCTCGTGGAGCTGCGGGCCGTACTGCGCGTCCTGCTCGGCCACCGTGAGGGTCGGCGTGACGTCGACGACAGTGACGTCGAGCTCGTGGGCGACCTGGTCGCGGGTGCCGTACGTCTCGGCGAAGTGGTAGCCGGTGTCGAGGAACAGCACGTCGACGCCGGGGGCACGCTTCGCGACGACGGCCGGAAGCACGGCATCCGCCATGCTGCAGGCCACGGCGAGGGTGCCGGGGAAGGTGCGGGCCGCCCATGCCGCCACGTCGTCGGCGGTGGCACGTGACCCGAGCTCCCGTGCGCCCTGGACCGCCAGCGCGCGCAGCTCGTCGGTGCTGCGGCGCACAGGTGGGCTGGTGGTGGTGCCGAGGGCACGGCTGGTGCCGGTCGTCATCGGAGCTCCTCCTCGTCGACGCGGTGGACCCAGGCGGAGAACGTCTCACCCGGTTCGCGGGCGACGACGTAGCGGCGCACCAGTCGCTCGACGAGGTCGGGAAGGGCCTCCGCGGTCACCTTGAGCCCTCGCACCGTGCGGCCCAGCCCGGCCTCCTCACGGTCGGCGGACGCGAGCCCGCCGCCGAGGTGCACCTGGAAGCCGGCCTCCTGCTCGCCGTCGACGGTGACGATCTGGCCCTTCAACCCGATGTCGGCAACCTGGATGCGCGCACACGAGTTCGGGCAACCGTTGATGTTGAGGGTGATCGGCGTGTCGAGGTCGAGGTCGGCGAGGCGGCGCTCGAGCTCGGCGATCGCTGTCGCTGCGGTCACCTTGGTCTCGACGATGGCGAGCTTGCAGTACTCGATGCCGGTGCAGGCCATCGTGTGGCGGCGGAACGGGCTGGGGGTGACCGACAGGCCCAGCCGCTCGAGGCCCGTGACGAGGTCGTCGAGCGCGGTCGCGGCCACGTCGAGGACGACGAGCTTCTGGTGTGGGGTCAGCCGCAGCCGGTCGCTGCCGGCCGCCTCCATGAGGTCGCCCAGCCCGGCGAGCACCTCACCACTGACCCGACCGACGACCGGGGCGGCTCCGACGTAGTGCAGGCCGTCCTTCTGGAGGTGGACTCCGACGTGGTCACCGGGACCCGTCGCAGGGGCCGGGGGCGGTCCGTCGGGGAGCGGGGAGTCGAGGTAGTCGCGTTCGAGCACCTCGCGGAACGTCACCGGCCCCCACTCCGCGAGGAGGAACTTCAGGCGGGCCTTGGTCCGCAGGCGGCGGTAGCCGTGGTCACGGAAGATCCGGATGACGCCGTGCCAGACCTCGGCCACCCGGTCCGGCTCGACGAAGACGCCGAGCCGCTCGGCGAGCCGGGGCGCGGTCGAGAGCCCGCCACCCACCCACAGGTCGTAGCCGGCGCCGAGGCTGGGGTGTCGGACACCGACGAAGGAGATGTCGTTGATCTCGTGGACGACGTCCAGGCTCGGGTGGCCGGTGACGGCGGACTTGAACTTGCGCGGGAGGTTGGCCAGCTCCGGGTCGCCGATGAAGCGGCTGGTGATCTCCTCGATCGCGGGCGTGGGGTCGAGGATCTCGTCGGCGGCGATCCCGGCCAGGGGGCTGCCCAGGACGACGCGGGGGGTGTCACCGCACGCTTCGGTCGTCTGGAGCCCGACCTCCTCGAGCCGACGCCAGATCTCGGGCACGTCCTCGACCCGGATCCAGTGGTACTGGATGTTCTGGCGGTCGCTGATGTCGGCGGTGTCACGGGCGAAGTCCCGGGAGATGCCGGCCAGGACACGGAGCTGACCCAGGGTCAGGGCGCCGCCGTCCAGGCGGACCCGCAGCATGAAGTAGCGGTCCGACAGCTCGTGCGGCTCCAGGGTGGCGGTGCGTCCGCCGTCGATGCCCGGGCGACGCTGGGTGTACAGACCCCACCAGCGCATGCGGCCGTGGAGGTCGTCGTCGGGGATGGAGTCGAAGCCCTGCAGCGCGTAGACCGTCTCGATGCGCTCCCGGACCTCGAGCCCGCCGCCGGCCGCCTTCATCTCCTCGTTGGCGTTGAGCGCCGCCCGCCCGTCGACCGCCCACTGGCCGTTGGAGCGGCCGGCGCGCGGCGGGCGGAGCGCCCGAGCCGTCGTGCTGTCGGTGGTGTGCGTGCTCATCGGTCCTCGACGGATAGGAATTAGTTCTGGTGATGAAATGTATAACGACCCATTATTGTCCGAGCGGTGGTCCACGATGTGGTCGGCGCGCGTATCATCGAACATGTGTTCGACCCTGCGTTGCCCCACGGGCCGCCGCTGCGTGCTGGCAGCCCCGGCTCACCCGCGCAGCAACGCTCGGCCGCCGGGGCCGGGGGAGTCGGCGCCGGCGGCCCGCCGGGATGGCCACCCGGGGTGCCGCCGCCCGGGGAGCGCGGCTGGGACCACCGGGCGAGCGCGTGGCTGCTCGACCACTGCCCCCCGGACTACCGCCTGCACCCGGCGTGGCGTCGCCATCCGGTGGCGCTCGCCTGGCTCACCGTGCGCCACCTCGACGCCCAGCTCGACGCCATGCGGTCCGCGTACCGCGAGGTGCGGGTCGACCTCGTCGACGACATCGGGCCTGAGGGCGTGGCCCAGGTGCTCGGTGACCTCGAGGTCGAGGGCGTACGGCTGTTGTCCGCCCGGCGTGCCGCCGGACTGCTCCTCGACGCCCTCCGCGGGCTCGAGTTCGTCCCGCGCCTGTGAAGGTCGTGCGGCGGCCACGTGGCGGAGTGGTGGAGGGCACCCCGGTCCGTGGGGGTCGTTCGGCGCCCAGCGCCTAGACTCAGGTGGTTCGTGTGCCGTGAGGAGACCAGGAGGTAGGCACCGGTGAGTCTGCTCGAGCGCATCGGGGGACCCGACGACCTCAAGGCGCTGCGCCCGGACCAGCTTGCCCCGCTCGCGGACGAGATCCGGCGCTTCCTCGTCGAGGAGGTCTCGCGCACCGGCGGCCACCTCGGCCCCAACCTCGGCGTCGTCGAGCTCACCATGGCGATCCACCGGGTGTTCAGCTCCCCGGACGACACGGTCGTCTTCGACACAGGTCACCAGTCCTACGTCCACAAGCTCCTCACCGGACGACGGAACTTCTCCGGGCTCCGCACCCAGGGCGGGCTGTCCGGCTACCCGAGCCGTGCGGAGTCCGAGCACGACGTCGTCGAGAACTCGCACGCCTCCACCTCGCTCTCCTGGGCGCACGGCATCGCGGCGGGGCGGGTCGTCCAGGGCCAGACCGGCCGTCACACCGTGGCCGTCATCGGCGACGGCGCGCTCACCGGCGGGATGGCCTGGGAGGCGCTCAACAACATCGCCGCGGACTCCGACCTCCCCCTCGTCGTCGTCGTCAACGACAACGAGCGGTCCTACGCCCCCACCCGAGGCGGCCTGGCCGACCACCTGGCGACGCTGCGCACGACGCGCGGGTACGAACGCTTCCTCGACTGGGGCAAGACCACCGTCTCGCGGACCCCGGTCGTCGGCGGGGCGATGTACGAGACGCTCCACGGGGTGAAGAAGGGCCTCAAGGACATCGTCGCGCCGCAGGGACTGTTCGAGGACCTCGGTCTGAAGTACCTCGGTCCGGTCGACGGGCACGACGAGCCGGCGATCGAGGCGGCCCTGCGCAAGGCGCGGGCCTTCCGCGGGCCGGTCCTCGTGCACGTGATCACCCAGAAGGGGCGTGGCTACGACCACGCCGTCAACGACGAGGGCGACCAGTTCCACGCCGTCGGCGTCATCAACCCGGAGACCGGCCTGCCGCTCGAGATCGCCGGGCGCAGCTGGACCGACGAGTTCAGCGGGGCGATGGTCGAGATCGGCGAGGAGCGTGACGACGTCGTCGCGATCACCGCCGCCATGATGATCCCCGTCGGGCTCAAGGACTTCTGTGAGCGCTTCCCGGAGCGCACCTTCGACGTCGGCATCGCCGAACAGCACGCGCTCACCATGGCGGCCGGGCTGTCGTATGCCGGTCTGCACCCCGTCGTCGCGGTCTACGCCACCTTCCTCAACCGGGCCTTCGACCAGCTGCTCATGGACTGCGCCCTCCACCGGGCCGGCGTCACCGTGGTGCTCGACCGCTCGGGGATCACCGGTCCGGACGGGGCGTCCCACCACGGCATGTGGGACATGACGATCAGCGGCGTCGTCCCCGGCCTGCATCTCGCCGCCCCCCGCGACGGCCACCAGGTCGTGCGAGCCCTCCACGCGGCCGTCGCCATCGCCGACGCGCCGTCGGTGGTGCGCTTCCCGAAGGGCACCGTGGGTGGCCCGATCACCGCAGTCCGCACCGTCGGCACGGTCGACGTCCTCGCCGAGCCCGATGCCGACGACGTGGACGTCCTGCTCGTGGGGGTCGGCTCGATGGCGGCGACGACGCTGACCGCCGCCGAGAAGCTGGAGGCCGAGGGTGTGCGCGTGCGGGTCGTCGACCCGGTCTGGGTGCTCCCGGTGAGCCCCGACCTCGTGACCCTGGCATCGTCGGCGCGCCGCGTGGCGGTCGTGGAGGACCACGTCGTCGTCGGTGGCATCGGCTCCCAGGTCGCGCTCGCCGTCCGCGACGCCGGCTCCGACGTCCCCGTCGACTCGTACGGCCTGCCCAAGCGCTTCCTCGAGCACGGGTCCCGCGGTCAGGTCCTCGACGCCGCCGACCTCACACCGGACGCCGTCGCGGCCTCCGTGCGCGCACGCCTCGGCTGACGGGCCGCCCCGTCGCTCTGCCGAGGGCGAACGCGCTGGCGCGGACGGCACGCCACGCGGTTGGCTCACGGCATGAGGATGCTCGTGCTCGGTGGGACCGCATGGCTGGGGCGAAGCGTCGCACAGGATGCGGTGGCGCGCGGACACGACGTCACGTGCCTCGCGCGAGGCAACGGTGCTACAGCGGCCGGTGCGACGTTCGTTGCGGCGGACCGCGACCGCGAGGACGGCCTGGAGGCCGTCTCGGGTGCGGACTGGGACACCGTCCTGGACGTGGCACGGCATCCCGGCCACGTCCGTCGCGCGGTTCGCGACCTGCGAGCACGGCACTGGGTGTTCGTCTCCTCCGGCAACGCATATGCCTCCTTCTCGAGCCTCGAGCAGGACGAGGACGCTCCGGTGCGCGAGCCCTTGGCCGGCGACGTCATGACCAGCATGGAGGTCTACGGCGAGGCGAAGGTGGCGTGCGAGGACGCGGTGCGGGAGGGCGCGGCGACGGCGACCATCGTTCGATCCGGTCTCATCGGTGGCCCCGGCGACTGGTCGGGGCGCACCGGCTACTGGCCCTGGCGGTTCGCCCACCCCGTCGGCGACCGGGTCGTCGTGCCGGCAGACCCAGACTTCCCCTGCGCGGTCATCGACGTGCGCGACCT
This sequence comes from uncultured Nostocoides sp., assembly GCA_937907685.1. Taxonomy (GTDB): domain Bacteria; phylum Actinomycetota; class Actinomycetes; order Actinomycetales; family Dermatophilaceae; genus Fodinibacter. The sequence continues at coordinate 10,317 of CALCXF010000059.1, forward strand.
CGCGCCCTGGCTGGTCTCCGCGGCCGAGGAGCGGCTCGACGGGACGTTCAACGCGACCGGTCCAACGACGACCCTGGCCGAGGTGCTCACCTCAGCCGCGCAGGTCGCCGGGTCACCGGCCACCCCCCTCGAGGTGCCGCCCAGCCTGCTCGCCGAGCTGGGGGTGGCCTCGTGGATGGGGCCGTCATCCCTGCCGCTCTGGATCGACGACCCGCAGTGGCGAGGGTTCGCGACGCTGGGCACCGCCCGTGCGCGCGCGGCCGGTCTGAGGGTGCGACCCCTGCGAGACACGCTCCGTGACGCGCTCGCCTTCGAGGAGGTGCGGGACGTCCCCCGGGCTGCGGGCCTCACCGACGAGGAGGAGCGCCGGGTCCAGGAGGCGGTCCTGCGCTGACGTGAGGGTCCGCCGGCGTCCGCAAGGAGTCGGCAGCAGACCGTGCAGCACCGGGCGGCCACGCCGCGGAAGGGAGCTCGCCTAGCATGAGCCGGGTGACGGAGTCCCGCGCCGACGAGCTCGCCGTCAACCGGGCGCTGTGGGCGCTGGTGAACGAGCGCTTCACGGATGCCGCGGCCGAGGACCTCTGGCGCCGGGCTGACGTCGTGTGGGGACTGTTCGCCGTTCCCGAACGCGAGCTCGGTCTCGTCGGCGACGTCCGAGGAAGGGACGTCCTCGAGCTCGCGTGCGGCACCGCCTACCTGTCGGCGTGGCTGGCCCGCGCCGGCGCGAGACCGGTGGCGGTCGACCTGTCCGGTGAGCAGCTGGCCACCGCCCGTCGGCTCCGGGACCGGCTGGGGCCGAACTTCCCCCTCGTCCAGGGGGACGTCGAGCGAGTGCCCCTCGCGAGCGGCCGCTTCGACCTCGTCGTCAGCGAGCACGGCGCGGCTGCCTGGTGCGACCCGCAGCGGTGGCTCCCCGAGGCGTCCCGGCTGCTGCGGCCCGGAGGGCGCCTCGTGTTCCTCACCAACAGCCACATCTCAGCGCTGTGCGTCCCGACCGACGAGGGTGTCGCGGGGCAGCAGCTGCTGCGTGGCCACGAGGAGGCGTACCGGGTGCGGTGGCCGGGGGGAGGCGTCGAGTTCCACCCGTCGCACGGCGACTGGGTGCGCCTGCTGCGCCGGTCCGGGTTCGTCGTTGAGGCGCTGCACGAGGTCTTCGCCCCGTCGGAGGGCACCGACCACCCGTTCTACGACATCGTCTCGCCGCAGTGGGCCGCCCGCTGGCCCGCGGAGGAGGCCTGGGTGGCGCGCCGCGAGTAGGGCTGTCCTCCCGGGCCACCACCGTCGCTGCGGCGCTCCCTATGCTGGACCGGTGGAGCTGGAGTTCACCGGTGAGGTGTGGCACTGGCGAGGCCCGGCGCCCTACCACTTCGTGTCCGTTCCGGAGGGGGACTGCGGTGCGCTCGAGATGGCCGCCCCGCTGGTGAGCTACGGGTGGGGCATGATCCCCGTCGGCGTGAGGCTCGGGTCCACCGCATGGGCGACCTCGCTCTGGCCGAAGGACGGTGGTTACGTCGTTCCGCTCAAGGACCTCGTTCGCCGAGCCGAGGACGTGGAGGTCGGTGACCTCGTGACCCTTCGCCTCACCATCGACGTGTGAACGAGGCCGTCACCCGGCGTCCGTCGCGGTCGGGTGGCTCGTCGTTCAGTGGCTCGTCGTTCAGACGGCCGCCGGGCGCTCCTCGGGCGGCGCGGAACCGGTTGCGAGTCCACGGACGAGCACGTCGACGAGGTGTGGCACCTCCGAGACCTCGACCTGGACGGTGGCGACGCACAGCGTGCCTCGCCAGACCGACAGCACGGCGAGGCCGTGCTCGGGGTGCCACGACACGCGCAGCGCCCGTCCGTTCCCGCGAGCGTCGGCGACGACCTCACCGCGGAGGGGGAGCACGGTCGGTTGCGGCATCTCCCCATGGTGCTCCCCGATCGGGGTGGGCACCAGTGGCAGCAGGCGCCGGGACGGACCGGCGGTGCGGACCGAGCGGCCTCAGATGTCGCGGAAGGTCTCGATCGTCGCCCCGAGGGCGTTGAGCCGTTCGGCGAGGTCCTCGTAGCCGCGGTTGATGACGTAGACGTTGCGCAGCACCGACGTCCCGGGAGCGGCGAGCATGGCGAGCAGCATGACGACCCCTGGCCGCAGCGCGGGCGGGCACATGACCTCCGCGGCCCGCCACTTCGGCGTGGGTCCGGTGATCATCACGCGGTGGGGATCGAGGAGCTGCACCTGGCCACCGACCTTGTTGAGCTCGGTGAGGTAGATCGCGCGGTTCTCGTACACCCAGTCATGGATCATCGTCGTGCCCTCCGCGCAGGCGGCGATGAGGGCGAAGAACGGCAGGTTGTCGATGTTGAGACCGGGGAACGGCATCGGCGCGATCTTGTCGACCGGCGCCCGAAGCGGCCCCGGCTGGATGGTGAGGTCCACGAGTCGGGTGTGGCCGTTGTTCGCGCGGTACTCGTCGGTCAGCGTGAAGCGCAGGCCCATCTCCTCGAGGGTGGCCAGCTCGATCTCCAGGAACTCGATCGGCACCCGCTCGACGGTGATCGTCGACTCGGTGACGACCGCAGCGGCGATGAGGCTCATCGCCTCGATCGGGTCCTCCGACGGGAAGTACTCGATGTCGACGTCGACGTGGGCCACCCCGGTGACCGTGAGCGTCGTCGTGCCGATCCCGTCGATCCCCACGCCGAGGGCACGGAGGAAGAAGCACAGGTCCTGGACCATGTAGTTGGGGGAGGCGTTGCGGATGACCGTCGTCCCGGGATGCCGGGCAGCGGCCATGAGGACGTTCTCGGTCACCGTGTCGCCCCGCTCGGTGAGCACGATGGCCCGCTGCGGTGACCGTCCGGGCAGGACCTCCGCCTGGTAGAACCCGTGGGTGGCGGCCACGTCGAGGCCGAAGGCCTTGAGCGCGGACAGGTGCGGCTCGACGGTGCGCGTCCCGAGGTCGCAGCCCCCGGCATACGGCAGCTGGAAGTGCTGGAGCTCGTGGAGCATCGGACCGAGGAACATGATCACCGTGCGCGTGCGCCGCGCCGCCTCGACGTCGATGCTCGCGAGGTCCAGCCGCGCCGGCGGGATGATCTCGAGGTCGTTGCTGTCGGGCAGCCACCGGACGCGCACGCCGATCGAGGTGAGCACCTCGATGATCCGGTTGACCTCCTCGATGCGGGCCAGGCTGCGCAGCGTCGTGCGGCCCTTGTTGAGCAGGCTCGCGCACAGGAGGGCGACGGCGGCGTTCTTGCTCGTCTTCACGGGGATGGATCCGGAGAGCTTCCGCCCGCCGACGATCCTCAGGTGCTGCGGGCCGCTGTGACCGAGCGAGACGAACTCGCTGTCGAGCTTCTCACCGACCCGCGCCAGCATCTCGAGGGAGAGGTTCTGCTTGCCCTGCTCGATGCGGGCGACGGCGCTCTGGCTGGTCCCGAGGAGGTCGGCCAGCTCGCTCTGGGTGAGCCCTTGGTGGCGGCGGGCATCCCGGATGAGGGTGCCGATCCGGGTGAGGTAGGTGTCCGAGGTGGTGGTCGTCGTCACCGCGACAGGGTATCTCAGTTGTGAGATATCGGGACATCGAGCGACACGGATTCGGATCCTCGAAACATCCCCTGCCGTGCTCCGTGACGGACGGTCACCCAGGCGGCACGCTGGCGACGCCGGGAGGTAGGAACCGTCGCCCGACGACCCGCTCGGAGGCCCCCTCGCGGTCGAGGAGGGGACAGAGACCGCCGTTCCAGAACTGGAAGCCGGCCCCCGTGATCATCGCGAGGTCGATGTCCATCGGTGTGGCCACGACCCCCTCCGAGAGGAGCAGTCCCACCTCTTCGGCGAGAACCCCGAGGATGCGCTCGCGCGCCTGCTCGACCGTCAGCTCCACCGGGTTCTCGGGACGCTCCGCCATGGCGAGCACCTCGGGGTCGGGCACCGGCCGCCCGTCGTCCATGAGGTAGTAGCCGCGCTTGCCGGCCTCGACGAGACGCCTCAGGCTCGGCGAGACGTGGAACCGGTCCCCGAAGGCACGGTTCAGCGTCTCGCTGTTGTGCAGCGCGATCGTCGGCCCCACGAGGCCGAGGACGACGAAGGGCGGCATCGGCGCGAGGCCGGCCACCGCGCGGTCCGCCGTCGTGACCGGCGTGCCCTCGTCGACGATGCGGGAGAACTCGCCCATGAAGCGTCCGAGCAGGCGGTTGACGACGAAGGACGCCGAGTCCTTGACCCGGATCGTCGTCTTCCCGAGCGCGCGACCGGTCGCGAATGCCGTTGCCAGCGCGCTGTCGTCGGTGTGATCCCCCGGGATGACCTCGAGCAGGGGCATCACGGCCACCGGGTTGAAGAAGTGGAAGCCGACGACCCGCTCGGGGTGCTGCAGGGCGCTCGCCATCTCGGTGATCGACAGGGACGAGGTGTTCGACGCGAGGACGCACTCGGCGGAGACGACGGCCTCCACCTCGGCGAACACCTGCCGCTTGACGGACATCTCCTCGAAGACGGCCTCGATGACGAAGTCGGCGTCGGCGAAGCCACTCTTGGACGTCGACCCGGTGACGAGCCGGGTGAGGAAGGACGCCTTGTCCGGGGACACCCGGCCCTTGGTGAGGAGGCCCTGGATCTCCGAGCGCACCCAGTCGACACCCATGGCCACGCGTGCCTCGTCCAGGTCGGTCATCACGACGGGCACGCCCAGCCGGCGCGCGAAGAGCAACGCCAGCTGGCTGGCCATGAGACCCGCGCCGACGATGCCGACCTTCGTGACCGGTCTGGCGAGGGAGGAGTCCGGTGCGCCGGGGGGGCGCTTCGCCCGCTTCTGCACGAGGTCGAAGGCATAGAGGCCGGCCCGCAGCTCGTCGCTCATCGTGAGGTCGCCCAGCGCCTCGTCCTCGGCGGTGAAGGCCTCCTCCCGGGTGGCGGTCCGCGCGGCGCGGACGAGCTCGACGGCGCGCAGCGCACCCCTAGGTCGCCCAGCGCCTCGTCCTCGGCAGTGAAGGCCTCCTCCCGTGTGGCGGTTCGCGCGGCGCGGACGAGCTCGACGGCGCGCAGCGCACCCGTGGCCCGTCCCCCCGACTTCGCGAGCACGACCTTCCTCCCTGCGTCACACGCCGAGTCCCAGACGCCCGCGTCACGGTCGACCTCCGGGCGCTGCCTGCTCGTGGTGCCGGACAGCACGCCGGCAGCCCAGCGCAGCGAGTCCTCGAGGAAGTCGGCCGGGTCGAGGAGGACGTCGGCGATCCCCAGGGCGGCGACCTCCTTCGCGGTGAGCATCCGGTTCTGCGAGAGGGGGTTCTCGACGATGACCTTGAGCGCGTTCGCGGGCCCGATGAGGTTCGGCAGGAGGTAGCAGCCGCCCCAGCCCGGGAGCAGCCCCAGAAAGGTCTCGGGTAGGGCGAACGCGGCGACACCGGCCGAGATGCTCCGGTGGTCGCAGGCGAGCGCAAGCTCGACCCCGCCGCCCATCGCTGCACCGTTGACGAAGGCGAACGTCGGGACCGGCAGGTCCATGATCGCCGCGAATGCCGCGTGCCCCGCGCGCGCGAACTCGGTCGCCTGCCGTCGCTCGACGACGGAGGGGATGCCGGACAGGTCGGCTCCGACGGCGAACACGAACGGCTTCCCCGTGACGGCCACGGCCTGGATCTCGCCGGCCTCGGCCCGCTCGCGCAGCCGCCCGACCGTTTCCGCGAGTTCGGCGATCCCCTGTGGTCCGAAGGTGGTGGGCCGTGTGTGGTCGTGGCCGTTCTCGAGCGTGAGGAGTGCCAGGGTGCCGGCGCCGCCCGGCAGGGTCACGTCCTGGACCGGCGTGTGCGTCACGACCTCGGCGGGGATGGCAGGCGCCGACGACGGGGCAGCGGTGGTGGAGGTCGTCATGGCTCAGGACTCCTTGCCGTAGTCGGCGTGGTGGGGGTTCTCCCAGAGGACGCAGCCACCCATGCCGATGCCGATGCACATCGCGGTGAGGCCGTACCGCACGTCGGGGTGTTCCTCGAAGTGCCGTGCGAGCTGGGTCATGAGCCGCACACCGGACGAGGCAAGAGGATGCCCTGTCGCGATGGCGCCACCCCAGGGGTTGACCCGCTCGTCGTCGTCCGCGATCCCGAAGTGGTCGAGGAACGCGATGACCTGGACGGCGAAGGCCTCGTTGAGCTCGAGGATGCCGATGTCGTCGATCGTCAGACCGGCCTGGCGGAGCGCCTTCTCGGTGGCAGGTACCGGGCCGATGCCCATGACCTCCGGCTCGACACCGACGAACCCGTAGGACACGAGCCGCATGCCCACCGGAAGGCCGAGCTCGGTCGCCGCGGTCTGCGAGGCGAGGAGGCACGCGGTGGCTCCGTCGTTGAGGCCTGCCGCGTTTCCGGCAGTGACGTTGCCGTGCGGCCGGAACGGCGTCTTCAACGCACCGAGCTCCTCGAGCGTCGTGCCGGGGCGGGGCGGCTCGTCGACCGTCGCGAGGCCCCAGCCCCTCTCGACGTGCCGTGTCGCCACCGGGACGAGGTCGGGCTGGACCTTGCCGGCTGCATAGGCGGCGGCGAGCCTGCGCTGGCTGGTCACGGCATACGCGTCGCACCGCTCCTTGGTGATGTGCGGGAAGCGGTCGTGGAGGTTCTCCGCGGTCTTGCCCATGACGAGGGCCGACTCGTCGACGATGCGCTCGGCGACGATCCGCGGGTTGGGGTCGATGCCCTCACCCATCGGGTGGCGCCCCATGTGCTCGACGCCGCCGGCGATCGCGACGTCGATGGCGCCGAACCCGATGGAGGACGCGACGTTCGTCACGGCCGTCATGGCTCCGGCACACATCCGGTCGATGGAGTAGCCGGGGGTCGTGGCCGGCAGGCCGGACAGCAGGCCAGCCAGCCGGCCGAGGGTCAGGCCCTGGTCGCCGATCTGGGTGGTGGCAGCGATGGCCACCTCCTCCACCCGCTCCTTGGGCAGCTCGGGGTGGCGGCGGAGGAGCTCGCGGATGCACTTGATGACGAGGTCGTCGGCGCGGGTCTGGGTGTACATGCCCTTCTCGCCGGCCTTGCCGAACGGGGTGCGGACGCCGTCGACGAAGACGACGTCCTGGAGTGCGCGTGGCACGGTGGCCTCCCTGGGCTGGGGTGGGGGAGGGACCCGGTCGTCCTCGGCCCCAGGGGTCCACCGTACTAAGCGGACGCTTAGTGCCCTAGAGGCCCCGGCGTGACAGGCGTCACTCGGACACGGGCGACTGGATCTGGATCAGGTTGCCGCACGTGTCGTCGAACACGGCGGTGGTCACCGGACCCATGCGCGTGGGTGGCTGGGTGAACATCACGCCGGCCGCGGAGAGCCGGGTGTGCTCGGCCTCGACGTCGTCGACCGTGAAGGCCGTGAACGGGATGCCGTCGGCGACCAGGGCCTCCTTGAACGGGCGGGCCGCCGGGTGCTGGTCGGGCTCGAGCACGAGCTCGACGCCGTCGCGGGCCTGCGGGCTGACCACGGTGATCCAGGCGAACTCGCCCAGCGGCACCTCGTGCTTCTTCTCGAACCCGAGCACCTCGGTGTAGAAGTCGAGCGCCTTGGCCTGGTCGTCGACCAGCACGCTGGTCAGGGTGATCCTCATCGGGGGGTCCTCTCGTCGGGGTGGTGCCACCGTTCGCGCAGCGGCGCCAACGGAGCGGTGTCGAGGTCGTGGAAGGTGTAGCGGCCCTCGCGCCGCCGGGTCACGAGCCCGGCCGTCTCGAGCACGTCGAGGTGCTGAGAGATCGCCTGCCGGCTGGAGGTCAGACCGTGAGCGGTCGTCATCCGGGCGCACAGCTCGAACAGGGTCTGGCCGTCGCGCTCGGACAGCGCGTCGAGCAGGGCCCGGCGCGTCGGGTCGGCCAGCGCCTTGAACAGGGCGTCCGCGTCATCCACGTCCTCGACAATAGGCAAGCAGCCACTTGCCTGTCAACCCGAGGAGGACGAGGGGTCCCGACACGCCGATGGTTCGAGTCGCACGCCGGCGGGTCGTGGCCCCTCGACTCAGCCAGCTGGGCGCGCCGGATGGGTTTGTGGGCCGATTGACTCTCTCGACCAGGTGCGGCCGTCGTGCGGCCGGTCAGTCGGGGAACTGCGCGAAGGCCGCGACGAGCATCGGTGCCACGATCTCCGCCTGCCACGGTCGCGCCCCCTGGTCGAGCAGGGCTCGGGTGAACGCCGCCTTGTCCCGGTCCGAGGGCGGCTGCCACACGACGCGGCGCAACGGGTCGGGCGAGCACACGTTCTCCACCGGGATGACGTGCTCCTCGGCGAACGCGATGAGCGCGGCCCGCGTGGCCCCCAGCCGGTCGGCGGCCACGGGGTTCTTCTCGGCCCAGACCCGCGGCGGAGGAGGGCCGTCTGGCGGCAGCGTACGAGGCGGCAGGTCGTCGTCGGGGATCTCCGACGCCCGCCGCACCGCCTCGATCCACTGACGGCCGTAGCGGGCGATCGCCCGGTGGCCACGGGGGAGGTCGGCGGTCGTCTGCGGCGCGCTCGCGGCGATCTCGACGAGCGCGGCATCCGGCAGGACCCGCCCGACGGAGGTGTCGCGTTCGCGGGCGATGTCGTCGCGCACGTACCAGAGCTCACGGACGATGGCGACCGAGCGGCGGGAGCGCAGCGCGTTCATGCCGGACGTCCGACGCCAGGGATCGGTCCGCTCGGTGGGTGTCCACCTCAGCAGCGCGTTGAACTCCTGCCTGGCCCACTCCGCCTTGCCCTGCATCGCGAGGTCGACGCCCATGAGGTTGCGCAGCTCGTCGAGCACCTCGACGTCGAGCGCCGCGTAACGCAGCCACGGCTCGGGCAGCGGCCGGGTCGACCAGTCGACCGCTGAGTGCTCCTTCGCCAGGGTCAGGCCCAGGTAGTGCTCGACGACCGCGGCGAGGCCGACCCGGGGGAGGCCCAGGATGCGGGCGGCCAGCTCGGTGTCGAACAGCTGCCGGGGGCGCAGGCCCACCTCGGCCAGGCAGGCGAGGTCCTGGGTGGCCGCGTGCAGGATCCACTCCGCGGCACCGATGGCCCGGTCGAGGGGCGAGAGGTCGGGACAGCCGATGGGGTCGATGAGCCAGGTGCCCGCCCCGTCGCGACGCACCTGGACGAGATAGGCCCGCTGGCCGTAGCGGTAGCCGGAGGCGCGCTCGGCGTCGATGGCGACCGGCCCGCTGGCCGCGGCGATCGCCGCAGCAGCGCGCTCGAGCTCGCGCTCCGTCTCCACGACGTGAGGCACGCCGTCGGCCGGCTCGACGAGGGGGACCGACCGGGCGGTCGGCTCCTCGGAGGCTGTGGCGGCGGTCTCGTGGCTCATTCAGCGGCGAGGCCCGGGAAGCGCGACGACGCCCTCGGGCAGGGGAGGGAGGCCGGCGATCGTGCACAGCAGGTCGGCCCAAGCGAGCAGGTGCGCGCCGACCTCCGCACCCAGCGGGGTCCACGAGGCGCGCACCTCCATCTCGACGCTGGCGGGCCGGTCGGCCAGCCCGGCGAAGCCCTGCGAGACGACGCGGGTGACGGTGCCCGCCTCCGCGACGTACTTGACCCCGCGCGTCGCGAGCGCGTCGACCAGCCAGCTCCAGCCGACCTCGCCGAGCAGGGGGTCGGTCGCGAGCTCCGGCTCGAGCTCGGCCCGCGCGAAGGTCACGGCGCGCCACTGACCCCCCCACGGCTCGGGCGCCGAGGGGTCGTGGAGCAGGACGAAGCGGCCGGAGGCCAGGTCGTCGTCCGGGTCACGGGGGTCGGCGACGTCGGCGGTGAGCGCGACGGCATGCGGCGCGATGCGCTGGGGGGCGGGCACCTCGGTGAGGCGGATCTCCGGCCGCAGCCGGGCGCCGTGGAGGGCTTCGAGAGCGCGGGCGAACTCGGGCGACTCCCGGCCGGTGACGGTGCGGCTGGACACCACAGCAATGTATGCCGTGCGGCCGCCACGGGCGCGCGGGCACGCCGGAGCCGGCAGGGCCGTCGCCCGGGGCGGGTGCGGCACCTCGTAGTCTCGGTCGGTGCTCAGCGTCCTCGCCCTGGCGTCGTCGGTCGCCTGGGGAACCGCCGACTTCTTCGCCGGCGTCGCCTCCCGGCGCCGTCCGGCGGTGGCCGTCGTGGGGTGGACCCAGGCGCTGGCGCTGCTCGTCATCTCGGTGCTCGTGGCGCTTCGGTGGGGCACCGTGACGTGGGACGGGTGGCCCCTCTGGGCGCTGGCGGCCGGGCTCTCGGGGATGACCGGGCTGATCTGCTTCTACTCCGCGCTGTCCGCCGGCACCATGGGCGTGGTCGCGCCCATCGCTGCACTCGGTGTCGTCGTGCCGGTGGCCCTCGGCGTCGCGACCGGCGAGGCTCCGTCACCGTGGGCCTGGCTGGGGATGCTCGTCGCCGTCGTGGGGGTGACCCTCGCCTCCGGACCCGAGCTCAGCGGGGAGGTGTCCGCGCGGCCGGTCGTGCTCGCCGGCTGCGCGGCCGTCGGTTTCGGCCTGGCGCTGTTCTGCCTGGACCGCGGCGCCCGCGTGTCCACGCTGCTGACCCTGTGGGGGATGCGGGTGACGTCGGTGACGATCCTCGTCGTGGTGGCGCTGCTCCTGCGGTCGGCAGGTGGTGTCACGGCCCGCGAGCTACCGGCTCTGCTGGCGATCGGCTGCGGAGACCTTGCTGCCAACGCGCTCTTCGCGGTGGCCTCCTCGCGTGGCCAGGTGAGCGTCGCGTCGGTGCTCGGTTCCCTCTACCCCGTGGTCACGACGGTGCTGGCGCGCGTCGTCCTCCACGAGCGGCTTCGGCGGGTGCAGCAGGTCGGGGTCGTTCTCGCCGTCGGAGGGGCCGCGGTCGTCGCTCTCTGAGCCTCGACAACCGCGGGCGGAGCTCTCACCCACTGCCCCGAGGGATGCGAGGATGTCGCGTCGTGACACCCCCCGACACGACGACCCCCACGCCGCACCGGGCGCCTGTTCCCGGCGACGCCGTTCGGGCAGCCACCTCCGGCTCGGCCCTCGTGCGAGCCGCTCGGCAGCAGCCCGTGCCGCACACCCCGGTGTGGTTCATGCGGCAGGCGGGGCGCTCCCTCCCGGAGTACCGCGCCGTGCGCGAGGGCGTCGGGATGCTCGAGTCGTGTCGGCGCCCCGACCTCGTCACGGAGATCACCCTGCAACCGGTGCGACGGCACGGCGTCGACGCGGCCATCTTGTTCTCCGACATCGTCGTGCCGCTCGCGGCCATCGGGGTCGACCTGGACATCGTGCCCGGCGTCGGCCCGGTCGTCGCGCACCCGATCCGTGCGCGCGGCGACCTCCGGCAGCTGCGCGACCTCCGTCCGGACGACGTGCCGGACATCACCGAGTCGGTCGGGATGCTCGCCGGCGAGCTCGGTGTGACCCCGCTCATCGGCTTCGCCGGCGCGCCCTTCACGCTTGCGTCGTACCTCGTGGAGGGCGGGCCGTCGAAGAACCACGAGCACACCAAGGCGCTCATGCACGGCGACCCTCGGCTGTGGCACGACCTCTGCGCCCAGCTCGCCCAGATCTCCGGGGAGTTCCTGCGGGTGCAGGCCGAGGCAGGGGCGTCGGTGGTCCAGCTCTTCGACTCGTGGGCCGGCGTGCTGAGCCGCGCAGACTACACGGCATCCGTCCAGCCGCACTCGGCAAGGGCGCTGGCCGCGGTCGCCGACCTCGACGTCCCGCGCATCCACTTCGGGGTCGGAACCGGTGAGCTGCTCGACCTCATGGGCGAGGCCGGCGCGGACGTCGTCGGGGTCGACTACCGGGTGTCGCTGGCTGACGCTCTCGACCGGCTGCGGGGCCGGTATGCCGTGCAGGGGAACCTCGATCCGGCGCTGTTGTTCGCACCCTGGGAGCCGCTCGCCCGCAGGGTGCGAGAGATCGTCGACGAGGGCCGCGGGGCGCCGGGCCACCTCTTCAACCTCGGCCACGGCGTCCTGCCGGACACCGACCCGGACGTCCTGACCCGCGTCGTCGACCTCGTCCACGAGGTCTCGGCTCGCTGACTCAGGCGCTGGGGGGCTCAGGATGCACGACCGCCGGCACCGGTCGGGTGCCGCGGCGCCGCAACCACACGACGAGCGGGACGCCGACGAGCGCCGCGAGGACCGCGAAGGGCAGGAGCGCGCCGAGCGCGGTGAGCAGCACCGTGACGGACGTCGTGAAGGCGTCCCACCCGGCGGCGAGCCCGGCCAGGAACCCGGTGTCGTCGTCCCGGTCCTCCAGTGCCGTCTCGTCGGTGCTCAGGGCCACCTCGATGGGCGCCAGTTCGACCGCGTCCTCGAGCGCCGCGAGCTGAGTCTGAAGGGACTCCAGGTCGGCCTGGCGGCGCGACAGCTCGGCCTCCAGGCTGACGATGTCGGCGAGCCGGGTGGCCTCCCCCATGAGGGCGCGCACCCGCTCGACGCTTGCCTGCATCGTCTTCACTCGGGACTCCGTGTCGACGTACTGCGCGGTGACGTCCTCGGTCGAGGTGTTGCGTGAGTGGACCTCGCCGACCGCGGCCAACCGGTCCAGCGTCTCGTCGAGGGCACCGGTCGGCACCGAGATGGTGATGGTGCTGAAGCCGCCGAGGTCAGGCGACTCCGGCTCGCTCGAGATGGCCTCGGACAGAACCATGCCCCGAGCGGCTGCGGCAATCGCGCGCACCTTCGCGGCCGCCGCGTCGACGTCCGCCACGGTGAGCGCGATGTTCGCCTGCCGGGCGAGCTTGCGGTCCTGCACGGCGGGGAGGACGGCGGGCGCGTCCGGGACCGTGGTGCCGGTGTCGCGAAGGGCTTCTCCGCCGGCGCCCGACTGGTCTCCGCCCTGTGCCGTTGCCGGGGTCTCGACAGCCGAGCCGGCCGAGTCGGCCGAGTCCGCGCCCTGGCTGTCAGCACCTCCTGTGCTGCACCCGGCCAAGGCGGTCAGCCCGGCCGCGACGGCGATGGCGGCGACCGCCGTGGTGAGCGGGCGCGTGACGCGGCGCGTGGGGCGGACCTGTGTATGCATGTGAGTCTCCTTCGTCGTGGTGCCTGAGCCTTCGGCGTCCGTTCGGCCGCCGCGGTTCCGGGACCCTGGTCTCGATCCGGTCACGACTGAGGGCCGGTGCTGCGGAGACCGCCGGCAGGGCGGCCGCATACTGCGTGAGAGGCTGAGGACATGCCCACCTCGGCCGTCTCGACCCGGCCCCACGTCGTCGTCGTGGGCGGTGGGATCGCCGGTCTGGCTGCAGCCCTGGGGGTGCTCGACGGGCTGCCCACGGCCGAGGTCACCGTGCTCGAGGGGAGCGACCGGCTGGGCGGCAAGCTGCGGTTGGAGCCGGTGGCCGGGCATCTCGTGGACGTGGGCGCCGAGTCGCTGCTGGCTGTCCGGCCGGAGGCGGTCGCCCTCGCCGCTCGCGTCGGGGCTGGCGACGACGTGGTGGCCCCGTCGACGACCTCCGCCGCGGTGTGGTCTCGCGGCGCCCTGCGCCCCCTGCCCCGCGCCACGCTGATGGGCGTCCCGACCGATCCGGACTCGGCCCGGGGCGTGCTCGCCGACGACGAGGTCGAGCGACTCCGTGCCGAGCAGGAGTGGCCGGGAGGGGCTCTCCAGGAGGACGTCGCGGTGGGGAAGTATGTGGCAACCCGGCTCGGACAGGCCGTCGTGGACCGGCTCGTCGAGCCCCTGCTCGGTGGGGTCTACGCGGGGCACGCCAGTCGGCTCTCCCTGCGGGCCACCCTGCCAACCCTGTGGGAGAGGGCTACTCGCGGCGAGACCCTGCTCGCGGCACCCGCGAGTGGCCCGGCAACCCTCGAGGGCGGCACCTGCCAGTGGCCCGGCAAGCCCCGAGGGGGGCGGACCACGCCCCGCGTTCGCCGGTCTCGTCGGGGGGGTCGGCCGCCTTCCGGGTCTGGTTGCCGACGTGCTGCGCTCCCGAGGTGCGGCCCTGCGTACTCTCGCCGTCGTTCGCCGGCTCGAGCAGGTGGGCGACGGGTGGCGGCTCGTTCTCGGCTCGGCGGCGACCCCGGAGGTCGTGGACGCGGACGCGGTGCTCCTCTGCGTGCCGCCGACGCCCGCAGGGAGGCTGCTGGCCCCGCACGCGCCGACGGCGGCCCGGGTGCTCGGTGAGGTCGAGACGGCCTCCACGGCGGTCGTGACCCTGGCGGTGCAGAGGGCCGGGCTCGGGACGCTCCCCGGGTCGGGGTTCCTCGTGCCTCCGGTGGAGGGTCGGACCATCAAGGCGAGCACGTTCAGCGGGAACAAGTGGGCGTGGACCGGCGACCTCTCGCCCGACCTCGTCCACCTGCGTGCCTCGGTCGGCCGGGCGCGGGAGGAGGCCGTCCTCCAACGTGCGGACGACGAGCTCGTCGAGGTGTCCGTCGCGGAGGTCGGCGAGGCGCTCGGGCGCCGGCTTCCGCGCGTCGTCGACGCCCACGTCCAGCGCTGGGGCGGCGGGCTCCCGCAGTACGCCGTCGGGCACGTGGACGCCGTCGCGGCCGTCCGGTCCGAGGTCGCACGGCTGCCCGGTCTCGAGGTGGCCGGCGCCGCCTATGACGGCGTCGGCGTGCCCGCCGTCATCGCCTCCGCGACCCGGGCGGCAGCCGCCACCGTCCACCACCTCAGCACGACCCCCACCCATCGAGGAGACCGACCTGCATGACCGAGCCCAGCCGCCCCGCCCCTGCCAAGCCCGGCGCCTCCCGGATCCGCGAGATCAACGACACCATCCGCTACGCCATGTGGTCGGTGTTCGCCGTCGCCGAACCTCTCGGCGACGAGGACCGCGGCGCGCTCGCGACCGAGGTCGAGGAGCTGTTCACCGACCTCGCGTCCCGCGACGTCATCGTCCGCGGCACGTACGACGTCGCCGGCCTGCGGGCCGACGCGGACGTCATGATCTGGTGGCACGCCGAGACGATCGAGGCGCTCCAGGAGGCATACCACGCGTTCCTGCGCACGGCATACGGGGAGCACCTGGACCCGGTGTGGTCCGTCGCGGCGCTGCACCGTCCGGCCGAGTTCAACAAGAGCCACATCCCCGCCTTCATGGCCGACGAGGAGGCGCGGAGCTACATCTGCGTCTACCCGTTCGTCCGGTCCTACGACTGGTACCTGATCGACGACCAGGAGCGCCGCGACATGCTCGTCGAGCACGGGAGGATGGCGCGCGACTTCCCCGACGTCCGCGCCAACACGATCGCGTCGTTCGCCCTGGGCGACTACGAGTGGATCCTCGCGTTCGAGGCCGACGAGCTGCACCGCATCGTCGACCTCATGCGCGAGCTCCGGGCGTCCAGGGCGCGGATGCACGTGCGCGAGGAGGTGCCGTTCTACACCGGACCGCGCGTGCCCGTGCGCACGCTCGTCACCCGCCAGCGCTGACCCGCTTCCCTCCGGGAAGGACGGCGCACATGGTCGCGCCGCCCAAAGGGGCCATGCGCACCCCCTGGCCCTTCTGCGCTCTGGGTAGGTTCGTCGGGTGTTCTCCCGGCCCGCCGACCTCACCGACGACGAGGTCCGTGACGCCCTCGCCTCGGCCTGGGGCCTGCGCGTCTCATCCCTCGAGTACGCCGCGGTGGGCTTCGGGAGCCACCACTGGCGGGTCGTCGCGGACGGAGCCCGCTGGTTCGTCACTGTCGACGACCTCACGGCCAAGCGGCACCGTGTCGACGAGCCGCTCGAGGGCCCGCTGGGCCGGCTGGCCGCCTCCCTGACGACGGCCCGGACACTGCGCGACGCAGGCATGGAGTTCGTCGTCGCCCCGGTGCCCACAACGGGCGGGGACGTCGTGCACAGGCTCACCGTGCGTTACGCCATCGCCCTCCACCCACACGTCGAGGGACGCACCCACTCGTGGGGGCCGTACGAGAGCCCCGCCGAGCGCTCCGCCGTGGTCGCCCTCCTCGCTCAGCTGCACCACGCACCAGCCGGATGCCGTGCCCGTTGCCGTGTCGACGACCTCACCGTTCCGCGGCTCGACGAGCTCATGAGGCTGCTGGAGGTGGCGGGGGACGACGGCGGGCCATGGACCGGTGGGCCGTTCAGCGAGCAGCTCCGACTGCTGCTGGGCGCTCGGCGCGGCGACGTGCTCGACCTGGTGGCACGCCACACGACCCTGGCCGCCGCCCAGCGGTCGGCGCAGGAACGGTGGGTGCTGACGCACGGCGAGCCGCACCGCGCGAACACGGTCACGACGGCATCCGGAACCGTGCTCGTCGACTGGGACACCCTGCTCGTCGCACCGCCGGAGCGCGACCTCTGGCGGCTCGTGGCGGAGGACGCCAAGGTGGCCGCCGAGTACACGGCGCTCACCGGCGTCCGGTTGGACCCGGGAGCACTCGAGCTCTACGGCCTCGCGTGGGACCTCGGCGACATCGCGATCTACGCGAGCGACCTGCACGCGGCCCACACCGACACGGAGGACGTCCGCACGGCGTGGCGCAGCCTGGAGGGCTACTTGTCCTGAGCGGCCGGGCGCAGCGTGAGGCTGACCGAGTTGATGCAGTAGCGCTGGTCGGTGGGGGTGTCGTAGCCCTCGCCCTCGAAGACGTGGCCGAGGTGGCTGCCACAGTGTGCGCACCGCACCTCCACGCGCGGCCGACCGGGGAGGGAGCGGTCCTCGATGTACTCCACGGTGTCCCCGGCGAGCGGCGCGAAGAACGAGGGCCACCCGCAGTGGCTCTCGAACTTGGTCTCGGAGGCGAAGAGCTCGGTCCCGCAGGCCCGGCACGCGTAGACGCCCTCGGTCTTCGCGTCGGTGTACTCACCGGTGAAGGGCCGCTCGGTGCCCGCCTGGCGGAGCACGTGGTACTCCTCCGGCGTGAGCGCGGCCTTCCACTCCTCCTCGGTGCGGTCGACGGCGTACGAACGGTCGGTCGGCTTCGTCGTCATGTCCTGACCAACATCGCGACGCGTCGGATGGTTCCCACATGTCCCCGCCGAAACCGGCCCGTCACCTGTCGCCCCGTCGGCGACCCTCGTTAGGCTCGCCGCATGGCGGACGCTCAGGTGCTGGAGGTCGAGGGGCCCGAGGGCGCCCGGCAGGTGCGGCTCAGCAGCCCCGACCGGTTGATGTGGCCGGATGCCGGCATCACGAAGGGTGACCTCGCCGCCTACGTCGTGGCGGTGGGCGACCCCCTCGTCCAGCACATCGGGGACCGTCCGATCACGCTCCAGCGCTTCCCGGACGGCGTCGACGGCGAGGAGTTCTACCAGAAGAACCCGCCCAAGGGCATGCCCGAGTGGGTGCGCACGGTGTCGTGCCGTTACCCGAGCGGGCGCCGCCACCCGCAGATCGTCGTCGACGAGGTCGCCACCGCCGTGTGGGCGGTACAGATGAACACGGTGACGTTCCACCCGTGGCCCGTGCGGACGGCGGACAACGACAACCCCGACGAGCTACGGATCGACCTCGACCCCCAACCGGGCCGGACCTTCGCGGACGCCGTGGAGGCGGCCCACACCCTGCGCGAGGTGCTCACCGAGGTCGGGCTCACCGGCTGGGCGAAGACGAGCGGCAACCGTGGAGTGCACGTCTACGCGCGGATCGCCCCCACCCACGAGTTCCTCGAGGTGCGCCACGGGGTCATCGCCATCGCGCGAGAGCTCGAGCGCCGGCTTCCCGACCTCGTCACGACCGCGTGGTGGAAGGAGGAGAGGGGGGAACGCATCTTCGTCGACTTCAACCAGGCCTGCCGCGACCGGACCATCGCCTCCGCGTACAGCCCACGACCACTGCCCGGTGCACCGGTGTCGATGCCGGTGACCTGGACCGAGCTGTCCACCGTGTCCCCAGGGGACTTCACCGTCCTCACCGTTCCCGACGTGCTGGAGGACCGTGGTGACGCCTGGGCCGGCATGGGTGCCAAGACCGGGGACGTGACCGGTGCGCTGGCCCTGTGGCAGCGGGACGTCGAGGAACGTGGCCTGGGGGAGCTCAACTTCCCTCCGGACTACCCGAAGATGCCGGGGGAGCCACCGCGGGTCCAGCCGAGCAAGCGTCGGTCCGACAAGGCGGATGCCGAGTACCTCGCGCCCAAGGCCGAGCGCGATGCCGACGAGCGCGAGCGGTGGGCGATGCCGGTCGTGCCACCGGTCGCCCCGATGCTCGCCAAGCCGGTGAAGGGCATCGAGGCACTCGACGGCCAGGACGTCAGCTTCGAGCCGAAGTGGGACGGCTTCCGGTCCATCGTCTTCCGGTCCGGTGACCTCGTGGAGATCGGCAGCCGCAACGAGAAGCCGATGACGCGGTACTTTCCCGAGATCCTCGAGGCGGCGCTCGGCAACCTGCCCGACAAGTGCGTCGTCGACGGCGAGATCATCGTCGTGCGGCCGGGAGAGGACCGCCTCGACTTCGACCTGCTGAGCCAGCGCATCCACCCTGCCGTCAGCCGGGTCACGAAGCTCTCGGTCGAGACGCCGGCCCGCTTCGTCGCGTTCGACCTCCTCGCACTCGGTGACGAGGACCTCACCGCGCGCCCCTTCCACGAACGGCGGGCGCTGCTCGAGCGGGCGCTGGCCGGCGCGCAGGCCCCGATCCACCTCACGCCTGCGACGACCGACCGCACGGTCGCCGCGGACTGGTTCAGGGAGTTCGAGGGGGCAGGGCTCGACGGGCTCGTCGCCAAGAAGCTCGACAGCCCGTACGAGCCCGACAAGCGCACGATGAGCAAGATCAAGCACGAGCGCACCGCCGACTGCGTCGTCGCCGGCTACCGGACGCACAAGTCGGGCCCCGACGCCGTCGGCTCGTTGCTTCTCGGGATCTACGCCGAGGGCACACTGCTCTCCGTGGGGGTGATCGGAGCTCTGCCGATGGCCCGTCGCAAGGAGCTGCTCGAGGAGCTCCAGCCGCTCGTGACCACATTCGACGACCATCCGTGGAACTGGGCCGCGCTGGAAGAGGGCACCCGCACTCCTCAGGCGGCGGCCCAGAGCCGGTGGGCGGCCGGCAAGGACCTGTCCTTCACGCCGCTGCGCCCGGAACGGGTCGTCGAGGTCCGCTACGACCACATGGAGGGCGTCCGCTTCCGGCACACCGCGCAGTTCGTGCGGTGGAGGCCCGACAAGGCGCCCGAGGACTGCACCTTCGAGCAGCTGGAGGAGCCGGTCAACTACGACCTCTCCCAGGTGCTGTCGGGTGGCAGTCGGTGAGGACCCCCGAGGCGCCGGGTCGTCCGCGGCGTTCGCGCCCGGCCGCTCCGGTCGTCGCACGGGCACCCCAGCCGGGGCGGCGTGCTCGTCAGGTGGTGACCGCGACGGCGGCCGTCGGGGCCACGACGGCGGTGGCCTCCGGGGCCGGGTCGCTCGCTGCCGCTGCGTACTTCGCGCGCAAGGTGCTCACCCCTGACCGGCACCGTCCCGATGACGTGGTCATCCGGGCTGCGGGGTCCTCGAGCGTGGTTCTCGACGTCACACCGGAGACGGTCGTCCCCGGTCGCTACGGCCTCTGGATCGAGGACGGCTTCGGTCACGTCCGGCTCGGGGACGTCCTCGGGACGGACCCGGCATCCGGCAGGGTGGAGCGGGAGCTCATTGCGGTAGACCGGGGGTATCTCGCGCCAGGGCCGGCACGGTGGAACCCCTACTACTACGGCGCACCCCCCGACGTGAGCATCGGGGCCGCCACCGAGCACGTGACGTATGCCGGTGAGCTGGGTCCGATGCCGGCCTGGCTCGTGCCGGCCGAGCAGGGTGACGGCAGTCGATGGGCGGTTCTCGTCCACGGGCGGGGCGCGCGCCGGGAGGAGGCCGTCCGGGCGCTGCCGCCGCTGCTGGCGGCCGGGTGGACATGCCTCGTCCCGAGCTATCGCAACGACGAGGGCGTGCCCGCTGGCCCGGACGGCCGGTACGCGCTCGGGCTGTCGGAGTGGCGCGACGTCGACGCGGCGATCGAGCACGCCCTGGAGCACGGCGCCCGCGAGGTGCTCCTCGTCGGCTGGTCGATGGGTGCCGCGATCGTGCTCCAGTTCCTCGACCGGTCGCCGCTGTCCTCGCTCGTCTCCCGGGTGGTGCTCGACGGGCCGGTCGTCGACTGGGGGGACGTGTTGGCGCACCACGCGAAGCAGCACCGGATGCCGGCTCACGTCGGTTCCCTGGCCCGGGCGATGATGGCGCGACGCTGGGGACACCGGCTCGTCGGCGTGCACGAGGGTGTCGACCTGGCGAAGACCGACTGGGTGCGGCGCGCCGACGAGCTGCACCACCCCATGCTCGTCATCCACTCCGCTGACGACGAGTTCGTGCCTGTGGGGCCGTCGCGGGCACTCGCTGAGGTACGCCCCGACCTCGTGATGTTCGAGGAGTGGGACGTCGCACGCCATTGCAAGGAGTGGAACACCGACCCGCAGCGATGGGAGCGGGTGGTCCGCGAGTTCGCCACGTAGCGTCACTGCCACCCGGCCGTGCCGTGGCGGCCCACCGCCCGGACCTTCTGAGGCCGCCGCGCAGCCCTAGCGTCGGACGCGCCAGAGGCCGAGCAGCGTTCCGGCCTCCTCGAGGAGGAGGTGGGGACGCAGGGGGATGCCGTCCGGCGGGTTGAGTGGGGCTCCGTCGGTCACTCGTGGCCCGGCCCCACCGACGACCGTCGGCGCCAGGGTGAGTGCCATCTCGTCGAGGACGCCGGCGGCCAGCACCGCTGACAGGAGCGTGGGACCGCCCTCGCAGACGACGTGCCGCAGCCCCCGGGCTGCCAGCGCGTCGAGGGCTGTCCGGAGGTCGACGTGCTCCTCACCGGCGACGAGCACGGCATCCTCGCCGAGCGCCTCACGACAGTGGGCGAGCCGGGCCGCGCCAGCGGCACTGCAGGTCACGAGCAACCCTGCCCCTCGAGCCTTCCGCGGTGTCCGAAGGCCCTCGGGGAGGCGCGCCGAGCCACTCACGACGACGAGTGCCGGGGGAACGGCCCGCCGCCGCGTTGCGGTGATGCGCTCGTAGCCCTCCGCCTCGACCGTCCCCGAGCCGACGAGCACTGCGTCGCAGAGGTCGCGCTGGAGGGCGAAGACGCGGTTGTCCGGTGGCGTGTTCACCGTGCCGCTCCGCCCGTCGGCTCCGACCGCCGATCCGACCGCCGATCCGTCGAGAGTGGTCACGAAGTTCGAGCGGACCCACCGACGAGAGGTCGGGAACGAGTAGAGCTCGACGAGCTCGGCCACCGGGACCTTGGCCCCCGGGCGCGCGGGGCGACGCGGATCGAGGAGGACGCGCATGCTCGGAAGTGTTGCACCCACGTCGTTGCGGTCCCATGCACCGCTGTCCGCGCCCCGACCTCCCGGTCTGCAAGGATGCGCCGATGGCCAAGGGCGCGAAGAAGAAGAAGACCGGCAAGGACGCGACGTCTGCGGACGGGGGCGGCACCATCCCGGCATCCGAGGTCGCCGAGAACGGTGCGTTGCCGGACGCGAAGGTGAACTCCGACGACGAGCTCACCGGCAAGGCCGCCAAGAAGGCGGACAAGAAACGCAAGAAGGCCGAGAAGGCCCGCAAGGACGAGGCGGTCAAGCAGGTCCCGTGGTCGCAGATGCTTCGGGTCGGCTCGGGCTTCAGCCTCCTGGACGTCGACACCGGCTCCACGCCGAACTTCGCCGGCGACAAGGATGCCGGGGAGGGGCTCATGGGTGAGCTCCAGTCGCGGCTCGGGGACCTCCAGGAGCGGCTGTACGCGGAGTCCAAGGGCGGTGGGGGTCGCTCAGTGCTGCTCGTCATCCAGGGCATGGACACCTCGGGCAAGGGGGGCATCATGCGTCACGTCGTCGGTGCCGTCGACCCCCAAGGGGTCGACATCACCTCGTTCAAGGCCCCCACCTCCGAGGAGAAGCGTCACCCGTTCCTCTGGCGCATCCGCCGTGCGCTGCCCACGCCCGGGGACATCGGTGTCTTCGACCGCAGCCACTACGAGGACATCCTCATCGTGCGCGTGCACGACCTTCTCCCGCGGACGACGTGGTCCCGCCGCTACGCGCAGATCAACGCCTTCGAGAGGGAGGTCGTCGAGGGCGGGACGACCGTCGTCAAGGTGATGCTCCACATCTCGAGCGACGAGCAGAAGGCCCGCCTCACCGAGCGCCTGGAGCGGGAGGACAAGCACTGGAAGTACCGGCCGGCCGACGTGGACGAACGCGCGCACTGGGCGGAGTACATGCAGGCGTACCAGGCCGCCCTCGAGAAGACGTCCACCGATCACGCGCCGTGGTTCGTCGTGCCCGCGGACCAGAAGTGGTACGCCCGGCTCGCCGTGACGAACCTGCTCCTCGAGCACCTCGAGGCCATGGATCCCCAGTGGCCGGCCGCCGACTTCGACGTCGAGGCGGAGAAGGCGCGGCTCGCGCTCACCCCCTGACCGCGGCTCGTCGCCTCGCCGACGCCTGCGGTGGCTGCACCCGCGGTCAGGCCGGTAGGGCTCGATCGATGAGCTGGCGCGCCGCGGTGGGGCCGACCCCGCTGCCGAGGGTGCCGAAGGTCATGCCGTGGTCACCGCCCAGGCGGCTCGCGACGAACGTGTCGGCGACGACACCGGGGGAGTGCCGCACGAGCAGAGCCGCCTGAAAGGTGAGGGTGAGCCGCTCGACCAGGCGTCGGGCGGACCAGGGCGCTGCGGGGTCGAGGGCGACGCCTGCGGCTGCTGTGCACTCGTCGATGGCGACGTCCAGCACCGCGTCGTTGCCCCGGGCGAGCGCCAGCTCCATGCCGAGGGCCGCGAGGGACGACGGCTCGCGGGTCAGCGCGCGCACCACGTCGAGGGCGTTGACGTTGCCGGACCCCTCCCAGATGGAGTTGAGCGGCGCCTCGCGGTAGAGGCGAGCCAGCCCGTTCTCCTCGACGTAGCCGTTGCCGCCGAGACACTCCAAGGCCTCGGCGACCATCGGGGCCGTGCGCTTGCACACCCAGTACTTGCCCAACGCCACGCCGAGCCGGACGAGGTCGTCCTCACCGGCGTCGACGGCATGGGCGAGCCGCATCCCCAGGACCGTGGCGGCCTCGGTCTCGAGGGCGAGGTCGGCGAGGACGTTCCGCATCAGGGGCTGGTCCACGAGAAGCGCACCGAACGCCCTGCGGTGCCGCGCATGGTGCACAGCTCGAACGAGGGCCGCGCGCATCGTCGCCGTGGAACCGAGGATGCAGTCGAGCCGCGTCGAGGCCACCATGCCGAGGATGGTCCGGATGCCGTGGCCCTCATCCCCGACACGCACCGCCCAGGTGCCGTCGAGCTCGATCTCCGAGGAGGCGTTCGACCGGTTCCCGAGCTTGTCCTTGAGCCGCTGGAGACGGATGACGTTGCGTGCGCCGTCATCGACCACCCGGGGCACGAGGAAGCATCCCATGCCGGCGTCGGTCCGAGCGAGGACGAGGAAGGCGTCGCTCATCGGCGCGGAGCAGAACCACTTGTGACCGGTGAGCCGGTAGGTCTCGCCCTGCAGGGGACCACCGGGGGTGGCGACCGCCGTCGTCGTGTTGGCGCGCACGTCGGAGCCGCCCTGCTTCTCGGTCATCCCCATGCCGACCGTGAGGCCAGGCTTCTCGGCCATCGGGCGCAGCACCGGGTCGTACGCACGAGAGGCGAGCCCGGGGAGCCAGCGGGCAGCAAGTGCCGGTTCCGCAGTGAGCGCAGGGGCGGCGGCATAGGTCATCGAGACCGGGCACAGATGTCCCGCCTCCACCTGCGACCAGACGACGAACCCGGCGGCGCGCCGCGCGTGCGCGCCCTGGCCGGCGGGGCGCGTCCATGGCTCGGCCGTCAGACCTCGACCCACGGCGACCTCCATCAGGTGGTGGTATGCCGGGTGGTACTCGACCTCGTCGATCCGCTCGCCCGTCGGCGCATGCGTGTGGAGGACGGGAGTGATGTGGTCCGCCTGCTCACCCCATTCGCGGACCATGGTGGTCCCGGCCAAGGCGCCGAGATCCCTGACCTCGTCCGCGCCCTCGGGGTCGGCTGGCGTGACCCAGCGTTCGACGGCCTCCGTCAGGGGCGCATCGGTCGTCAGGACGTCGAGGTGCGCAGGTGGCGCGACGACGTTGGCGACGGTGTGGGTGTGCACGCCTCGAGCGTACGGCGGCTACCGTGGGCCGGGTGACGGACGTGAGGCGACGCCTCCGGCGGGCGCTGTCCCGCCTTCCCGGGCTGCTCCCGCTCGCCCGGCTGATCGTTGCGACGATCCGGATCAGCCTGCGGTACCGCGTGACCGGACTTGCGTCGGAGGCCGGCTTCTTCGCACTGCTGTCGCTACCGCCTCTCGTCCTCGGGCTCTTCGGTGGCCTCGGCTATGTCGGACGGATGCTCGGTCCGGAGGCCGTCGCGCAGGTGCGCAGAGACATCAACGAGTACGCGTCCAACTTCCTCACCAAGGAGATCATCGACTCGACACTGGGTCCCACCGTGGACGACGTCCTCCGAGACGGACGCTTCGACCTGCTCTCGCTGGGGTTCGTGCTCTCGCTGTGGTCGGGGTCGCGCGCCCTCAACGTCTTCGTCGACACGATCTCGATCATGTACGGGCAGTCCGGCGTTCGCGGCATCGTGCAGACACGCGCGCTCTCCTTCTCGCTCTACCTGCTCGCTCTCGTGCTCGGCATCATCACCATCCCGCTCGTGTTCCTGGGACCCAGCCTCCTCGGTGAGATCCTGCCCGAGCCGTGGGACACACTCACCGTGCTCTACTGGCCGATCGTCACCCTCCTCACCGTCGGTGGTCTCACGAGCCTCTACCACGTCTCCACACCGAACCGGGCGCCCTGGCTCCGTGACGTGCCGGGTGCTGCCGTCACCCTCGTCATCTGGCTGCTGGCGTCGTATGTCGTGCGGGGAACGATCGCGGCCTCCCTCGGGGGAACTTCGATCTACGGTCCGCTGTCGGCGCCGATCGTGCTGCTCATCTGGCTCTACGCACTCGCGATCGCGGTGCTCATCGGGGCGGCGGTGAACGCCGGCATCCGCGAGCTGTGGCCTGCGGAGGAGGACCGGAGCCTCCGTCAGCGCCTCGTGGCCTGGGTCAGGCTGCAAGGGTCCCGTCGAGGTCCAGAGGCTGCCGTTGCCGGGGATGACCCGTTCGACGGCTACGGCCCGGTCGTCGGCGACCTGGATCTTGCCTCGCTCCGCGAGGCGGCTCGGCAGCCGATGACGCCGATAGAGCACGGGTCACGAGCCCGATCCCGGGCCCGCTCCGACCCTCCACCGAACGAGGGCGACACCGCTCGGGAGGCCGGCCCACGGGTCGATGTCGAGCGCTGACAGGCGCCGGTCAGAGGGGCCTGCAGCCGGTTTGGAGTTCGTTGCGGCAATCGGATACTGTCTCGGAGCACGCCGCACGGGTTCGGGAGAGCGCTGAGTGGTGCGCGCGGATGTAGCTCAGTTGGTAGAGCGCAACCTTGCCAAGGTTGAGGTCGCCGGTTCGAGGCCGGTCATCCGCTCGGAGGGTTAGCCGCCCCCACGGTGGAGTGGCCGAGAGGCGAGGCAGCGGCCTGCAAAGCCGCGTACACGGGTTCAAATCCCGTCTCCACCTCGAGCAGTACCCCGAAGGGGCGATTGGCGCAGTGGTAGCGCGCTTCCTTGACACGGAAGAGGTCACTGGTTCAAACCCAGTATCGCCCACCGAACGGAGCGGCTCCTGACCTGCGGAAACGTCGGTCAGGAGCCGATCTTGTGCCGGATGCGTGCCGGAGGGCTCGGTCATATCCGACCCGCGCGAGGAGGAACATGACCACCACCGCGATCGTCACCCGTTCACCGTGCTAGGTCGTCCTCACAGCCGCGCTAGGTGCGGTCGGGGCGCTTCCGCAGGAGGCCAGCCGCCACAGCGGCAACGGTGACGCCGCCTGACGGACGACGAAACCGGGGCCCGGCAGCGGAATGAGCGCCACACCAACAGCGACCAAGGCTAGTCCAACGCCGAGCAAGACCTTCAGCACGTTCACATCCTCAACCGATTCCAGGCTGGCGTCAGACTTTCACGCAGCTGCCGCGGAGTGACCCTTGGACCTGAAGTGGCGGCCAGTGCGGTGAGGCGGGCCCACTCAGCGTCCAGCCCTGCCAGGCCAGCAGGGGTGACCTGCAGATGCAGCTCGGGTAGCGACGCCAGGCCGAGGCGGCGCCCGCCGCCAGCGAGCCAGCCCTGCCATCGCAGCTCGGCCACCCACTGGGCGCCCACGTCGGGCGGCAGCGCGACCCGTTCACACAGCCAGCCGGGGGCGATGGACTGCACCTTCCCATCGCAGCTCGGCCACCCACTGGGCGCCCACGTCGGGCGGGAGGGCGACCCGTTCACACAACCAGCTGGGGGCAATGGACTGTACGGTGGCAGCCGCGCTGAGCAACGCGTAGGCCTCGGCGCCTGGTGGCCACTGCGCCGGCGCGGGCACGACCGAGGACTGGTGGCGCAGCTGGCGGTACCAGCGCAGCCGGGCCGGGCCGAAGCGTGGGATGAGCTCAGGAGCGGGTAGCGATCGGCTCAGGGCTGAAGGTAGGTAGCCGGCGCTGAGGTGCACCAAGATTGCCAGAGGGAACAGGATGAGCCACCAGCCCGGTGTGTGCCCGTTGGTGTTGAACTGCACGCCGGCGACGACCCCCCCGACGACCAGGGCTGCCACCACCAGGAGGTCCAGCTCGCGCACCCACAGCCGGCGCATCCCGACCGGGTCCATGACGCTGGTGTTCGCTTCGGCAGTCAGCGCGGCGCGGGCGGCCTCTGGGGTGCTGATCGAAGTGAGCGGGACAAACGGCTGCACGCCCGGGGCCGCGCCGGGCAGGGGCGGCATCGGCGGGAGACGTGCACCGCGGTCGGGCATGGGTCATAGTGTGCCGACCTGAGCTCGCCGGGCACAGGGTTCGGTGGAGACAACGGTCAGCCAGTCGCCAAAGGTGTAACGGGTGAGCGGCCCGACATGGTCGTCCAATCCCTTTGCGGCGCATCCTGACAGTTCCAAGAGCGACCAGCCCTGGGATCCCGCCCGTCATGCCGCGTAGGTCGCCGTCATGTCGTCCTCGCTTCAGGACGCGGGAGGTGCTGGTGATGCGCTTCTCGCGCAAGGGTGCATTGGCATGAGCACGGGTTGACCGCCTTGGTGAGCGCGTCTCGCCGGGCCCTGCCCGCTTCAGATCCGGGTCGACACCGTGGAGTAGCCGCCGCCGCCCGGGTAGTGCCAGGCGCCGGTGAGTATCTTGCCGTCCTCGCTGAAGGTCCCCTCGTAGTACGCCGGGGAGTCCCGTTCACCCATCCAGATGGTGAGCGTGTCGTCCTCGATCTCGTAGGTGTAGTCCAGCGTCTCGCCTTCGGAGAAGCCGTAGTAGCGCGACTTGATGTCGGCACTAGGATCCTCCCCGTACCGGTGTTCGTGACCGATGACCTCCAGACCCTTGTTACCGCCCAGGTCGACGTGCTGGAGCAGGAAGAAGCTTCCTTCTGTCCACTCGTAGGTGACAGTCCCCTCCGCCTCGCCCGACACCCTCCAGGTGCCGACAAGCCTGTTCAGACTCTGCAGGTCAGGGTGGGGCCGGGCTGGCTCCTGCGACGCCTTCCCGTTTCCGGAATCGTTTGTCACGTTCACTCCCTACTTACGTCGAGCCGGCCTTGCCCTCCCATGTTCTCCCACGGTCGCCGTGGTCAGGGTCTTAGTCGTGGAGGGCGTACATCAGCACCCGGCCATGCTGGCACAGGGCGAGGGGCGCGGCGTCCCCGGTTACCCGGGTGATCAATGCGCGCTTCCGGGGACGCCTGGCCGCTCGACACTTCCCTTAGATCGACGCGGTTGCGCACCCCCTACCCGTGGCTCCCTAGTCGACACAAGGCCCTAGCGCCTTGCGCGCCCGACACGTCAGCCGTGTCGGAGCCACCGCCTCGGTGGCACAGAAGCGCCGAAGCGAGCGCGGTGATGTGCGACGGTAGGACGCCCTCGCCAGGCCGGTGACCTAGCACGCTGGCGAGGGCGCAATCAGTGCACCCAACGGGTGCGGCACGACCGATGAGGCGCACGTAGAACCGCCCCGGGACCTCCGCCAACGCCGCCGGGTTCCCATCTTCTGCCGGGCTCTGGCCTCCGGCCCGTGGGAAAGAGCGCGCACGATCCCAATATGGGGGATGCTGGGCCACGTGACGACAGCAAGCAAGCGCGGCATCGACGCCTGGCCCGAGGATCACCAAGACCTCCGAAGGACCGCTGAGGTCCTGGGCCAGCTGACGCGGGACACCCGCGACAACGACTCCGGTGTGAGTCTCGAGTTGCTCGTTAAGCAGGCGGTCCGTCTCCTTCCGACCGCCGACTGGGCCAGCGTGACGACGCTCCGTGGCGGCCACTTCCAGACGGTGGCGAGCAGTGACCCGAGTGCCATCGGGGTGGACCTGCTGCAGTACGAGAACGGCAGCGGGCCCTGCGTCGACGCGGTTCTCGAGGACGGGATCTTTCTCACCGGGGACGTGGCCGCGGAGCCGAGATGGCGCCCGTTCGGAGAGCAGGCCAACGAGCGTTTCGGCGTCAACAGCATGCTGGCCCTGCGGCTGCACCTGCTGGATGAGACCGACACCATCGCCGGGCTGAACTTGTTCTCCACCAAGGCCGACGCGTTCACGGAGGCGGACGTGGACCGCGCCAGGCTCCTGGCCACGCACTGCGCCCTCCTCGTGACGGCCACCCAGGCGCAGCAAAGGTCGGAGAACCTCGTAGCGGCCCTGCAAAGCAACAGGCAGATTGGCATCGCGGTCGGCGTGCTCATGGCCCACCGGCGTCTGACCCGCGAGCAGGCATTCGACGTCCTGCGATTTGTGACGCAGAACTCCGACCGCAACCTGGAGGACGTTGCCGCCGAGGTTGCAGACACGGGGCAACCCCCGACGTGACAAGGCCGCCCGGCGGCAGGCGCGCCCCGGGTTCACGACGCGCTCCGCGGACGAGGAACCGTTGGGCGGCGACGAGGTCAGTCGTTGTCCCGGGCGTTGGCCGGGCCGATGCTCGCGGAGTTCATGATGTTCCGCGAGATGACATGCACCGTGGCGTTCTGCGCTCCGCAGAGCGCCTCACGGCTCCACGCGCCTCGTCTACGGTCAGCCCATGCCGCTCGACGAGAATGCCGCTCGCGATGTCGAGACAACCTGGGAAGACAGCCGCATGCAGGCCCGACGTCGTTCAGGTTGGTCATGCTTCGTTCTCCTGGAGGTGACCGTCAGCGCTCAGGTCAGAACTCGACACCGCACCCGACGTAGGCACCGATGATGGCCTCGCCGTACGCCGCGAAGACGTGGTCGATGCCCTTCCCATTGGATAGGACCTCCTGGTTCGTGACGCCCCCAGCGAGGACGCCGTCCTTGCCACCCACGACCTTGATCGTGAAGGACGCACGGCCGCCGGACTCCTCGTACGCGTCGATGATGCACTCACCGGTCTCTGCGTCGTATAGCCCCGCGTCGACCTCCTCGGCGATGAGGTCGGCCACCACGAGGGTGACCCACGTGTTGGAGTGCGTGCCGGCCTTGAGGTTGCCCTGCTCCGACCGGCTGGCGTTGTAACACTCGTGGGCGGCTGCGGTGGTCGCCGTGGCCAAACCGAGAGCGGCTGCCACGGCGATCGATTGGCCGAGACGCGAGGCGAAACGATGCATGGTGAATCCCCTTCTGGAGCACCACCACCGTGGCGACGGAGACGTCACCTCTTCGCAGCACTCCTGGTGTGCAGGCGGCCCCTGCGGCGCGCCCTGCTCCGGACCTTGACACCAACGCCTCCCGGGTGGCAATAGCCCGGTTGAGCTATTGCCAGTCACCGCTTCACAGCGATACGAAGAGTTGTCGCTCCCGGCCTGCCACACTCATCGGAGGGTCAGGCACTCATCCCCGGTGGGAACGTCTCCACTGACCGGCATGGGGGAACCGGGG
>CALCXF010000060.1 GCA_937907685.1 uncultured Nostocoides sp.
ATGGGGAGGCAGGCCCCCACGTGTCCGGGTGTCTGCAGGTGCGGTTCAGACGCTCAGCTCGCCCGCCAGGTCCTGTTGCATCAGCCGGCGCACGTCGCCGACACCATGACGGTCCGTGAGGACCATGAGCTTGGTGAGAGCGGCCTCGAAGGTCATGTCGCCTCCCGGGACTGCACCGGCGGCAAGAAGTGCCGAACCGGAGGCATAACGACCACCGACGACACTCCCCGCCCGGCACTGTGTCGTGACGACGACGGCGACCCCCCGCTCGGCGGCGGACTGGACGTGGTTGAGGAACCACTGCGCGGTGGGGCCGTTCCCCGCACCGTAGGCCTCGAGGACGAACCCCCGCAGGCCCGGCCGCGCCAGGGCCGCCTCGAGGTCGTATCCGTCGATCCCGGGATGGAGCCGCATCCCGGTCACATCGGAGCTCATGCCGCCGTTGCGCCGGATGGGCCCGGCGCTCGGGGCCCGGATCACGTTCGAGGCGAACTCGATCGACACACCGGCAGTCGCCAAAGGCGGAAGGTTCGGTGACGCGAAGCCGTGGTAGCTGTCGGCGTGCACTTTCACCGACCGGTTCCCGCGGAGAAGGAGGTCGGCGAAGAAGACCGTCACCTCTGGCACGAGGACATCGCCGCGAAGGTGTCCGGCAGCGATCGCGAGGGCGGTCACCAGGTTCTCCCGGCCATCCGATCGGAGCTCCGTGACCGACCGCTGTGCTCCGGTCAGCACGATGGGGATATCGATCCCCTCAAGCAGGAAGCTGAGGGCGGACGCCGTATAGGCCATCGTGTCGGTGCCATGGAGCACCACCACTCCCGCGTGCCCGGGCGCCTGGTCGACGATGGCGTCGGCGATGTCGATCCAGTCCGATGGGCGCATGGAAGACGAGTCGATGGGATGGACGAATGTCGCGACGGTCAGTGCAAGAGGCAGCCGTCGAAGGAATGGCAGATGGTCTCGGATGTCCCGCAGGTCGAGCGGCACCAGTGATCCAGAGGCGTCCGCGCCCATGCCGAAGGTCCCGCCCGTGTACAGAACGAAGAGCGAGGGCCCCTCTGGGCCGATTCGACCGAGAACCTCGACGTCGCTCACTGGTCCCCGGCGTCTGGGCCGTCACGCGGGCCCCCGACGGCGACGGCATCCACCGGATCTGGCACGTTCCGAGCGTGCCAGCGATGCAGCAGGAACACCAGTACGCCTCGTCGGCCCAGGCGGAACGTCCACGAATGCGTCGGCCACCTCAGGAGCGCCGCCCGGTGATGCGCTGGAGAGTCCCTGGTGCCGATGTCATCGCCGTGAGCACAGTGCGAGCATGTCCGGATCGCAGGGCTTGGATCACCATGCTGAAACGAGAGGAACCGCGTATCTTCTGGTGGCCAGGGGCGGGGTCGAACCGCCGACCTTCCGATTTTCAGTCGGACGCTCGTACCAACTGAGCTACCTGGCCGGACGAGACGACACGGCCGGATCTCTCCGACCGCATCATCCCGGAGCGACCCCGACGGGACTCGAACCCGCGACCTCCGCCGTGACAGGGCGGCGCGCTAACCAACTGCGCTACGGGGCCTTGGTGAGCCAAGGCCATGCGTATCCCCAACGGGATTCGAACCCGTGCTACCGCCGTGAAAGGGCGGGGTCCTGGGCCGCTAGACGATGGGGACCCGACCTCGACCGGGCCTCAAGGTCGCGCAGCGCGCAGCGCTCGGATCCGTCGAGGACTCGGAAAGCATAGGGGACGGGGCGCGCCCTCACCAAAACACCGTCGGCCCGGTCGCAGGGCCCCAGCACGGCCGCCTCGCGGCGTCAGCACATGTTGACACGTGAACTGCCGTCAGCATATGCTGACGGAATGTCGCGCTCCCCCACCGACCTCGCCGAGGACCTCGACAGCACCGACCCCCAGGTGGGGCTGCGTGCGGTTGCTGCCCTCCGCCGGCTGCTCGAGAACCTCGAGGCGCTCCACGTCCGGAACGCCAGGGCCAAGGGGTGGTCCTGGCAGGACATCGCCGACTCGCTCGGCGTCACCAAGCAGACCGTCCATCGCAAGCACGCCCGGAGGTAGCCGTGTTCGAACGCCTGACCCGAGAGGTGCGCGCGGCGGTCGTCGGCGCACACGAGACCGCCCGCGAGCGCGGTGCCGAGGAGGTGACCCCGATGCACCTCCTCAGCGAGCTCGCCCGCGGCGACGGTCCCGTTCCCCTGCTGCTCCGGCGCCACGGAATCGAGGCGGAGCGGATCGCAGGCCTCGGACGCCTCGGCGAGGCCGAGAAGGGCGCGGCACGGCATCCACTCGACGACGACGACGCCGACGCGCTTCGGTCCCTCGGCATCGACCTGGGCGCGATCCGCCGGGCCGTCGAGGCGTCCTTCGGTGAGGGGGCGCTCGACGATCCCACCCGGGTGGGCGAGGGCGCAGACACCGATGACGTCATCACCGACGAGCCGGTCGGTCGCCATGGTCGCCTGCGTTTCTCCTGGGGAGGACGGCCGCCGCGCTTCGGCGCCGCCGCGAAGAAGTCCATCGAGCTTGCGCTGCGCGAGGCCATCCGCGACCGGAGCAGGGAGGTCCGTGGGGAGCACCTCGCCCGCGGCATCCTGCGCGCCGACGACGCCGACACCCGAGCACTGCTGCGAGCTCTCGACGTCGACGTGCGGACACTGCGCCAGGATCTCGAAGGGCGGTTCCGGGAGAGCGCCTGACCCGGCGTCGGGTCAGCCGGGGTTGGCCCACGCGAGCAGGCGTTCGGCATCCCACGTCGTGACGATGCGGTCCCACGGCACGCCGAGTCGCTCCGCTCGCTCGCAGCCGTAGGCCTTCATGTCGAGCTGCCCGGGTGCGTGGGCGTCCGAGTCGATCGAGAACAGGCAGCCGATCTCCAGGGCGAGGAGGATGAGCTCGTCCGGTGGGTCGCAGCGCTCGGGGCGGCTGTTGATCTCGACGGCCGTCCCGTGCTCGGCGCAGGCCTCGAAGACCGCCTGCGCGTCGAAGTCGGACTGCGGGCGGATCCCCCGCGACCCGGTGACGAGCCTGCCCGTGCAGTGGCCCAGGACGTTGACCCTGTGGTTGGACACGGCGGTCACCATCCGCGCGGTCATCGGCCCCGCGTTCATGCGGAGCTTGCTGTGCACGGATGCCGTCACGAGGTCGAGCTGGGCCAGCATGGCCTCGGTCTGGTCGAGGGACCCGTCGTCGAGGATGTCGACCTCGATCCCCTTGAGCAACCGGAAGCGGCCGCGGAGGGACCGGTCGATGGCGTCGACGATTCCCAGCTGCTGGGTGAGCCGCTCCGCCGTCAGGCCGTTGGCGACCCGCAGCTGGGGACTGTGGTCCGTGAGGACGAGCCAGCCATGACCGAGCTCGATGCCGGTCATCACCATCTCGTCGATGGGGGAGCCGCCGTCGCTCCAGTCGGAATGGAGGTGGCAGTCCCCGCGGAGCGCGGCATACAGCTCGTCCCCGCCATCCACCAACGGACCACCGGCCTTCTCCTGCAATGACACCAGGTATGCCGGGAGGTCGCCTTGCAGCGCCTCGGTGATGACGCCGCTGGTGGACTTGCCGATGCCGGGCAGCTGCTGCAGGGTGCCGGCAGCCGCCCGCTCCCTCAGCTCCGCGGCGTCGAGCGTCTTGAGCGTCTTGGCGGCGTTGCGGAACGCCTCGACCCGGTACGTGCCGGCCCGGGTCCGCTCGAGCAGGAAGCTGATCCGGCGCAGCGCCTCGACGGGGTGGACCGGGGCTTCGAGCGGCTCGAGGAGGGCGACCATCAGAGCCCGATCTGGCGACGGACGAGGGCGTCCCACAGCCGGTCGCCGCCGACCGTCCTCGTGGTGACCATGGCGCGGGCGGCGGGGGTCAGCAGGTAGCGGGTCCGGGGCCTGTCCGCCTCCACCGCCCGGACGATCACCTTCGCGACGCTGTCCGACGACGTCGCCACGCGCTGGTTCCCGTAGGCGTCGGCGTTGCTCGCGCTCACGGCCGCCCGCATCCCGGCATACGGGCTGTCGTCGTGAGCCGCCAGACCGTGCGAGCCCCCGATCGTCTCCTCGAAGGCGCTGCGCGTGACCCCCGGCTCGACGACGACGACCCCCACGCCGAAGGGCGTGACCTCGACGCGCAGGGCGTCACTGATGGCCTCGACGGCGTACTTGGTCGCGTGGTAGTACCCGCCGAGCGGGAAGGTCATCCGGCCGCCCATCGAGCTGATGTTGACGATGCGCCCGCGGCCCCGCTCGCGCATGGCCGGGAGGACGAGCTGGCACATCCTGGCGAGGCCGAAGACGTTGGTCTCGAACATCGCACGGACCTTGTCGAGGTCGACCTCCTCCACCGCGCCGTACTCGCCGTATCCCGCGTTGTTGACGAGGGTGCCGACGGCACCGTGGACGCCCTCGACCTCGGCGACGGCCGAGCGCATGGACTCCTCGTCGGTCACGTCGAGGGCGGTGACGTGCGCGCCGAGGGCCTCGAGGTCGGAGAGGGTGTCGGGCCGGCGGGCCGTCGCCCAGACCGTGTGGCCGGCGTCCAGGAGCGCGGAGGCGGTGGCACGGCCGATCCCCGTGGAGCAGCCGGTGATGAGAACGGGGTCGTGGTCGCGCGGTGCCATGGTGTCCCCCGTGCCTAGCGGACGATCTCGGTGAGGCCGGTGACGAGACGGTCGACGTCGTCCTCGGAGGTGTAGGGAGCCAGGCCGACCCGCACACCGCCGGTGTCGCCGAGGCCGAGGTGGCGGGAGCACTCGATCGCGTAGAAGTGGCCCGCCGGCGCGTTCACGCCACGCTCGGCCAGGGCAGCACGGACCTCCTGCGGGTCCCGACCTTCGACGGTGAAGAGGAGTGTCGGTGTGCGCGAGCCCGCGTTGCTGTACACGGTCACGCCTGGCAGCTCACGCAGCGCCGGCTCGAGGACCTCGAGGAGCGCCCCCTCGTGGGCGTGGACGACCTTCATGGCGAGCTCGATCCGCTCGCGACGGCTGGCGCCGGCCGCCGCCGGCCGCGAGCCGGGGGTGCCTTCGGCGTCGGCCTCCGACAGGCCGGCGATGAAGTCGACCGCCGCCGTCGTCCCGGCCATCAGCTCGTAGGGGAGCGTGCCGAGCTCGAACCGCTCCGGGACGGCATCCGTCGACGGCATCAGCTTGTCCGGCCGGAGGGTCTCGAGGAGTGCCGGGTCGGCGGCCAGCACCCCGCAGTGCGGCCCCATGAACTTGTACGGCGAGCACGTCCACGCGTCGGCGTGGAGGGCCGGCAGGTCGACCGACGCGTGGGCGGTGGCGTGCACGCCGTCGACCCAGTGCAACGCCCCCACCTCGTGGGCGAGGTCGGCGATCCGGCACACAGGGGGGCGGGTGCCGATGAGGTTGGACGCGGCGGTCGTCGCGACGAGCCGGGTGCGTTCGCTGAGCTGGGCGGCGACGGCATCCACCGACAGCTCGCCTGTGGCGGGGTCGAAGTCGACCCAGCGCACGGTCGCCCCCACCGACTCGGCGACCTGGACCCACGGGCGGATGTTGGCGTCGTGGTCGAGGCGCGTCACGACCACCTCGTCGCCGGGGCCCCAGTGCTTGGCGAGGGCGCGGGCGAGGTCGTAGGTCAGCGCCGTCGCGCTGCGCCCGAAGACGATGCCTCTCGGGTCGGCGCCGAGGAGGTCGGCGAGCGCCGCCCGGCACTCGGAGACCACCTGCTCCGCGCGGTGCTCCGCCGGGGTGACGCTGCCGCGGTTCGAGATGGCGCTGGTGAGCGTCTGCACCACGGCACGGCCGACGACCTCGGGAACCTGGGTGCCTCCGGGGCCGTCGAAGTGCGCCGCACCCTCCGCGAGAGCCGGAAACTGGGCGCGGACGGAGGCGACGTCGTACGGCATACCGGCATCCTGCCCCACCGCACCACCCCGACCTCCCCGACGTCGTCTGTCAGATGGTCGGCGACACGCGGCTGACACGGCGTGTCGCCGCACCCTCACAGACGAGGTCGGGGAGGCCCGGGAGGTGAGGTCACCAGGAGGTGTGGAGGGCGCGGCCCTCCGCGAACCCCGCGGTGCTCTGGATGCCGACCGTCGCGCGTTCCGTGAACTCCTCCAAGGTGCGTGCGCCGGCATACGTGCAGCTGCTGCGCAGGCCCGCGACGATCTCGTCGAGGACGTCCTCGACGCTCGGTCGAGCCGGGTCGACGTACATGCGGGCCGAGCTGATGCCCTCCTCGAACATCCCCTTGCGGGCCCGTTCGTATGCCGTGTCGTTGCCCGTGCGGCTCCGCACCGCTCGCGACGACGCCATGCCGAACGACTCCTTGTACTGGCGGCCCGCCTCGTCCGTGTAGAGGTCGCCGGGGGACTCGAGCGTCCCCGCGAACCAGGAGCCGATCATGACGTTGGACGCGCCGGCCGCCAGAGCCAGGGCGACGTCGCGCGGATGCCGCACCCCACCGTCGGCCCACACGTGCTTGCCCAGCTCGCGGGCGGCCGTCGCACACTCCAGGACGGCGGAGAACTGCGGTCGGCCGACGGCCGTCATCATCCGCGTCGTGCACATCGCGCCCGGACCGACCCCGACCTTGACGATGTCGGCGCCCGCGGCGATGAGGTCGCACGTGCCCTCGGCCGAGACGACGTTGCCCGCGACGACCGGCACCCCCGGGTCCAGGGCGCGCACGGCGCGCAGGGCCTCGAGCATCTTGTCCTGGTGGCCGTGGGCCGTGTCGATGACCAGCACGTCCGCGCCGGCGTCGAGCAGGTCCGCCGACTTGGCCGCCACGTCTCCGTTGATGCCCACCGCGGCGGCGATGCTCAGACGGTCGTCGGCATCGACCGCCGGAGCGTAGAGGTTCGCCCGCAGTGCCCCCGACCTCGTGAGGATGCCGACGAGGCGGCCGTCCGCGCCGACCACCGGCGCGAGGCGCCGTCGCGCGTGGGAGAGTGTGTCGAACGCCGACTCGACGTCGACCCCGTCCTCCAGGGCCACCAGGTCGCGGACCATGACGTCATCGAGCTGGGTGAACCGGTCCACGCCGGTGAGGTCGGCCTCGGTGACGATGCCCACCGGGCGCTCGGCCACGGTGACGAGCGCCGCACCGTGGGCTCGCTTGTGCAGCAGGATGAGCGCCTCCCCCACGGTGGTCGTCGGGTCCAGCGTGATCGGGGTGTCGTAGACGAGGTGGCGCGACTTCTGCCAGGCGACGACCTCGCGCACGATCTCGGCCGGGATGTCCTGGGGGATGACGGTCAGGGCGCCGCGGCGGGCGGTCGTCTCCGCCATCCGGCGGCCCGCGATGGCGGTCATGTTGGCGACCACCAGCGGGATCGTCGTGCCCGAGCCGTCGACGCTCGCGAGGTCGACGTCCAGCCTGCTCGCCACGGAGGACCGGTTCGGGACCATGAAGACGTCGTCGTACGTGAGGTCGTGCTGAGGTTGGAGGTCGTTGAGGAAGCGCACCGCTCCAGCCTAGGTGCGGCGCCAGCCGCCGGCGCGCGGCCGGCAGGTCACCGGCATACGGCCGGCAGGCGGCCGCTCGGCGAGCGGCATACCCCGTCCGATGCCCGTCGTCGATGGGGCAGGATCGGCGCGTGAGTCTCATGGTCCCGTCGCCGGCCGACGCCGCTCGGCGGTCCGGCCTGCGCCGGATGCGGCTCCTCGCCGTCTCCCTCCTCGTGCTCGCGGCGATCGTCTTCGTCGCCACCCTTCAGCTCGACCAGGACGGCGTGTGGGGATACGTCAACACGGCGGCCGAGGCGGCGATGGTGGGCGCGCTCGCCGACTGGTTCGCGGTGACGGCCCTCTTCAAGCACCCGCTCGGCCTGCCGATCCCGCACACGGCGATCATCCCCAAGCGGAAGAACGAGATCGGCCGCAACCTCCAGGAGTTCGTCACCGAGAACTTCCTCACCGAGGAGATCGCCCGTGAGCGGCTCGCCGTGGCTCGGGTGGGCGAGCGGATCGGCCGGTGGCTCGGGGTGGCGGCGCATCGGGCACGCGTGCGCACCGAGGTGGTGCGGGTCGCACGAGCGGGTCTCGGCCGGCTCTCCGACGACGAGGTGCGCGGGCTCGTCGAGGACTTCCTCGTCCCGCGGCTCATCCGCGAGCCGATCTCGCCGATCGCCGGGGCGCTGCTCGAAGGCGTCGTCGAGGAGCAGACGCACCACGGGCTCGTGGACCTCGGCCTCGAGCAGCTGCACGACTGGCTCGGCGACAACCCCGGCACGTATGCCGCCGTGCTCGGCGAGCGCGCTCCGTGGTGGACGCCCCCCTGGCTCGACGACCGCGTCATCGGCTGGACCTACCAGCAGGTGCTCGACTGGCTGCGCGACATCCGGGACATGCCGACGCACCCCGCGCGCCTCGCGCTCGACGACCTGCTCAAGCGGCTGGCGGCGGACCTCCAGGGGAACCCCGAGGTGATGGCCCGGGCGGAGTCGCTCAAGGAGCGGCTGCTCAGCCACCCGCAGGTGCCCGAGACCGCCCTCGGGCTGTGGCGGTCGTTCCGCACGTCGCTGACGACGGCCATGGACGACGAGAGCTCGTACTTCCACGTCCGTGGGGACGAGCTGCTCGAGCACCTCGGGCGACATCTCGTCGAGGACGAGGTGTGGCGCGGCCGGCTGGAGGCCCGGCTCGGGGAGGCCGTCTCCTTCTTCGTCAACACCTACGGGACCGAGCTGGCCGAGGTCATCTCGGTCACCGTCGACCGCTGGGACGGGAAGGAGGCCGCCGAGCGGATCGAGCTCCACGTGGGCCGTGACCTCCAGTTCATCCGCATCAACGGCACGATCGTGGGTGCGCTCGCCGGGCTGGGCATCCACGCCGTCGCACAGCTCGTCGGCTGACCCGGTCCGGCCGGCTGCGTGCGGATGCACCGCACCGGGCAGCCGCCCGTGGGCCGCTCCGGCTGGGTCAGCCGGGCGGCGGTTCGGAGGCGGTGTCGGTGGCACCGGCACCGGCCACCGAGGCGTCGGCTCCCGCCATCGCCACGTTCCCGTGCTCGCCACCCTCCGCGCGGCGCGCCCGCGCGGTCCTCGTCAGCTCGGCCACGTCGGCGACCAGGTCGGCCCCCAGATGGTTGACCGCGATCTCCTCGAGCACACGGGGCGTGGCCCCTCGGCCGGCGAGCCACACCGGGTGCTCCTCGCCGAGGCGTCGCAGGGCGCTGGCATGTGCCCGGAAGCCGGAAGGCCGTCGGCAGGCGAGAACCACGGCATCCGCCGCGGTGAGCCTGGCCGCGGCCGCGAGCGAGTGCACCGGGGTGTCGGGGCCGAGGTACCTCACCCGCCACCCCGCTCGCGCGAGCAGCACACCGAAGCTCAGGAGGACGATGTCGTGGAACTCGCCGGGGGGACAGGCCAGCACAGCGACCGGCCCGGTGCCGACCCCCCACGTCAGCGAGAGAGCTCCCAGCCGTCGGCGGACGAGGCTGCTCGCGAAGTGCTCCTGGGCGATACCGATCCGGCCGAGCTCCCACATCTCACCGACGCGCACGAACAGGGGGAGGAGGACGTCGATGATGGCGCTCTCCACGGAGCGCTCGGTGAAGGCCGTGTCCAGCACCGCGTGCGCTCGGTCCTCGTCGAGCGCCGTGACGGCGTCGAGCAGCTGAGCCACGAGCATCGGTGGGTCGGTGCGCATGCCGGCCGGTGCCAGGTCGCGCGTCGCGCGCTCGGCGGAAGCCGTTGAGGCGCCTCCCGCTGCCCGCTCGGCGGCCTCAGGCGCACCGTCGGCGACGCGTTCCTCGGCGCCTCGGGTCGCCGAGCCGCCCGCGACGGAGCCTGCGTCGTCGGTGGCGGAGCCGTTGCGGTCGGCGGCCAGGACCCGGCGGGAGGCCTCGACGGCACTCACTCCCTGCGAGCGCAGCGCGACCACCTCTCGGACACGCCGCTCGTCCTCGTGCCCGTAGAGCCGGTAGCCGCCAGCGGATCGAAGCGGTCGGAGGAGGCCGTAGCGGCTCTCCCACGCGCGCAGCACGTGGGTGCTCACGCCCACCTTGGCCGCGAGCTCGCCTATCCGCATCGTCGGCGGTACCGATGTCCTCACGACCCCAACGCTAACCCGGCGCCTCACATTTGACAAACATTTGACGAAGGTGCCCTCCACGTCCTACCGTCGTCGGAGACAGCGGGCGCTCAACACGCGCGCGGAAGTCGACGACTGGCTCCCACCGCACGCAAGCACCGGCGACATCCACCTACGGTCTGCCAGGGGCGAACCGAGACGACCGGCGGGGCATCCGACCTCGTGGAACGTCCACCCTCGCCGCCAGATCACCACGTCACGCCAGGAGGGCCGATGACCACCATCGAGCGCACGGTCTCGACCACCCGTCCCCCGGACGCGGTGTTCCCCTACCTCGTCGACGTCCGCAACGCCGTGGAGTGGGACCTCGCCACCGTGTCCTGCGACCGGGTCTCCGGAGACCGCGGTCCCGGGACGGTGTACCGGACTGTCTCGGAGTTCGCGGGCACCGAGGTGGAGCTGCGCTACACGGTGGAGACCGTCGACGAGCCCCGCGGGTTCGTCATCGTGGGACACAACGACTCGACGACGAGCCACGACACCATCACGGTGTCGCCGCGTCCGGAACGGGGCTCCACCGTCGTCTACCGAGCCGAGCTGACGTTCACCGGCGTCACGAAGCTCGCCGGCCCGATCATGAGTCCCCTGCTCGACCGGCTGGGCGACCGCACGGCCGAGCAGCTCGAGACCGCCCTGGACCGACTGTGAGCACCCGCCGCAG
This sequence comes from uncultured Nostocoides sp., assembly GCA_937907685.1. Taxonomy (GTDB): domain Bacteria; phylum Actinomycetota; class Actinomycetes; order Actinomycetales; family Dermatophilaceae; genus Fodinibacter. The sequence goes on from CALCXF010000060.1 coordinate 10,720, forward strand.
GGCACTCGTCACCGGAGTCACCGGATACATCGGGTCCCGGCTCGTGCCCCGGCTCCTCGACGAGGGGTGGCAGGTGCGCGCGCTCACCCGGGATGCCGACAAGGTCGCCGACCGCACCTGGCGGGACCGGGTCGAGGTCGTCGAGGGTGACGCCTCCTCGCAGGTCGTCCTCGCCGCCGCCCTGCGCGACGTCGACGTCGCCTACTACTTCCTCCACTCCATGGACGGCGAGGGCGGCTTCGTCGAGCGTGACCGCTCGCTGGCGCGCACCTTCGGCATCGCGGCATCCGAGGCCGAGGTCGGCCGGATCGTCTACCTGTCCGGCCTGCACCCGCACGCGGGGCCGCTCAGCGAGCACCTGGCGTCGCGGGTCGAGGTCGGTGACCTCCTCATGGCGAGTGGCGTGCCGACGGCGGTCCTCCAGGCGGCCGTCATCCTGGGCTCGGGCTCCGCGTCCTTCGAGATGCTTCGACACCTCACCACCCGGCTCCCGGTCATGGTGACGCCCAAGTGGCTCGACAACCGCATCCAGCCCATCGCCGTGCGTGACGTCCTCCACTACCTCGTGGGTGCTGCCGACCTGCGGGCGGACGTCAGTCGCACATTCGACATCGGTGGACCGGACGTGCTGACCTACCGGGCGATGATCGACCGCTTCGCCGCGATCGCGGGGCTCAGACCACGCCGGATCGTCTCCGTGCCCGTGCTCACGCCGTACCTCGCCAGCCAGTGGGTGGGCCTCGTGACCCCCGTGCCCACCGGGGTGGCGAAGCCGCTCGTCGGGAGCCTTCTCCACGAGGTCGTGTGCAGCGAACACGACATCGACGACCTCGTCGGCCCGCCTCCGGGCGGTCCCCTGACGTACGACCGGGCAGTCGCCGACGCCATCGCGGGCGACGGGGCGGACCCTCGCCCCCAGCCCGGCACCGTGGACCCCGCCCGGATCACGGCCGCCGACCCCACCTGGGCCGGAGGTGGCCGCAGGGGTGGCTCGTGACAGCGACCGTTCCGTGAACCCCGTCCTCGAGCTCCGAGCCTTCTTCCGTGCCGCCCTCGTCGACCCGGTGGCACGTGACCACAACGAGCCCGACGGGGCGTTCCGCCGCCGCCGGGTCGTCGCCGCGGTCACCCTGCTCGTCGGTGCCGTCGTCCTCGGCTGGGCGCTGCGGATCGAGCCGGGCAACGACATCTTCTACGTGGCGACGTTCGCGTTGGCAGCGGTCTGGGCGGTCGGTGCCTTCGCGTCGGGTCCGCTCCACCTCGGGCGGGGGCACACCCGTGCCGGTCAGGGGTCGAGCCGCGGCATCGTGCAGTCCGTCGCGCTGGGGTCCTTCCTCCTCGGCCTGTTCATGGCCGGTGCGGTCGTCGTCGCCCAGATCCCGGTCCTGCGCAACCCGGTCCAGGAGCTGCTCGACCACGCTCGGGTCGGCTCCCTCGCGCTGGTCACGGTCATCACGATCGTCAACGGCATCGCGGAGGAGCTCTACTTCCGCGGTGCCCTCTACGCAGGGGTGGGCCGGCGTCACGCCGTAGCCGTCACCACCGTCATCTACGCGCTCGTCACCGCAACCTCCGGCATCCCGTTGCTCGTCCTCGCGGCCGCTCTGGTGGGCCTCGTCGTGGCGTTCCAGCGGCGGGTCACGGGCGGCATCCTCGGACCCACGATCACCCACCTCACGTGGTCGCTCGGCATGCTCTACCTCCTGCCCCTCGTCCTCGACCGGCTGAGCTGAGGCCGACGTGACGTCCGTGCTCTGGCTCCGCCGCGACCTCCGTCGGCGGGATCACCCGGCGCTCCTCGCCGCCCGTGACGCGGCGGGTGGCAGGGACCTCGTCGTC
>CALCXF010000061.1 GCA_937907685.1 uncultured Nostocoides sp.
GGTTCGCGCGGAAGAACTACTTCTACCCGGACATGCCGAAGAACTTCCAGACCTCTCAGTACGACGAGCCCATCGCGTTCGACGGGTTCCTCGACGTCGAGCTCGACGACGGCGCGGTCTACCGGGTCGAGATCGAGCGCGCCCACATGGAGGAGGACACCGGGAAGTCGCTGCACGTCGGCGGCTCCACCGGACGCATCCACGGGGCGACGCACAGCCTCGTGGACTACAACCGCGCCGGCATCCCCCTCATCGAGATCGTCACCAAGCCGATGCTGGGGACGGGGGAGCGCGCACCGGAGATCGCGCGTGCCTACGTCGCGACCCTGCGGGACCTGCTCAAGGCGCTCGACGTCTCGGACGTCCGAATGGAGCAGGGTTCGATGCGCTGCGACGTCAACCTCTCGCTCACGCCGAAGGGCGCCGACCGGCTCGGCACCCGCACGGAGACCAAGAACGTCAACTCGCTGCGCTCCGTGGAGCGAGCGGTCCGGTACGAGATCGGGCGTCAGGCCGCGGTCCTGTCATCGGGCGGCAGCGTCGTCCAGGAGACCCGGCACTGGCACGAGGACACCGGCGTCACGACGTCCGGGCGCGTGAAGTCCGACGCCGACGACTACCGCTACTTCCCCGAGCCCGACCTCGTGCCGGTGGCGCCGACGGCAGAGATGGTGGAGGCGTTGCGCGGGACCCTGCCCGAGCCGCCGGTGGCCCGCCGTAGGCGGCTTCAGACCTCCTGGGGCTTCAGCGACCTCGAGATGCGCGACGTCGTCAACGCCGGGCTCGTCGAGCTCGTCGAGGAGACGGTGAGAGCCGGCGCCTCCCCTGGTGCGGCGCGCAAGTGGTGGTCGGGGGAGATCGCTCGGCGCGCCAACGCAGTCGGACAGGACGTCCCCACGTATGCCGCCTCGCTCGGGGTGGCGGCGGCGCACGTCGTCGAGCTGGAGGCGCTCGTCAAGCGTGGGCGGCTGAACGACTCGATGGCGCGGCAGGTCTGGGACGCGGTGCTCGCGGGCGAGGGCACTCCCACCGCCGTGGCCGACGCCCGCGGGCTCGAGCTCGTGGAGGACACCGGGGCGCTCGCGTCAGCGGTCGACGCCGTGATCGCCGCCAACCCGGAGGTGGCGGCCAAGGTCCGCGAGGGAAAGGTCGCCGCGGCGGGGGCCCTCATCGGTCAGGTCATGCGTGAGCTCAAGGGCCAGGCGGATGCGGCAGCGGCGCGTGCCCTCATCCTGGAGCGTCTCGGCCAGTCCTGACCCCGGGCCCCGGGGCCGCATCCGCGCGAGGCGTCGTGCCCGCCGACTGCCCAGGAGCGGGCAGGACAGCCCCCTCGGGGGAGGTGCATGATCGGCGTATGACCCGGGCAGCACAGGACCGCACGCTCGTCCTCCTCCGCCATGCCAAGGCCGAGCAGCAGGGTTGGGACGACGACCACGAGCGGCAGCTGACCGGGCGCGGCCGGCGCGACGCCGCGGCCGCCGGCCGGTGGCTCGTCCAGCACGGCATCGGCCTGGACGAGGTGCTGTGCTCGACGTCCGAGCGCACCCAGCAGACCGCCGAGGGCGTGTGGTCAGGTGGCTGCCCCGAGACGGACCTTCACCTCGACCGGCGCATCTACCTCGCATCGCCCGAGCGGCTGCTCGAGGTCGTTCGGGAGGCGGACGACGACGCCGACGTCGTCATGGTCATCGGCCACGCTCCCGGCATCCCGGCGCTGGCCGAGCTGCTCTGCGACGGCGAGGGCAGCGTCGAGGGGCACCGGCGGATGGCCGAGGGGTTCCCGACGTGCGGGGTGGCCCTCCTGCACTACGCGGGCCGGTGGGCCGACATGGGGTTCGGCGACGCCCGCCTCGAGCGCTTCCACGTGTGCCGCGACGGCACCTGACTCCTGTGGCGCCGGGGCAAGCCGGGCCCGGAGTGGGCGCCCTGGGGCGGCATCCTCACATCAGCGAGCGCATGGCCGCGGTGGCACCCCGCAGGTAGCGCTCGACGACGTCACGGTCGTGGGCGTCGAGGGATGCGTCGAGCGCGGCGAGGGCGGTGAACATGGGGGCCATCCGGGTGTAGACCTCCGTACGCCCTGAGTCGGTGATGACCACCTCGGTACGCCGGCCGTCGGCGGCGTGTGCCCGCCGCGTCACGTGGCCCCGGGTCACGAGCCGGTCGACGATCCCCGAGGACGCGGCGGAGGTGACGCCCAGTGCGCGCGCCAGCTCGACGGGTCCCATCGGCGCGCCCATGAGATGGCGCAACGAGTGCAGCTCGGAGGTGGAGAGGCCCGCCTTGCGCGCCACCTCGTGAGGCACCCGCGTGCCGACGTCGACGAGCTCCTGCAGGGCATCGAGCGTTGTCGAACCTTGCCACTGCGGGACCACTCTCCGCAGGTCTCGACTTGCGTCGGCTGACCGAGGCTTCGTAATATTCCTCACCTACTTAGCAACTGGTTGAGTTATCTATTTGACTATCTTAGCAACGGAGGCGTCATGGGAAGGGTGGCATCCCTCATCACCCGGAAGTGGGTGGCCGGGCTCCTCGCCCTCGTCGCCATCCTCGGAGCCGGGGCCGTCATCGGCCTGGTGGGTCAGGCGGAGTCGCCGGCGACAGGGACTGCGGCTCTGCCCGATGGGACGGACAGCCGCGAGGCCGCGGAGCTGCGGGACCAGCTGCCCGAGGACGAGGGCTCGTCCGCCGTCGTCCTGTTCAGCAGCGACGACGCCCTCAGTGCCTCGGAGCTCGGCCTCATCGAGGCGAGGGCGAGCAGCCTCCCCGGTGCCACGGGGGCGCCGCCGGCCGTCGCGGACGACGGCACGGCGGCTGCGGTGGTCGTTCCCGTGACCACCCGCGACGCGATGGAGACCGCCGAGGTCGTCACCGAGCTCCGCGAGGCGGCCAGTGCCGACCTGCCGCAGGGCCTCACGGCGCAGGTGACGGGGCCTGCGGCCGTGGAGGCCGATCTCGCGGCGGTGTTCGACGGGGCTGACGGGCGCCTCCTCGCCGCCACGGCGTCGGTCGTCGCGATCCTGCTCGTCATCACCTACCGCAGCCCGTTCCTCTGGCTGGTCCCGCTGACGATCGTCGGTGTCGCCGACCAGCTCGCCGCCGTCCTCGCCACCCGGACCCTCGCGGCGCTCGACGTGCTGTGGGACGAGTCGACGATCGGCATCCTCTCGGTCCTCGTCTTCGGCGCCGGCACCGACTACGCCCTCCTCCTCATCAGCCGGTACCGCGACCAGCTCCGCATCACGGCCGACCGCCGGGAGGCCATGGCCATCGCACTCCGGCGGACCACCGAGGCAGTGCTGTCCAGCGCCACGACGGTGGTCCTCGGGCTCCTCACACTGCTGCTCTCGCTCTTCCCGGCAACTCGCGGGCTCGGCCTGGCGTGCGCGGTCGGCGTGCTGGTCGCCGCGACTTTCGCGCTCGTCGTGCTGCCGGCGGCCCTCGTCGTGTTCGGCCGCTGGATCTTCTGGCCGAAGGTCCCGCGAGTGGGCCAGACCGGTCTCGCCGACTCCCGGTCGCTCTGGCGCCGGGTCGGGGATGCCGTGGCGGCGCGGCCCGCGGGCTTCGTCACGGTCACCGTGCTCGTCCTGGGCATCCTGGCCGGTGGGGTCACCCAGATCCAGACCGGTCTCTACGGCGCCGACCAGTTCCTCGAGAAGCCGGAGGCCATCGCGGCGGGCGAGCGGCTGGCCGCATCATTCCCCGCGGGCGCCGCCGACCCGACCTTCGTGATGACCCGTGGTGACGGCGAAGCCGTCGCGAGCACCGTCCGAGAGGTCGAGGGGGTGAGCTCTGCTCGGGTCGGGGCGAGCGGCAACGGCATCAGCGAGATCGACGCGGTCATCGACGCCCAGCCCGGCTCGGACGAGGCGCGCGCGACGATCACCGCCCTGCGCGAAGCCCTGGGGAGTCTTCCCGACACCCATGTGGGCGGCACGGAGGCCGTTGCGCTGGACGCCTCTGACGCCTCGGCCCGTGATCGCGCGGTCATCCTGCCGCTGATCCTCGCCCTCGTCCTCCTCGCCCTCGCCGCGCTGCTGCGTTCGGTGGTGGCTCCGGTCGTGCTCGTCACGACAGTGGTCCTCACCTACCTGGCCAGCCTCGGCCTGTCGTGGCTGGTCTTCACGCGGGTCCTTGGCTTCGAGCGGCTCGATGACGGGGTGCCCCTGCTCGCCTTCGTGTTCCTCGTGGCGCTCGGCGTGGACTACAACATCTTCCTCGTCACACGCGCCGCCGAGGAAGCGCGCGGGCACGGCGCGAACCGGGGGATGCTGCGGGCGCTGGCCGCGACAGGAGGCGTCATCACGAGCGCCGGCATCCTCCTCGCGGCGGTCTTCGCCGTGCTCGGTGTGCTCCCTCTGGTGGTCCTCGCCCAGCTCGGCGTCGTCATCTGCGTCGGTGTGCTCCTCGACACCCTCGTCGTCCGCACCGTGCTCGTGCCGGCCATCGCCCTCCTCCTCGGTGACCGTTTCTGGTGGCCACGTGCCGTCGGCGGTCCGGCCGCGGCCGACCCTCGCCCGACCCGGCGCCGTCGCGGTGGTTCTCGTCGTCCTCGGCCTCGGTCCCGGGTGGGTCACCGTCGCCACGGGGTCGGCGATCGCCGATCCGAAACCTCAGCGAAGGGAGTCATGACGGGGTCGTGACTTTCCTCGGTGGAGAACGCATCCACCGGCGGCCCTCACGCCGAACTACGGGTGAGGTCGCGTCAGGTCGGCCCATCACGAGGGAGGACCGTCCATGAGCGTCGCGACGCCGACGCGGGGCCCGTGCGTCGCCACGCCGGTGCGCTCGCTGCCGCGGCTCGCCGCGCGGCGGCCCCGACGGACGCGCCCGGGCCGCACCGACCCCCGACGGGCCCTTATCGTGGAGGGCGTGCGCACCGACGAGGAGGAGACGACGGCGGTCATGCACGACCTCGCCGAGCGCCTGCGCGACGGCTCCCTCGAGGCCCTCGAGGAGGCCTACGCCCGCTGGTCCTCCCTGGTGCACACCCTCGCGCTGCGCTCGCTCGGCAACCACCACGACGCCGAGGACGTGACCCAACAGGTGTTCGTCGCCGCGTGGCGCAGTCGGCACACACTCCGTCCGGAGCGGGGCACCGTGCCCGGTTGGCTCGTCGGCATCACCCGCAACAAGGTGGCGGACCTCCACGCCCAACGCGCCCGCCAGGCCCGTGACCTCGGAGCCGCGGCGCTCGACGCCCTGCCAGACCAGCACGACCCGCCGCCCGACGAGCAGCTCGCCGCCCGCCTCGTGCTCGCCGACGCCCTCGACGACCTGGGGGAACCCCGCTCGACCGTCGTCCGGATGGCGTTCCTCGAGGACCTCACCCACGACGAGATCGCCCGTCGGCTCCAGCTTCCGCTCGGAACGGTCAAGAGCCATGTCCGCCGGGGCCTCCTCCACCTCCGATCGCGCCTCGAGGAGGTGAACCATGTCCCATCCTGAGGACGACGTCCTCGTCGACCTCGCCACGGGCGAGCAGGTCGATGCCGCGGTGACAGCCCACGTCACCTCGTGCCCACGGTGCTCGGCCGAGGTCTCCGCACTGCGTGAGGTGCTGTTCGCCGTGCGCGAGCCGCGACCCGAGCTCGTGGCGGCACCACCCGGCGTCTGGAACGCCGTGAGCGCCGAGATCAGGCGAGCCGACGCGGCGCCGGAGCTGCGCCCAGCAGCGACGGACCTGGAGCCGTCCAGCCGGGCAGCCGCCGAGGCAGGGCCTGGAGCACCAGCTTCTCCGCCGGCATCCGGTCAGCCCGTCGACCTCGCCGCCCGTCAGAGGGATCGCGGTCGCCGACGCGCACCGCTGACGTGGATCGCGGCTGCGGCCGCCGCGGGTCTCGTCGTCGGGGCCGTGGGCGGCCGCCTCGCCGACCGTACCGAGCCGGACCCGACGGCCGTGACGCTGGCCAGCACGACGCTGGACACGCTCGACACGCAGCAGGCGCGGGGAACCGCGGAGGTCCTGCGTCACGCCGACCGCGTGGACCTCGCCCTCCGCACCGATCCGCTCGACCCTCCCCAGGACGGTTATCTCGAGGTCTGGCTCATCAACGAGGACCTGCAGCGGATGGTCTCGGTCGGCGTGCTCCGCCCGGATGCAGCCGACCAGACGTTCCCCATCCCGCAGCAGCTGCTCGACGAGGGCTACGTCATCGTCGACATCTCCCGGGAGGGCTTCGACGACTCGCCCGAGCACTCCGGCGACAGCGTCGTCCGCGGCTCGCTGGCGACCTGACCTCGTGGCCCGGACCGCCGGACCGGTGAGGCGGACCGTCCCTAGGATGGCGACATGACGACCTCCCCCGACATCAAGCCACGCAGCCGCGATGTCACCGACGGTCTCGAGCGGGCGGCCGCCCGGGGGATGCTTCGAGCCGTCGGCATGGGCGACGACGACTTCGCCAAGCCCCAGATCGGCGTCGCCAGCTCGTGGAACGAGATCACGCCGTGCAACCTCTCGCTCGACCGGCTCGCCAAGGCGGTGAAGGACGGGGTCCACGCGGGGGGCGGCTACCCGCTCGAGTTCGGGACGATCTCGGTGAGCGACGGCATCTCGATGGGACACGAGGGCATGCACTTCTCCCTCGTGAGCAGGGAGATCATCGCCGACTCCGTCGAGACCGTCATGAACGCCGAGCGCCTCGACGGCTCGGTCCTGCTGGCGGGGTGCGACAAGTCGCTGCCCGGCATGCTCATGGCCGCGGCACGGCTGGACCTCGCCTCCGTGTTCCTCTACGCCGGGTCGATCCTGCCCGGCATCGCCAAGATGTCGGACGGGTCGGAGCGGACCGTCACGATCATCGACGCCTTCGAGGCGGTTGGCGCCTGTGCCCGTGGCCTGATGTCGCGGGAGGACGTCGACGCCATCGAGCGGGCCATCTGCCCGGGCGAGGGGGCCTGCGGGGGGATGTACACGGCGAACACCATGGCCTCGGTCGCCGAGGCGCTGGGCATGTCGCTGCCTGGCTCGGCCGCGCCGCCGGCGACCGATCGGCGCCGCGACGGCTTCGCGCGCAAGTCCGGTGAGGCGGTCGTCGAGCTCCTGCGGCGCGGCATCACCGCTCGCGACGTCATGACCAAGGAGGCCTTCGAGAACGCGATCGCCGTTCTCATGGCCTTCGGTGGGTCGACCAACGCCGTGCTGCACCTCCTGGCCATCGCCCACGAGGCGGAGGTCGCGCTCACCCTCGAGGACTTCCAGCGGGTCGGCGCCCGCGTTCCGCACCTGGCCGACGTCAAGCCGTTCGGCCAGTACGTCATGACCGACGTCGACCGCGTCGGCGGGGTTCCGGTCGTTCTGCGGGCGCTGTTGGATGCCGGTCTCCTGCACGGAGACTGCCTCACCGTCACCGGTCGGACGATGGCTGAGAACCTTGCCCACATCGCCCCGCCGGACGTCGACGGCAAGGTCGTGCGGGCGATGCGCGAGCCGATCCACGCGACAGGGGGCATCACGGTGCTGAGCGGATCGCTCGCCCCGGACGGGGCCGTCGTGAAGTCCGCGGGCTTCGACTCCGACGTCTTCGAGGGCACCGCTCGGGTCTTCGACGGTGAGCGGGCCGCGATGGACGCGGTGGAGAACGGAGCGCTGAGCACCGGGGACGTCGTCGTCATCCGGTACGAGGGTCCCAAGGGGGGCCCCGGCATGCGCGAGATGCTCGCGGTGACCGGCGCGATCAAGGGTGCCGGCCTGGGCAAGGACGTGCTCCTGCTGACGGACGGCCGGTTCTCCGGCGGTACCACCGGCCTGTGCGTCGGACACGTCGCCCCCGAGGCGGTCGACGAGGGGCCCATCGCGTTCGTCCGGGACGGCGATGGGATCCGCCTCGACGTGGCCCGGGGCCGCCTCGACCTCCTCGTCGACGACGACGAGCTGGCCCGGCGCCGCGCGGAAGGCGTGACGCACCCCGAGCCGAAGTACACCCGCGGGGTGCTCGCGAAGTACCGCCGCCTCGTCGGCAGCGCCAGCACGGGCGCGGTGTGTGACTGAGGTCGGGCCGGGGGACCCGGCCCTCGAGCTCCGAGGTCTCGTCAAGGAGTTCCGGGGCCGGAGGGTCGTCCATGCGTTGACCCTGGCCGTGCCACGGGGATCGCTCTTCGGCCTCGTCGGTCCCAACGGCGCCGGCAAGACGACCACCTTGTCCATGGCGACCGGGCTGCTGCGACCGGACGGTGGCACCGCCAGGGTCCTCGGCCACGACGTGTGGGCCGATCCGGCGGCCGCCAAGGCCGCCATGGGCGTCGCGCCTGACGGCATGCGCCTGTTCGAGCAGCTCTCCGGCCGCGAGCTGCTCCTCTACGTCGGCGCACTGCGTCGGATGCCGGTCGACGTCACCGCCGCACGTGCCGCCGAGCTGCTCGCCGTGCTCGACCTCGCCGAGGACGCCAGCACCGTCGTCGCCGACTACTCCGCGGGGATGGTGAAGAAGATCAGCCTCGCCGCGGCGCTCATCCACGCGCCGCGGCTGCTCGTCCTCGACGAGCCGTTCGAGGCCGTCGACCCGGTCTCGGGCCAGACCATCCGCACGATCCTGCGCCGATACGTCGCGAGCGGGGGCACCGTCGTCATGTCGAGCCACGTCATGGAGCTCGTCGAGGGCCTCTGCGACCGGGTCGCCGTCATCGCCGGCGGCCGGGTGCTCGCCGAGGACACCATCGGCGGGCTCACCCGCGGTGGGTCGCTGCACGACCGCTTCCTGGAGCTCGTCGGGGCGACCGACTCAGCCGGCGAGGGCCTGACGTGGCTCGGCTGACGTGAGCGCGCACGGGGGCTGGGTGTGGTCGGCCTGATCGTCCGGCTGCGGTTCGCCATGTGGCGGACCGCGATGTCGCGCAGCCCTCTGCACCTCGTGTCGTCGATCGTCGGCGCCCTCGCCGCTATCGGCGTGCTCGCACTGCTGGGGCCCGGGCTCATCCTCCTCGCCGGGCAGCCGGTGCGCATCACCGCACTCACGGTGCCCCTCTTCGCGGTCATCACCCTCATGTGGGGGGTGCTCAGCCTCATCGCGACAGGGGTCGACTCCATCCTCGACCCCGCCCGTTTCGCCGTCCTGCCCCTGCGCGCGTCCGAGCTCGCGCGAGGGCTGCTCGCCGCAGCCTGCACCGGCATCCCCGCGCTCATGCTTGCCGGCCTGGCACTGGCGCAGACCGGCTCCTGGCTGGGGCACCCCGCAGCGGTCCCTGCGGCGCTGCTCGGGGGAGTGTTGGGCCTGCTCACGGCGATCCTGTTCTCCCGGGCGGTGACGAGCGCGCTGGCCGCTGTCATGACGACCCGTGCGGGCAGGGTGCTCGGCGCCGTGGTCGTGTCCCTGGTGACACTCCTCCCGCTGGGCCTCAACCTCCTGCTGACCACCGGGTCGCTGGCCGCAGACCTCTCCTCCTTCGACGCCACCCGTTCCGCGACGGTGGCGTCGTGGACGCCCGTGGGCTGGGCGTGGGCGCTGCCGTTCGACGTCTCCACCGGCCGTTGGGGGGCCGCCGCCGTGCACCTGGCCCTCGCGCTGCTGCTCATCGGGGCGCTCTGGGTGGTCTGGGTGCGCCGGCTCGACCGGACGCTCACCTCCCCGCTGACCAGCGCGGGGGGCCAACGGATCGGTCACGGTCGCCTCCTCCCGGCCGTCCTCGGCACCTCACCGACCGCCACGGTCGCAGCTCGGCGGATCCGCGCCTGGTACCGCGACAGCCGGCTCGTGGGCATCGCCCTCCGCACGGCGGTTCTCCCGGTGTTCTTCGTGGCCCAGGCTGTCCTCACGGGGATGCCGGGGCTCGCGGGGGTGGGCGTCGTGACGCTTGCGGTCTTCGCCGGACTGACCCTCATGAACGACCTCGCCTTCGACGGCCCGGCGTGGTGGCTGCACGTGGCCGTCGGAGTCCGTGGGTGGGAGGACCGGCTGGGTCGGGCGCTCGCCTCCGCCGTCGTCTTCGGCCCGGTGGTCCTCCTCACGTATGCCGTGAGCGTCGCCATCGGCGTCATCGGCCGTCCCGTCCCGTGGCTCACGGTGATCGTCGTCGCGTTCCTCGCCAGCCTCGGCCTGGCCGTCGCTGTCGGGGCCGTGCTCCCCGGGACGGCGCCCCGGACGGGGGGCAACCCGTTCGCCGCCACCTCCGGAGGAGCGGCTCAGGGATGCCTGACGGCGATCGTGTCCTTCGTCGGGCCCGTCGTGCTGACCCTGCCGGTCGCGGTTGCGGCGGCGGTCACCGCAGGCTCGGTGCCCGGCCGGTGGCTCACTCTCGCGCTCGGCACGGCATACGGGCTCGGCCTCCTCGCCCTCGGCGTGATCCTCGGTGGGCGGCGGCTCGACCGGCGGTCGCCCGAGGTGCTGGGCCAGCTGGCCCACGCCCAGCTCTAGGCCACCGGCCGGCTCTGGGGCACGGGAGCCGGCTCCGGGTCGGTGCGGTCGTGGGCGGCACGCACCACACCTACGGGCGCAAAGCGGTCGTGGAGGGTGACGAGCAGGGAGAGGAGGAGGACGAAGAAGAGCATGTCGGACTCGCTCAGGGAGCCGCCCCCGAGGACGAGGCGAGCGAGGAGCACGAGCATCACGTTCGTCAGGACCCGGACGCCGAACGCGGCGAAGAGCCCTTCGCGGCTCTGCGCCCACCGAGCGACAGCGAGGGAGATCGCGGCGTTGGCGACGACGTAGGCCGCGACACCGACGAACATCCCGAGGTCCGACACCTCGAGGCCCGGCAGGACGCGGGCGTAGATCGTCGAGAGCAGGCCGATGAGGACGACCTTCTCCACAGTCCACCACGACCGGATTCTCACGTTCGCCGCCGTCCAGGCATCACGTTCGGTGGCCGTGTCCATCTCCTCCGGGAGGGGGTCGGCGACAACTCGCCATGTCCAGTCGGGTCGTGGGAGGCGCGGGCGCACGACGAACCAGAGCACGGCGAGGCCGGCCAGGGCCGCCGCGACGATGAGTGGTGCGAACCACGACACGTCCGTCCACGTGTCGGTGAAGTCGAGCTGCGCGATGTGGATCCAGTACTCCTGCGGCAGCTTGACGAAGACCCAGATGGCCGCCGCGGTGAGCACCCAGAAGCGCGTGCCGAAGCGTCGGGGGTCCCAGCGGAGACGGACCACCTCGTAGGCGATGAAGAAGTACTCGAACGTGTTGGGGAAGACGAGCAGCAGGGTCCGGTTCCCGGTCAGCTCGAACGCCATGACGCCGACCATCCGGTAGAAGAAGAGGAAGCGGGCGATCTGCACCGCCGAGCTCCTCGTCCAGTTCTGGAGCGTCGAGAGGAAGGCGATGGCGAGGTAGTAGACGTCCATCGCCTTGTCGTAGTTCTGGTATCCCGGGGGGTCGAACCCGAAGGCCTGGAAGATGCTCTGGTCGATCCCGTCGAGGACGAGGCACGCGAGGATCGCCGGCAGCGGGAAGCGCGGGATGAACAGGGGCACGAGGAAGCGCGCCCCCACCACGGCCACGAAGACGATGGTGACCTCGGTCGTCATACGGGCTCCCGGCGCTCGTGCTCCGCCGTGCGACGGTGCGTGGCCGCGAGGCTAGCGGAGCGACGTCGTCCACGTCGGACGAGGAGTGCCGCCCGCTGGGGCCGGGCGAGAGTTGCCCGCCCGGATCGTGGGACCGGGCGTCTCGCCCGTTGACACGGCCCTCACCTGCGGGGAGAGTGAACCCGTGGCCCGAGTCCTCGTACTTCCCCCGCGCGTCTGACCGACCGAGACCAGACGCGCTCCCTCCGTCGTCCCGCTCCCGGGACTGGAGGGTTTTTTTGTGCACGGACGACGACCGGGAGCAGCGACCCGAGAGAGCGGTGACAGGCAGTGAGCGACGTGAGACCGGCGACCCCGGTTGCCCCAGCGGTCCCCAGCGCGCCGAGCCCTGCGCAGCTGGCACAGCAGGCCAGGGCGCGCTCGCCGATCGAGGTGACCGGCGCGCAGAGCCTCGTCCTGTCGCTCGAGGCCATGGACGTCGACACCGTCTTCGGTATCCCCGGCGGTGCCATCCTGCCCGCGTACGACCCGCTCCTCGACTCGGTGAAGGTGCGGCACATCCTCGTGCGCCACGAGCAGGGCGCCGGCCACGCGGCCGAGGGCTACGCCTCGGCAACCGGGCGGGTGGGCGTCTGCATGGCGACCTCGGGGCCCGGCGCGACGAACCTCGTGACCCCGTTGGCCGACGCCCACATGGACTCGGTGCCGATCGTCGCGATCACGGGGCAGGTGAGCTCGAAGGCGATCGGCACGGACGCGTTCCAGGAGGCCGACATCCGCGGCATCACGATGCCGATCACGAAGCACAACTACCTCGTCACCAACGCCGCAGACATCCCCCGCGTCATCGCCGAGGCCTTCCACATCGCCTCGACGGGACGCCCGGGACCCGTGCTCGTCGACATCGCCAAGGACGCCCTCCAGGCCCGCACGACGTTCTCCTGGCCGCCTCGTTTCGAGCTGCCCGGCTACCGTCCCGTGGCGCGCCCCCACAGCAAGCAGATCCGCGAGGCCGCGCGGCTCATCGCGCAGGCCGAGCGACCGATCCTCTACGTCGGCGGTGGCGTCATCCGCGCCAGGGCCACCGAGGAGCTGCACCGTCTCGTCGAGCTGAGCCGGATCCCCGTCGTCACCACGCTCATGGCTCGCGGGGCCCTGCCCGACAGCCACCCCCTCCACCTCGGGATGCCGGGGATGCACGGCTCCGTCCCCGCGGTGACCGGCCTCCAGAAGGCCGACCTCATCATCGCCCTCGGGGCCCGCTTCGACGACCGGGTCACCGGTCAGCTCTCGACGTTCGCCCCCGAGGCGCGGGTGGTCCATGCGGACATCGACCCGGCGGAGATCTCCAAGAACCGCAGGGCCGACGTGCCGATCGTGGGTGACTGCAAGGCGGTCATCGCCGACCTCATCGAGGCCGTCGACGCGGACAACGACGCGGGCAGGGGAGGCGACTACACCGAGTGGCGCGAGCGCGTCGCCGGCTGGAAGGAGTCATTCCCCCTGGGCTACGCCGAGCCGGAGGGTGGGACGCTGGCCCCGCAGTACGTCCTGGAGCGGCTCAGCGCCATCGCCGGCCCGGAGTCGATCTACGTCGCCGGCGTCGGACAGCACCAGATGTGGGCCGCGCAGTTCGTGCAGTACGAACGCCCCAACGCCTGGCTCAACTCCGGTGGCCTGGGGACGATGGGGTATGCCGTGCCCGCCGCGATGGGTGCCCAGGTCGGCGAACCGCACCGCACGGTGTGGGCGGTCGACGGTGACGGCTGCTTCCAGATGACGAACCAGGAGCTCGCGACCTGCGTCATCAACAACATCCCGATCAAGGTCGCCATCATCAACAACAGCTCACTCGGCATGGTCCGTCAGTGGCAGACGCTGTTCTACAACGAGCGCTACTCCAACACCGACCTGCACACCTCGGTGGGGTCCCGCGTCCCCGACTTCGTCAAGCTCGCCGAGGCCTACGGCTGCGTCGGCCTGCGGTGCGAGCGACCGGAGGACGTCGATGCGACGATCCGTGCGGCGATGGACGTCACCGACCGGCCGGTGGTCGTCGACTTCGTCGTGCACCGCGACGCCATGGTGTGGCCGATGGTCCCGGCCGGAGTGAGCAACGACGCGATCCAGGTCGCCCGCGACACCGCGCCCCAGTGGGACCGCGAGGAGTCCGAGGCGGTCGAGCAGTCGCTCGACCCCGACCACGACGGGATCCCCTCGGGCTCCCACCGGATCTGAAGGGAGCCGAACCATGTCGAAGCACACGCTGTCGGTCCTCGTGGAGAACAAGCCCGGAGTGCTGGCCCGGATCGCCGCCCTCTTCTCGCGTCGGGGGTTCAACATCGACTCGCTCGCGGTGGGCGAGACGGAGTATCCCGACGTCTCCCGGATGACCGTCGTCGTCGACGTCGACGAGCTGCCCCTGGAGCAGGTCACCAAGCAGCTCAACAAGCTCGTGGAGGTGCTCAAGGTCGTCGAGCTCGAGCCCGCGTCCGCCGTCCAGCGCCAGGTCATGCTCATCAAGGTCCGGGCCGACCCGGCCACCCGCAGCCAGGTCCTCGAGATGGTCTCGATGTTCCGCGCCAAGGTCGTCGACGTCGCGACCGACTCGCTCACCATCGAGGCGACGGGAACCACCGACAAGCTGCGCGCGCTGCTCGAGGTGCTCCAGCCGTACGGCGTCAAGGAGCTCGTGCAGTCCGGCATCGTCGCGGTCGGCCGGGGCCCGAGGTCCATCACGGACCGGGCCCTGCGCAGCGCCTGAGATCGCGCCCCGCCGCGCCGGCCGCACGGCATACAGTCCCACCGTCACCTGGGCACGCACGAAGGAACCGACGCCCACCACCACCGAAGGAGAGGCCGACACGATGGCCGAGATGTTCTACGACGACGACGCCGATCTGGCGGTCATCCAGGACCGCAAGGTCGCGGTCATCGGCTACGGCAGCCAGGGTCACGCCCACGCGCTGAACCTGCGGGACTCCGGCGTGGACGTGCGCGTCGGCCTCGCCGAGGGGTCGAAGTCCCGCCCCAAGGCAGCGGCGGAAGGGCTGCGGGTCCTCTCCGTGGCGGATGCCGTCACGGAGGCCGATCTCGTCGTGATCCTCACCCCCGACCAGGTGCAGCGGACGGTGTACGCGGAGCACATCGAGCCCCACCTCCGCGAGGGTGCCGCCCTCCTCTTCGGGCACGGGTTCAACATCCGGTTCGGCTACATCAAGCCGCCGACCGGCTCCGACGTCCTCATGGTCGCTCCCAAGGGCCCGGGCCACCTCGTCCGCCGCGAGTACGTGGACGGCCGGGGTGTGCCGGTGCTGCTCGCCGTCGAACAGGACGCCTCTGGCACTGCCTGGGACGTCGCGAGGTCCTATGCCAAGGCGATCGGGGGCCTGCGCGCGGGCGGCATCACGACCACGTTCACCGAGGAGACCGAGACCGACCTGTTCGGCGAGCAGTCGGTGCTCTGCGGCGGCGCCTCGCAGCTCGTCATGTACGGGTTCGAGACCCTCGTCGAGGCGGGATACCAGCCGGAGGTCGCCTACTTCGAGTGCCTCCACGAGCTCAAGCTCATCGTGGACCTCATGGTCGAGGGCGGCATCGCCAAGCAGCGCTGGTCGGTCTCGGACACGGCGGAGTACGGCGACTACGTCTCCGGACCTCGGGTCATCGACCCCTCGGTCAAGGAGAACATGAAGGCCGTGCTCGCCGACATCAGGAGTGGTGCCTTCGCGCAGCGCTTCATCGACGACCAGGACGCCGGCGCACCCGAGTTCACGGCTCTGCGCAGGAAGGGCGCCGAGCACCCCATCGAGGCGACCGGCCGTGAGCTGCGCAAGCTCATGGCCTGGGTCGACTCGGACCGCGACCAGGACTACGTGGAGGGCTCGGCCGCGCGCTAGCCACCGATCGGGCCACATCGTGGCCAGCGGCGGCCACATGGTGGCACGCCCCTATCATGGTGTGCCGGCCCAGCGGCGTGCCGACGGGCCACCCGAACGCGGGGAGGGCGACGCCCACCCGGCACCGGCATCCCGCCGATCGGCGGATGACTCACCGCAGCACCGAAGGCAGGAACGTCTCGTGACCAAGCCCGTCGTCCTCATCGCCGAGGAGCTCTCGCCCGCCACCCTCGACGCCCTCGGACCGGACTTCGAGGTGCGCCACGTCGACGGCGCCGACCGCTCGGCCCTGCTGCCGGCGCTCACCGACGTGGACGCGGTGCTCATCCGGTCCGCCACGAAGATCGACGCCGAGGCCCTGGCCGCGGCGAGGAACCTCAAGGTGGTGGCGCGAGCCGGCGTGGGGCTCGACAACGTCGACGTGCCGGCGGCGACGAAGGCCGGGGTCATGGTGGTCAACGCCCCGACGTCCAACATCACGAGCGCCGCCGAGCTCGCGGTCGGCCTCCTCCTCGCCTGTGCCCGCAACATCGCCCCGGCGAACGAGGCCCTGAGGAACGGCGCGTGGAAGCGCAGCAAGTACGGCGGTGTCGAGCTGCTCGACAAGAAGGTGGGGGTCGTCGGGTTCGGCCGGATCGGCCAGCTGGTCGCGGAGCGGCTCAAGGGCTTCGGCGTCGAGATCCTCGCCTACGACCCGTACGTCTCGGTCCAGCGCGCCGGCCAGCTCGGTGCCCGTCTCGTCACGCTCGACGAGCTGCTCGCCGAGTCGGACTTCATCACGATCCACCTGCCCAAGACGCCGGAGACCATGGGGCTCATCGGCAAGGAGGCGCTGACGAAGGTGAAGCCGTCGGTGCGTGTCATCAACGCCGCCCGGGGCGGCGTTCTCGACGAGGAGGCCCTCGCGGCCGCGATCGCCGAGGGCCGGGTGGCCGGTGCCGGTCTCGACGTCTTCGCCACGGAGCCCTGCACCGACAGCCCGCTGTTCGCCCACGAGTCGGTCGTCGTCACGCCCCACCTCGGTGCCTCCACGGAGGAGGCCCAGGAGAAGGCCGGCGTCGCCGTCGCTCGGTCGGTGCGCCTGGCGCTGGGGGGTGACCTCGTGCCGGATGCCGTCAACGTCGCCGGTGGCGCCGTGGCCGAGGAGGTGCGTCCCGGCATCGACCTCGTCGAGAAGCTCGGTCGGGTCTTCACCGCCTTCGCGGGCTCGGTTCCCGTGCAGCTCGACGTCGAGGTGCGTGGGGAGATCACGAGCCACGACGTCTCGGTGTGGGAGCTGTCGGCGCTCAAGGGACTCTTCACCGACGTCACCGAGGACCCGGTGACCTACGTCAACGCGCCCCTGCTCGCCAAGGAGCGCGGCTGCGAGTCGCGCCTCGTCACCGACGAGGTGTCCGAGGACTTCCGCAACGTCACCACGCTGCACGGGACCCTCGCCGACGGTACGACCCTCTCGGTCTCCGGCACGCTCACCGGGCCGAAGATGGTGCAGAAGCTCATCGGCATCAACAGCTACGACCTCGAGATCCCGATCTCCACGCACATGGCGTTCTTCGCCTATGAGGACCGGCCTGGCGTCATCGGCGTCGTCGGCAAGCTCCTCGGCGACGCCGACGTCAACATCGCCGGCATGCAGGTCTCCCGTGACGACGACGTGGGGAAGGCCCTCGTCGCGTTGACCGTCGACAGCCTCATCCCCGCCGACGTCATCGCGGCCATCGAGAAGGAGATCGGCGCGGAGACCGTCCGCGTGGTCGACCTGGTCTGACCGGCGGACCGGACCCATCGAGGCCGCCCACCGCGGTGGGCGGCCCGACGCCCCGGTCTGGCGCCGCTGCCGCTCACAGGGATCTCCCCCGAGCCACACCGGCTCGGTTGTTGCCGACGATCGGCTGCGCGACCCTCGATGACGGTGTAGCTGACGGCCCACACGACCACACCCCCCCGGGCAGCGAGCGCCCGCAGGACCAGGTGCCGCCGGGGGCCGGGCATGGTGCGGAATCCATGGCGTCTGGCGGTGGCAGCCATGGATCCCGACGCCAAAGGGCCCCGCACGGCGCAGGTCCGGTCGTCGAAGCGTCCGAATGCTGGGAAACCCCATGACACGTAGTTGGACGTCCACGTACCGTCGACGGCATGACGCGGCGGGTGGTACTCCTGATTCCCGGCCGCGGCGAGGTTCGGTAGTCAGCTCCCTCGCCGCGGAGATCCCGTGGCGCCGCTGACCGTTCGCCGGCACGACCGTCGGCTCGAGCACCGTGCACCCCTGACCAGAGAGCGGCAGTGTCGCCGCGGAAGTGAGACGTCATGAACGAGAACAGCACGCTCGACGAGGCGACCCTGGCCCGTCAGGCACTCCAGGAGTCCATGGACCTGCGCGACCAGGGCCACTCCGACTGACCGACGACCTCCACGTCGAGAAGGTCGACCGGGCCGTTCCTGCCTCCACGGGCTGGGACGGCCCGTCCGCATTCCGGACGCACGGCATACGCTGAACGACATGACCGAGCGCACCACCGACCCGGACACGCAGAGCCTGGACATCGCCGTCATCGGGGGCGACGGCATCGGCCCGGAGGTCGTCCGGGAGGGGCTCAAGGTGCTGGAGGCGCTGACCGCCTCCGCCGGCCCCAAGATCTCGACCACGGAGTACGACCTCGGTGCCCGCCGGTGGCACGCGACCGGAGAGACCCTGCCCGACTCGGTGCTCGCGGAGGTCTCGCAGCACGACGCGATCCTGCTCGGAGCGATCGGCGACCCCACGGTCCCGAGCGGCGTGCTCGAGCGTGGCGTGTTGCTCCCGTTGCGCTTCGCCCTGGAGCACTACGTCAACCTCCGCCCGGCCAAGCTCTACCCGGGGGTCCGGAGCCCGCTCGCGGTGGAGAGGGTCGCCCCCGACGGCATCGACTTCGTGGTGGTCCGCGAGGGCACCGAAGGGCCGTACGTGGGGAACGGTGGGTCGCTGCGGACCGGCACGCCGCACGAGATCGCGACCGAGGTCAGCGTCAACACGCGCTTCGGGGTGGAGCGCGTGGTGCGCGACGCCTTCTCCCGCGCATCGTCTCGCCCTCGTCGTCACCTGACCCTCGTCCACAAGCACAACGTCCTCACCCACGCCGGCCACCTCTGGCGCCGCACGGTGGAGGAGGTGGGCGCCGAGTTCCCGGAGGTGGAGACGGCATACCAGCACGTCGACGCCGCGACCATCTTCCTCACCACTGACCCGGGTCGGTTCGACGTCGTGGTCACCGACAACCTCTTCGGGGACATCATCACCGACATCGCGGCCGCCATCGCCGGCGGCATCGGTCTTGCCGCCAGCGGCAACATCAACCCCGAGCGCCGATTCCCGAGCATGTTCGAGCCGGTCCACGGGTCTGCCCCGGACATCGCCGGCCGGGCGCTGGCCGACCCCACCGCGGCCATCCTGTCGGTGTCGATGCTCCTCGCCCACCTGGGCCGGCTCGACGAGGCGACCCGAGTGGAGCACGCCGTGGCCGCCGACCTGGCCGAGCGCGGCGCGGTCGGCCGGTCGACGAGCGCCGTCGGTGACGCCATCGCCGCACGCCTCTGAAACCGCGGCGGGTAGCCTTTCGCGGGTAGCGCCGTCGCTCCCGAGGAAAGGACCTCCAGTCCGATGAGCCTGACCTTCGACCTCCACCGCCGACCCGATCCGGCCAGCGACGAGCGACGTGCCGACATCCACGCCGACCCCGGCTTCGGCGTCCACTTCACCGACCACATGGTCACGGCGATCTGGACCGCGGAGGGTGGGTGGGGGCACGGCGCGGTCCGTGCCTACGGCCCGATCCAGGTCATGCCGAGCGCGGCGGTCCTCCACTACGCCCAGGAGATCTTCGAAGGGCTCAAGGCCTACCGGCACGAGGACGGCTCGGTCTGGTCGTTCCGTCCAGAGGCGAACGCCGAGCGGATGCAGCGCAGTGCTCGCCGCCTCGCACTCCCGGAGCTGTCCACCGAGCACTTCCTCGGGTCCCTGCGCGCCCTGCTCGAGGTGGACGAGCCGTGGGTCCCACCCGCAGGTACCGGGGAGACGAGCCTCTACCTGCGGCCGTTCATGTACGCCTCCGAGGCCTTCCTCGGCGTCCGCCCGGCCAAGGAGGTGACCTACTGCGTCATCGCCTCGCCCGCGGGCCCCTACTTCGCCGGCGGGCTCAAGCCGGTCACCCTGTGGCTGTCCGAGCACTACGCCCGCGCCGGCGCGGGTGGGACCGGAGCCGCCAAGTGCGGCGGGAACTACGCCTCGTCACTCGCCGGGCAGCTCGAGGGCATCGAGCACGGATGTGACCAGGCGGTCTTCCTCGACTCCTCGACCCAGACGTACATCGAGGAGCTGGGCGGGATGAACCTCTTCTTCGTCACCCGGGACAACCGGCTCGTCACCCCCGAGCTCACCGGCTCCATCCTCGAGGGAGTGACCCGCAGCTCGATCCTCCAGCTGGCGAAGGAGCTCGGGCTGGACCCCGAGGAGCGGCGGATCCCCATCGAGGAGTGGAAGGACGGGGTCGCGAGCGGCGAGATCCGCGAGATCTTCGCGTGCGGAACGGCGGCGGTGGTGACCCCCGTCGGGGAGCTCAGGTGGGAGGGCGGCACCGCCGCCTCCACCGCCGGCCAGGACGGCGGCGAGGTCACCCACGCCATCCGTCGTGCCCTGCTCGACATCCAGTACGGACGCGTCGCGGACACGCACGGGTGGCTCACCCGGCTCACCTGACCTAAAGGTTCACCCCCGGACCATTACCAAGGCATACTCGCTCCTGTGACACCGGAGCAGTCGCCGCCGCAGCCGCCCAGGCTGCCGGATGCCGTGCTGCGACCGGCCGTCGGCAACGTCTTCGAGACGACGGTCGAACAGCTGGGCACCGCGATCCGGCTCGGGGTCTTCGTCGCCGGGGAGCAGCTCCCGCCCGAGCGGGACCTTGCCGAGCGCCTCGGCGTCTCGCGCAACACCCTCCGGGAGGCGATCGCGGCCCTGCGTGACTCGCGCCTCGTGACGACCACGCGTGGCCGCGGAGGTGGCACGGTCGTCACGTACGCCGGTCAGCCCCTGGCCGGGCCGCGGCAGGCCGGGAAGGTGACCACGAGGATCCGGCACGGAGCGTCCCTCGAGGACGCGCTCGACTTCCGGAGGGTGGTGGAGCCGGGTGCCGCGCGGCTCGCCGCCACCCGACGGCTCTCCGGGGACCAGCGAGACTGGCTCACCGGGTCCTGCCGCGCGGTCCGGGAGGCGGAGACCGGGGCCCACCGGATCGCCGACTCACGCCTCCACCTCGCGATCGCGACCCTCACCGGCTCTCCCATGGTCGTCGAGGCGGTGACCCGTGCCCAAGCGGCCCTCGGTGAGCTCCTTGCGGCGATACCCGTTCTGCGCACGAACATCGAGCACTCGCACGAGCAGCACGAGACGATCGTCGCGGCCATTCTCAGCGAGGACCCCGACACCGCCCGCACCGCAATGGAGGAGCACTGCGACGCGACGTCCGCCCTCCTCCGTGGCCTCATCGGATAGCGAGAAGGAGCACCATGCCGAGCCCGATCCACCACGGTGGCCCACCGCAGCTCTCCGTCGACCAGCTGCGCGCCGCGGTCCTCGCCAACGAGGTCGACACCGTCATCGTCGCCTTCACCGACATGCAGGGCCGCCTCCAGGGCAAGCGACTGCACGGACACTTCTTCCTCGAGCACGTCCTCGACCACGGCACCGAGGGGTGCAACTACCTCCTCGCCGTCGACGTCGACATGAACACCGTCGACGGCTACGCCATGTCGTCGTGGGAGCGCGGCTACGGCGACATGTTCTTCGAGATGGACCTGTCCACCCTGCGCCGCACGCCCGGACACCCCAACTGCGTCACCATCCAGAGCGACCTCACCTGGCTCGACGGCTCCGGCGACGTCGCGCAGTCCCCACGCACCATCCTCAAGCGCCAGAACGCGGCCGCCGAGGCGGAGGGGTATGCCGGCTACGCGGGCACGGAGCTGGAGTTCATGCTGTTCGAGGACTCGTACGAGTCCGCGTGGGACCGGCGCTACCAGGGCCTCACCGGTGCCAACCGCTACAACGTCGACTACTCCATCCTCGGCGGCAGCAGGGTCGAGCCGGTGCTGCGGGAGATCCGCAACGAGATGTACGCAGCCGGGATGACCGTTGAGTCGGCGAAGGGCGAGTGCAACTTCGGCCAGCACGAGATCGGGTTCCTCTTCGACGAGGTGCTCCGCACCTGCGACAACCACACCATCTACAAGACGGGGGCGAAGGAGATCGCGGCCCGCCACGGCCAGTCGCTCACCTTCATGGCGAAGTTCGACGAGCGGGAGGGCAACTCCTGCCACATCCACCTGTCACTCCGCGGGACCGACGGGGCGGTGGTCTTCGCCGACGAGGGTCGGGAGGACGGACGCAGCGAACTGTTCGACCACTTCCTCGCCGGTGTGCTCGCGACGATGCGCGAGCTGTGCTACTTCTATGCCCCGAACATCAACTCGTACAAGCGGTTCCAGCCCGGGTCGTTCGCGCCCACGGCGGTGGCGTGGGGCATGGACAACCGCACCTGCGCGCTGCGGGTCGTCGGCCACGGGGGTGGCCTGCGCGTCGAGAACCGCGTGCCGGGCGGCGACGTGAACCCCTACCTCGCCGTGGCGGCGATGATGGCGGGCGGGCTGCACGGCATCCGCGAGGCGCTGCCCCTGCCCCCAGCCTGCGAGGGCAACGCCTACGTCGGCGACTACGAGCACGTCCCCACCACCCTGGCCGAGGCCCGCGACCTGCTCTCCGGGTCGGCAATCGCCCGCAAGGCCCTGGGGGACGACGTGGTCGACCACTACGTCAACGCGGCGGACGTCGAGCTCGCCGCCTACAACAGCGCGGTCACCGACTGGGAGCGGGTCCGCGGCTTCGAGAGGCTGTGAGCAACGCGCCATGAGCAGCACCATCACGCACGACGTCGTGAACCCCGCGACGGAGGAGGTCGTCACGACGATCGATCTCGTCGGGCGCTCGGAGACGGATGCCGCGATCGCCCG
>CALCXF010000062.1 GCA_937907685.1 uncultured Nostocoides sp.
GGGCGTCGATGATCGGGCTGTCACCACTCGTGCGGTAGAGCGTCTGCTTGATCGCAAGAACCCGCGGGTCGGCGGCGGCCTGCTCGATGAAGGCCTGCACCGACGTCGAGAACGAGTCATAGGGGTGCTGGAGGAGCACGTCCTGCTTGCGGATCGCGGCGAAGATGTCGCGCGCCTTGGCGCTCTCGGTCGGAGCGAGGTCGGAGTTGGTGCGCGCGACGAACGGCTCGAAGTGAAGCTCGGAGCGCTCGAGGTCGGCGATGACGTTGAGGGCGCGCAGGTCCAGCGGGGCCGGCAGCCGGTAGACCTCGGACCCGGCGACGCCGAGCTCTCGGATGAGCAGGTCCAGGACGTGGGCGTCCATCGCCTCCTCGACCTCGAGCCGCACCGGCGGGCCGAAGCGCCGCCGTGTCAGCTCACGCTCGAGCGCGGTGAGGAGGTTCTCGGCGTCGTCCTCCTCGACCTCCAGGTCCTCGTTGCGGGTGACCCGGAAGGTGAAGTGCTCCCGCACCTCCATACCGGGGAACAGGTGGTCCAGGTGCGCGGAGATGACGTCCTCGAGGGGGACGAACCGGGTGTCGTACATGTCGGCCAGCGGTGACCGGTCGGGCCCCGCCTCCACCCGCAGGAGCCGCGGCAGCACGGGCGGCACCTTGACCCGCGCGAAGTGCTCCTTGCCGGTGCGGGGGTTGACGAGCACGACGGCGAGGTTGAGCGAGAGTCCCGAGATGTAGGGGAATGGGTGCGCGGGATCGACGGCGAGCGGGGTGAGCACAGGGAACAGCCGCTCCGTGAAGACACCGCCGATGCGGGTGTGCTCGTCGTCCGACAGCTCGTCCCAGCGGACGATGGTGATGCCCTCGGACTCCAGCGCCGGGCGCACCTGGTCGCGGTAGAGCCGGGCCTGCATCGAGAGCAGCTCGTGAGCGACGAGCGAGATCTGCTCGAGGACCTCGCGGGGCTCCAGCCCGGACGCCGACCGCACGGCGATGCCGGTGGCGATGCGCCGCTTGAGGCCGGCGACCCGGACCATGAAGAACTCGTCGAGGTTCGAGGTGAAGATCGCCAGGTAGCGGCAGCGCTCGAGCAGCGGGACGTTCTCGTCTCCGGCCAGCTGCAGGACGCGCTCGTTGAACTGGAGCCACGAGATCTCGCGGTCGAGGAAGCGCTCCGGCGGCAGGGCCAGGGCCTCGTCGAGGGCGTGGAGCACGCCTGCCGACCGGACGAAGCGCCCGTTGGAGGCTCGCGGCTGGTGCGTGCGCGTCTCCGTCGCGGCGGCGCTCGCAATCGACACCTCACTGACGATGCTCGCCTCGGCGGCCGCGTCGGCGGCGCTGTCGCGGGCAGAGGTCTTCTCCTCGAGCTCCACTCCGGTGTCTGCCGTCATGGAACAAGTGTGTCAGGTGCCGGCGCGGGTGTACTGCCCGTCGACCGCCACGTCCACGAACCCCAGCCGCTCGTAGGTCCGTCGCGCGGCGGCGTTGTCGCCGTCGACGTAGAGCTCCACCGCGGCCAGCCCGCGGCGGGCGAGGTGGGCCAGCCCCAGCCGGGTCAGCGGTGCGCCCAGCCCCCGACCCTGGTATGCCGGGTGCACCCCGACGACGTACACCTCCCCGGAACCGTGGGCCCGCCCGGTCCGAGGTCGGGGAGTCGCGGCGTGAGTGGGCTCGATCTTGGTCCAGTGGAAGGCGACGACCCGGCCGGTCTCGTCGTCCTCGACGAGGAGGAGACCTGCGGGGTCGAACCACGGCTGCGCCATGCGCTCGTGCAGGTCCTCGAGCGTGAGCCGGCCCTGCTCGGGGTGGCTCGCGAAGGCGGCGGCGTTCAGCCCCACCCACGTCTCGTCGTCCCTGCCCGGCTCGAAGGCGCGCACCGAGAACCCGGCGGGCAGGGCGGGGTCGACGGCGTCGTCCGCAGTGAGCGGTCGGGCCATCCGGTAGAGGCTCCTCGTCATCACCAGACCGGCGGATCGTGCGAGCGCCTCGGCGGCGGGCAGCAGGCCGTGCGCCCAGACGCTGTGCGCGCCGTCGGCGAGCACCGCCTCGAGCAACGCCCGACCGTGTCCCTGCCGGCGGTGGGACGGGTCGACGACGAGCTCGGCCGTGGTGGCCGCCCCGGCGGCGGTGGTCCCGGCACCGGCGACCTGCGCATAGCCCACGACGGTCCCGTCCCCGGCATACCGAAGGATGTGGACCACGCCTTCGCGAGCCGGCCCGACGGCGAGGCGGAAGGCCTCGGAGATCGCTTCCACACGGTCGACCTCCTCGGCCCGAGCGAAGAGGTCGTGCAGGAGCCCAGCCGTGGCGAGGTCGACGTCCGGGACGCGCGCGGTGCGCGCCACCTCAGGACTCGATCTCGGAGAAGGAGTCGGCGACTTCGGGGACGAACCGGTATCCGACGTTGCGCACGGTCCCGATGAGCACCTCGTAGTCGGTGCCCAGCTTCGCGCGCAGCCGGCGCACGTGGACGTCCACGGTCCTCGTGCCGCCGAAGTAGTCGTAGCCCCAGACCTCCTGGAGCAGCTGGGAACGGGTGAAGACGCGGCCCGGGTGCTGCGCGAGGTACTTGAGGAGCTCGAACTCCTTGTAGGTGAGGTCGAGGATGCGCCCGCGCAGGCGCACGGAGTAGGTCGCCTCGTCGATGACCAGGGCTCCCGCCGTGATGGGCCCTCCCTCGTCGACCGCCGACTCCACCGTGCGACCGAGCGCAAGCCGCAGTCGCGCCTCGACCTCGGCCGGACCGGCGGTGTCGAGAAGGACGTCGTCCACGCCCCAGTCACTCGTGATGCCGGCCAG
Organism: uncultured Nostocoides sp.; assembly: GCA_937907685.1. GTDB lineage: Bacteria > Actinomycetota > Actinomycetes > Actinomycetales > Dermatophilaceae > Fodinibacter. The sequence goes on from CALCXF010000062.1 coordinate 2,796, forward strand.
GCCCCCCTCGGTGACCACGATCATCAACGGCGACGAGATGCCGGTCGTGCAGATGACCCGGCACAGCGACTTCGCCATGGCGAGCTCCCGGCGGGCGTCGACGACGACGACGTCGGCCTGCGGGGCGTCGACGAGGGCGGACGCCTCCGCGGGGAGGATGCGAACATGGTGGGACAGCAACCCGAGCGCCGGGACGACCTCGGCGCTGGGCGCCAAGGTGTTCGTGAGCAGCAGGAGCTGGGCCATTGCCCATCAGGATAGGCGGTCGTGCAGGTGAGCCATCGGGACGAGCGCGGGGCTGAGACGGTCACCGTCCGCTACTGGGCGGGTGCCCGGGCGGCCGCCGGGGTCGACACCGAGGTGGTTCCGGAGGCGCGGACGGTCGCCGACCTCGTGGGTCACCTCGTCGCCTCACGACCTGCGCTGGGACCCGTGATTCCCGTCTGCTCGGTCCTCGTCGACGGCCGGGCGAGCACTGGCGACGACCCCGTGCCCGCTGGTGCGGTGGTCGAGGTCCTGCCTCCCTTCGCCGGCGGATGATGGAAGGATGCCGCGCGTGGAGGACCAGGGCACCGACGTGAACCCCGGCGCCGCCGGGGTCGACGGAGCTCCGTCCCTCCCGGAGACGCGGGCCGCACGACGGGCTCGTCGCGACGCCGTCCTCCGGAGGCCGGTCCTCCCTGCACTCGCCACCGTGCGCCGGCCACTGGCCGTGGCCGCCACCATCGTCCTGGCCGCCCTTCTCGTCCTGGCCCTGCTCGCGGACCCGGCGCTGCTCGCCGCCGGCCTCGCGTGGTCCGGAATCGTCGTGGCCTGGGGGTGGCCGGCGCTGCACGGCTCCTCGAGCCGGTTCGGGTCCTCCCTGGCGATCGGGGTCGCGGCGGTGCTGGCCCCTGCCGCGGCGGCCCTGCCCGCGGAGGAGCCCTACCTGCGCCTCGTGCCCGTCGCGCTGGTCCTCGGCCTCGCCGTGATGTTCGGCCACCAGATGGTGCGACGCGACGGGCGGCCACGGCTCACCGAGTCCATCGCCGTGACGTCGCTCGGCATCGCCGTCGTCGCGCTGGGCACCACGTGGATGCCGCTCTCCCGTCAGCATCGCGCGAGCGAGGTCGCCATCGCCGGTTTCGCCGGCATCGCGGTCTCCGCCCTCGCCGACCTGGCAGCGGGGTCCACCCGGGCGCGGCCGTGGATGCTGCCGCTCGCGATGCTGTTCGGCGGCGTGGGCTCCGTCGTCGCGGCGGCGGTGCTCGGGGCGCCCGACCTGGCCCCGGCGGCCCTCGTCGGCTTCCTCTGCGGTGCCGTCTCCCACGCCACCCGCCGGATGCTCAGCGTCCTGCCGGCCATCGCGTCGATGCGGGCCCAGCTGTCCTCGGCGGCGGCGGGGCTGCTCGTGCCGGGTGTCGTGGCGTACGGCCTGGCTCTGGGGATCGTCGGCTGAGCGCAGGGATTCTTGGCGGTTTCGGCCCTCGCGGGCAGCCGGTGCACCCGCCACGTTGGACTGCTCAGTAGACGAGGGCGCGGGCTCCGGGTGCCATGACCTCCTCCACGAACGCGGCGGCGCCGCGGATCGCGACACCGGCCAGGACGTCGTCCTCCGTGATCCCACGGCGCGCCGCGCACTGGGCACAGACGGTGACCCGTGCGCCGTCGAGGAGTGTGTCGCGGAGGTCTGCCAGAGGCACGGCATACGGCAGCTCGACGCCCTCGGCGCCACCGGGGACCATGGTGCGCGTGGCGTCCCCGGTGAGCCACAGGCTCACCTCGACGTCAGCGGCGAGGGCTGTCGCGGCGACGGTGAACGCCTGGTTCAGCCGCTCGAGCGCCTCGGTGCCGCAGGTGACCTTGACGACGAGGGTGGCCGGGCCGGAGTCCATAGACTCCAGCGTATGGTCTTCCACCTCGACACCTCCCTGCACGACGACCTCGCCCCACTGGCGTGGCTCGTCGGACGGTGGGAGGGTGCCGGTCTCGTGGGGTACCCGACGATCGCGGGGCAGCGCTTCGGGCAGGAGATCGTCTGCCGGCACGATGGCCGGCCGTTCCTCGAGTGGCGTTCTCGCACGTGGCTCCTCGACGAGGAGGGAAACCAGGTCCGGCCGTCGGCGACGGAGGCCGGCTTCTGGCGCCCGGTGCCGCTGCACGCTGACGGCTCGAACGTGGAGCTCCTGCTCACCCACCCGACCGGGATCGTGGAGATGTATGCCGGCGTCGCCCAGCCGGCGAAGGTCGAGGTCCGCACGGACGGGGTCATGCGGAGCCCCTTCGCCAAGGAGTACAGCGCCGCTCACCGCATGTACGGCTACGTCAACAGCAACCTCATGTGGGTCATGGACATGGCGGCCGTCGGGCAGCCCCTCCAGTCACACGTCTCGGCGGAGCTCAAGCGCGTCGAGTGACGCTCGCCGGCGGGTCAGGGGGTGACGAAGACGTCGCCGTACTCGTCCATCGTGTCGGTGCGCAGGGCCTCGCCGAGCTCGGCCATCGCCGCCTCGTCGACGATGTCGATGGACGCGCCGCCTGAGGTGGTGCCGAACCCCGAGAAGGGAGCCGTGGCGAAGACGACGTCCCCGGCTCGGATGTCCCGCAGCGACAGCGCGTAGTCACGCATCGCGCCGATGCTGAGGTCCTGGTCGACGACGAGGTTCTCGGTCGCGGCGTCGGTGAACTTGGCCACCGTGAGGGGGTTGGTGACCGTCTCGCCGCTGATCGCCTTGAGGAGCAGGGCCTTGATGAAGGCCAGCTGGCGCCGCCCGCGAGAGATGTCTCCCTCGCTGAGCGTGTAGCGCTCACGGACGAAGGCCAGGGCCTCTTCCCCGTTGAGCTCGTTCCACCCCTTTCGGATGACCACCGGGCCGCCGTTGCCGGAGCCGTCGCTGCCCTCCTCGGCGTACACGCGGACGCCGCCGACGGCATCCGTCATCTTCTCGAAGCCGTCGAAGTCGGTCCGCGCCACGTGGTGGATGCGCACCTTGAGGAGGTTCTCCATCGTCTGGACGAGGAGCGGCTCGCCGCCGAAGGCGTACGAGGCGTTGATCTTGTTCTTGCCGTGGCCCGGGATGTCGACATAGAGGTCGCGAGGGAAATGGATCATCTGGATCGAGCTGGGGTCCTCCGGGACGTGGATGAGCACGATGACGTCGGACCTGCCGCCCTCCCCGTCGCCCCGGTTGTCAGCCCCGACGACGAGGAAGTTCGTGCCCGTCCCCGTCTCCGCGACGGGCTGGCCGTCGGGAGCGGTGACCGGTGGACGCACCTCGGGTAGCAGAGCCTCCTGGGTGATGTTGTCGTTCACCGTGTAGCCGAGGTAGCCGACGAAACCGGCGACGGCGACGGCAACCACCAGTACCAACATCCCGAGGACGATGAGGGCGCGCTTCACCCCGCTGCGGCCCGAGCGCCGTTCGCCCCGAGTGCGATCGGTCTCCGGCTCATCGTCCTGAGGGGAGCGCATACCCGCCTCGAGCGCGTCCAAACCCTGCTCATTCACCGGGCCAGTGTAGGTGCGGCCTCTGGCAGCCCGGTCAGCTCGGCTTACATTGGGATCATGAGTGACCTCGGCGAGCGGCTGCGTGCGCGGGGCAAGCGCCTCACCTCGCAGCGCGAGCGTGTCCTCACGGCGGTGGGTGGCCTGGGACATGCCACGCCTGACGAGATCGTCGAGGCGGTCGGGGGCGACGGCGGTGGAAGCGTTCCGTCGTCCACCGTCTACCGGGCGCTCGACGCCCTCTCGGAGCTGGGTCTCGTCGGTCACACGCACGTCGACCACCGGGCGCCGAGCTACCACCTGGCCGAGCACGCCACGCACCTGCACGTCGTGTGCCGGGGCTGCGGGTGGGTCGGCGAGGCGCCGCTCAGCACGGCTGACGAGCTCGTCGCCCGGCTCGACGAGTCGCTCGGGTTTGCGTCCGACGTCTCCCACGCCGCCGTGCAGGGTCTGTGCCGCACCTGCCGCGAGGCGTCGTCGTGACCACGTCGACGACGACCTCGCCGCTGCTCGGGCGCGCCGGAGCCGTGGAGGGCGAGGGCGTCGATGCCGGGGTGGCCGCGCACTACGGCGACCCCTCCCGTGAGCAGCGGCTCCTCGCCGAGGGGCTCGCGGCGGTGGATCTCTCGCACCGCGGCGTCGTCACGGTCACCGGTGCCGACAGGCTGTCCTGGCTGCACTCGATGACCACCCAGCAGCTGGCGGGGCTCGGACCCCGCGAGTCGAGGGAGTCGCTCGTCCTGTCGCCGAAGGGCCACGTGGAGCACGCGCTGCACCTCGTCGACGACGGCGAGACGACGTGGATCACCGTCGAGCCGGGCACCGCGCCGGCGCTCGTCGGCTGGCTGGACTCGATGCGCTTCATGCTGCGCGTCGAGGTCGCCGACGTCACGCAGGAATGGGCCGTGCTCGGGGAGCCGGTCGCGGCGGAGTCCGCCGCCGGTGAACCGCTCGGGTGGGTCGACCCGTGGCCGGCGTTGGTGGGCGACACGACGGCATACGGCCGCATCGAGGACCACCCGGGCACCACCCGCTCCTGGCGCGAGCTGCTGGTTCCGCGCGACCGGCTGGTAAGCGCCGTGGGCGACCGGCCGCTCGTCGGCACGTGGGCCGCGGAGGCCCTGCGGGTCGCCGCATGGCGGCCGAGGCTGGGGTTCGAGACCGACCACCGGACGATCCCGCACGAGCTGGACTGGCTGCGCACCGCCGTCCACCTGCACAAGGGGTGCTACCGCGGTCAGGAGACGATCGCGCGGGTTCACAACCTGGGTCGGCCACCGCGACGCCTCGTGTTCCTGCACCTCGACGGGTCCGGGCACGTGCTGCCCGAGCCCGGGACCTCCGTGGTTCTCGGGGAGCGGGAGGTCGGACGGCTCACGTCGGTGGCGAGGCACTTCGAGGACGGACCCGTGGCCCTTGCGGTGGTGAAGCGGTCGGTGCCGGAGGACGTCGAATTTCTCGTGGGCGGCATCTCGGCGGCACAGACCGTCGTCGTGAGCGGGTGAGCGCCGCAGATCCTCTGCGATGAGCACGGGGCCCGCTGCCATCATGGGCGCATGGCACCACCACTGAGCACTCCGACGGCCGGCGGGACCGGCACGCTCATCACCGTGGCACCGACAGGTGCGGAACACGCCAAGGCCGACCTGCCGCAGCTGCCGACGACCCTCGACGAGCTCGTCGACACGGCCCGGCGCTGCGAGGCCGCGGGGGCCGCGCTCATCCACCTCCACATCCGCGACGACGACCACGCCCCGACCCTCGACCCGGGACGGCTGCGCGAGGCGGTGGATGCCGTGCGCTCGGAGACCGACCTCGTCGTCCAGCTCTCGACCGGTGGGTCGGTGCACGACCCCCTGGAGGCGCGGCTCACCGTCCTGGCCGCGGAGCCCGACTCCTGCTCACTGACGTGTGGCACGACGAACTTCGGCGACGACGTCTTCCTCAACCCCTGGCGGTTCATGAGCGACCTCTACGTGCAGGCCCAGGAGCGCGAGGTGGTTCCGGAGTTCGAGCTCTTCGACCTCGGTCATGTGCACGCCCTGCGGCGGCTGCTCGACACGCACGGCCTCCCGTTCGGCGGACGGGTGCACGTCGACTTCGTCACCGGGGTGCCGGGCGGGATGCCGGCCACGACAGCCGCGCTCATGGCCGGGGTCTCCATGCTGCCGGCGGAGGTGACGTCGTGGTCCGCGACCGGGATCGGCCGTGGTCACCTGCCGATCATGGCCGCGGCACTGTCGGCCGGCGGGCACCTGCGGGTCGGCATGGAGGACAACGTCATGCTCGCGCGAGGGCGCGTCGTGGGGCACAACGAGGACCTGGTGTGCCGGGCGGCCGAGCTCGCCACCCTCATGCAGCGTCCGCCGCTGACGACGGAGGAGGCCCGGGGGCTCCTCGGGGTGAAGGAGCGGCGGGGGCGCTGAGCTGCCCGGCCGCGCGCGCAGGAGCGCGCGGCCCAGGACTGCGCGAAGGGCGGAGGCGGCGTGTGGACGCATCGGCGACGCCGAGGGCGCTCGGGGCGTGCGCCCGGGTGCGTTCGGGCGCGTCCGGCGAGTGGACGGCACCCGTCCGCTGGCATGACGTGGCGCATAATGAGGTGTTATGGGACGTGTGCGCAGCGCTTTTGGGTTTCCAGCGGTCGTCAACGAGAAGGCAGCCCGCGTCGTGGCCGGCGGGGTCGCGCTCCTGGCCGGCACGGCGCTGGTCACCGGATGGCTGTGGCTGAGTGCCGTGTTGGCCGTGGGATTCGCCCTGCGGGTGGCGGCCGGTCCCCGCTGGAGCCCCCTCGGGCGCCTCGCGAGCGGGGTGGTGGCACCCCGCCTCGGTAGGCCGAGGATGGTGCCCGGCCCGCCCAAGCGCTTCGCGCAGGCGGTCGGCCTGGTCCTCACGCTCGCCGCCACGGGGTTCCTCGTCGCCGGCTACCCACTCGTCACCGGGGCCTTGCTCGGGGTGCTCCTCGCCTTCGCGGCGCTGGAGTCGGTGGTCGGGTTCTGCGCGGGGTGCTGGCTGTTCGCCCAGCTGATGCGGATGGGGCTCGTCCCGGCGGACGTCTGCGCGGCGTGTGCCGACATCTCCCTGCGCCAGCGCGAGTCAGCGTCCGCCGTGACACCCTGACAGATGTGCTGTCGAGCCCTGCCGGCCCGCGCCCCACAGACCCCGTGTGAGCAGCCTCACGCTTGCTGGAGTTTGCGCTTTGCTAACTGAAGCAAGCATAATGGAGTCGTGAGCAAGAACCCGCTGAACGACCTGGGCAGCAGCCTCGGCGACTACCTGCGCGAGCAGCGCCAGGGCGCCAAGCTGTCCCTCCGTCAGCTCTCCGAGCTCGCCGGGGTGTCCAACCCCTACCTGTCCCAGATCGAGCGAGGGCTCAAGCGCCCGAGCGCAGAGATCCTCCAGCAGCTCGCCAAGGGCCTCGAGGTCTCCGCCGAGAGCCTCTACGTCCGGGCCGGCATCCTCGACGCCGAGGTGGCCCCCCCGGCCGAGTCCCCGGACGTCCGACGCGCGATCGCGGCGGACCCTGCCCTCTCCACTCGGCAGAAGAAGACCCTCCTCGACATCTACGAGTCCTTCGTCGAGGACACCCCACGGCAATGAGGCCGACCACGAACACCCGCCCCACCCAGAAGGAGACACCCATGTCCGTCATCGAGGACCTCAGGAAGACCGTCGACACCACCCCGCTCTTCGCCGTGGTCGGCGCCACCGACCTCGCGGTCGAGAAGGTGCGCGACGCCCGTGTCCGCGCCATGAAGACCCGCGACGCGATCGCCACCGACCTCGCCCCGGCGACGGTCCAGGCCCGCGCCACCAAGGCCGCGGACTCCGTCAAGGACATCCCGGCCGTCGCGCTCAACCAGACCCTGGTCGTCGGCGGCAAGGTCGCCGAGGGCTACGACGAGCTCGCCGCCCGCGGCAAGACCCTCGTCACCCGCATCCGCAACCAGAAGGCCACCCAGGACCTCGTCGCCCAGGCGGAGGTCACCGTCGCCCAGGCCAAGGGTGCCGTCACCTCGGCCCGCCGCGCGGCGGCCGACATCGAGCGGTCCGCCAAGGCGACCATCACCACCGGTCGCAAGGAAGCCGCGAAGGTCACCACCGTCCTCGGCCAGACCGTCGCCGAGGAGACCAAGGTCGCCGAGACCGAGGTCAAGAAGTCGGCGCAGCGCACCCGCACTGCGGCCAAGCGCACGACGACGACCACCAGGAACGCCTCCAAGCGGGCCACCTCGTCCGCCAAGGCCGCCACGACGAGCGCTCGCAAGACCGCCGCCGCGGCTGAGAAGGCCGTCGAGAAGGCCGCCGAGAAGGTCGGCGACTGATTTTGCCACCTCGGGTCGGCCCCGCCGACCCGACTCGTCACCGGGTCCCCCCTTCCCGGTGACCCCCCGCAACCGGGGCCGGCTCGTCCGGCCCCGGTTGTCGGCGTCCGGTCCCCTTCGTGGCGCTCATCCGCGAACGTGGGACTGGGCACGGTCCCCTTCGCGGTATGCCGTCCGCTCCGGCGGGCGCGGCTAGGCTCCGCAGCGTGCCTCCGCCGCCCACGACGCCCGCGAGACTGCCAACAGCCACCCCACCCGCGCTCGCCGAGGCCCCGGTCCTCGCACACGTGACTCGTGGTGGTGTGGTCGAGTCGGTGCACCGCGGCAGCATCGCCGTCACAGAGGGCGACGGCACGCTCCGCCACGGCTGGGGTGCCCCGGACGACCCGGTCTTCCCGCGGTCCTCCAACAAGCCGCTCCAGGCGGTCGGCATGCTCCGCGCCGGTCTCCGGCTGCCGCCCGACCAGCTGGCCCTCGCCTGCGCGAGCCACTCCGCCGAGCCGTTCCACCTCCAGGGTGTGCGTGACATGCTCGCCGCCGCGAGCCTGAGCGAGGCCGACCTCCAGAACACCCCCGACCTGCCGTACGACCCCGACGAGCGGGACGTGTGGGTCGCGGCAGGGCGCACCGCCCGTCCGCTCGCCCAGAACTGCTCCGGCAAGCACGCCGCCATGCTGGTCACCTGCCGCGTCAACGGCTGGGACCTCAGCACCTACCGCGAGGACGACCACCCGCTCCAGCGCCTCATCGCGGAGACGGTCGCCGACCTGGCCGGTGAGCCGGTCGCCGCTACGGCGGTCGACGGCTGTGGCGCACCGGTCGTGGCCATCTCGCTCACCGGTCTGGCCCGCGCCTTCGGGCGGATCGCGACCGCCGAGCCGGGAACATCCGAGGCGCAGGTCACCGCCGCCATCCGCTCGCACCCGGAGCACCTGGGCGGTACGCGCCGGGACGTCACCGCCCTCGTCCGGGGAACCGAGGGCCTCATCGCCAAGGACGGCGCCGAAGGCGTCCACGCCGTCGGCCTGGCGGACGGTCGCGGGGTCGCCCTCAAGATCGCGGACGGTTCCCAGCGGGCCCGCCCCGTGCTGCTCGCCGCCGTCCTCCGCCACCTCGGGGTCGTGTCTGATGCCTACGAGCGGCTCGAGGAGGCCCCGGTCCTCGGCCACGGGGCGCCGGTCGGCCGGATCGTCGCCGTCGGGATCACGCCGTGACCTCGGTGCGCCGCCGGTGAGGGCCGTCCTCCAGCGGGTGACCCGGGCGTCGGTGACGGTCGACGGCGAGGTCGTCGGTGAGCTGACCCGCCCGGGTCTCGTCGCCCTCGTCGGGGTCAGCCACGACGACGGCCCCGAGCAGGTCGCGACGATGTCCCGCAAGATCGCCGACCTGCGCATCCTCCGCGACGAGCGCTCCGTCGCCGACGAGGGGGCTCCGGTCCTCGTCATCAGCCAGTTCACGCTGTACGCGGACACCCGCAAGGGGCGCCGGCCGTCGTGGAACGCGGCCGCTCCCGGACCCGTGGCCGAACCGGTCGTCGAGCAGGTCGTGGACGCCCTGCGCGCCCGTGGCGTCGAGGTCGCCACCGGCAGCTTCGGCGCGCACATGGACGTCGAGCTCGTCAATGACGGCCCCGTGACGATCGTCCTCGACGTCTGACGCCTACGCTCTATCCATGCAGACCATCTCGACCCTCCAGGGCTGGATCGTCCTCGCGCTCTCCGTCGTGGCCCTCGGGGTCGAGGTGTATGCGTTCATCGACTGCGTCCGCCGCCGTCCCGACGCCTTCCCTGCTGCCGGCAAGCGGACGAAGTCGTTCTGGCTCATCGTCACGGTCATCGCGATGCTCCTCGGCATCGTCTCGCTCGGGGGCCTGCCCGGACTCCTCGGCATCGTCGCCGTCATCGCGGCAGGCGTCTACCTCGCCGACGTCAAGCCGGCCCTCGACCAGGTCATGGGCCGTGGTGGCGGCCGCACGGAAGGGCCCTACGGCCCCTGGTGAGCCGCGACGGTATCCGCCGAGACGCTCGCCTCGCCGACGCGCAAGGGCGGGGGGCCGTGCACGGCAGGTCCGGACGGTGGTTCCAGCGCTGCCGCCTACCCTGTGATGGTGCTGACCAGGTGGCGCAGTCGCGCGCGGGACCGGGCGGTGAGCCTGTCCATGGTCGCGCTCGTCGCCTCACTCTCAGCGGCTCTGGGGCTCGGGCTCAGCTCCTGGGTCCCGCAGCTCCTCGACCAGGACATCGGGCTGGCCGACCTGGAGCCGGGCCTGCTGGAGGTGTCCCAAGGCGTGCGCGGCGCCCAGTCCCTCGGCGCCGGGCTGTCCGTGGCGCTCTACGACTCGGGCTTCCGCCTGTCCCGGGGGAGCACGGTGCTCGCCGACACGGTGACGCGTGGTGCCCCTGTCACCGCCCTGCGCGGGGAGCTCGTCGAGCTCGAGGGTGAGGCGCGCGAGGAGGTCGGCTCCGAGCTGCCGCACGTCCGCATCGACGCTGTGCGGCGGGTCGAGGACGTCGTGCTCTACAGCGGGGTCGTGCACGACGGCAGCAGCAGCCTGCCGCTGCGCATCGAGTTCGAGCCCATCGACGGCCGGATCCGGATGGACGCGGCCGTCCCCGGGGCCGACGCGGTGGCGATCCACCTGGACTGGAGGCCCGCGACCACCGGCATCGCCCCCGCGCTGCCCGAGCGCAACCTCCGCGAGCGCGCCTACTGGGTCGACCCGACGGTCGTCGAGCAGCCGGCCTTCACGTGGGTGCTGGGGACCGACGTGTCCATCGGCCCGGTCCAGGTGCCGCGGGCGGTCGACCTGCGCCAGGACGGGCGGATCGCGGTGCACGTGTGGGCACCTCGGGGGGTGGTGACCGTCACGGACACCCCTCGCGAGCCGTGACACACTCGGACTCATGAGCAGCGAACCCGCCACGGCTGGACCCCAGCGCGTCGCCATGGTCACGGTGCACACCTCACCGCTCGCCCAGCCCGGCTCGGGTGACGCCGGTGGCATGAACGTCTACGTCCTCGAGGTCGCCCGGCAGCTGGCGGGTCGTGGCGTCGCCGTCGACCTCTTCACCCGCACGACGAGCGCGTCACAGCCCGCCGTCGTGGAGGTGGAGCCCGGGGTGGTCGTCCGGCACGTCCCAGCCGGCCCCTACGAAGGGCTGTCCAAGGAGGACCTTCCCGGTCAGCTGTGCGCCTTCGCCGCCGGGATGATGCGCGTGGCCGCCCACGCGCCGCCGGGCTACTACGACCTCGTCCACTCCCACTACTGGCTCTCCGGGCAGGTCGGCTGGCTGGCGTCGGACCGCTGGGGCGTCCCCCTCGTGCACACGATGCACACGATGGCGCGGGTCAAGAACCTCCACCTCGCCGACGGCGACCTCCCCGAGCCGGTCGGCCGCGAGATCGGCGAGGCCCAGGTGGTCGAGGCCGCGGACCGCCTCGTCGCGAACACCGAGCGCGAGGCGAGTGAGCTCGTCCAGCTCTACGGCGCAGACCCGGCACGGGTGGCGGTGGCCGAACCAGGGGTCGACCTCACGACCTTCCGACCCGGCTCGAGGGTCGAGGCCCGGGCGGTCCTGGGCCTGCCGCCGGATGCCGCCGTCCTCCTCTTCGTCGGCCGGATCCAGCCGCTCAAGGGCCCCGACGTCGTCGTGCGGGCCGCGGCCGAGATCGTGCGGCGCCGCCCCGAGCTGCGGGACCGGCTCGTCGTCGGCATCCTCGGTGGTGCCAGTGGCACCGGCGTCCGCAACCCCATGGGACTGGAGGAGCTGGCCGAGCGACTCGGCATCCGCGACCTCGTCCGCATCGTGCCGCCGGTCGACCGTCCCACCTTGGCGCGGTGGTACCGCGCGGCCGACGTCGTGGCGGTGCCGTCGCACAGCGAGTCGTTCGGGCTCGTCGCGGTCGAGGCACAGGCCTGCGGCACACCGGTCGTCGCCTCAAACGTCGGCGGGTTGCCGACGGCAGTCGGTTCTGCCGGCATCCTGGTCGACGGGCACGACACCGCGGACTGGGCGACGGCCGTCGGCGGCGTGCTCCTCGACCCGGAGCGCCGGGCCGGCCTGTCACGGGCCTCCGCGGAGCACGCGTCAGGGTTCGGCTGGTCGCGCACCGCTGAGCGGCTCGCCGAGGTCTACGCCGACGCGATGGCCCGCCCGCGAGAGGCGTCGATCCACGACGCGGAGACCCTGACCGGCATCCCGACAGCGGTCATTCCGTGACCGACCGGTCCACGCTGACCGGCACGGTGGAGCGGTACCTGCGGGACTCGGGGCACGACTGGGAACCCGGCTCGCGGGACGACGAGTTCGTCGTCACGCTGCCCGGTGACAAGAAGCTCAAGACGGTCGCCTCGCTCGTCGCGTCCGACAGCGCCCTGTCGGTGTCCGCGTTCGTCATCCGCAACCCGGACGAGAACCACGACGAGGTCTACCGCTTCCTCCTGCGCCGCAACCTGCGTCTCCCGGGTCTCGCGTATGCCGTGGATCGGGCGGGCGACGTGTACGTCACCGGCCGCGTCCCCGCGGCCGGGGTCGACGACGAGCTCCTCGACCAGCTGCTCGGCGTCGTCCTCACCGCGGCCGACGAGCCGTTCAACGAGCTGCTCGTCATGGGGTTCCTGGCCTCGATGCGCAAGGAGTGGGAGTGGCGCGTCTCGCGCGGTGAGAGCCTGCGCAACCTCGAGGCGTTCCGCACCATCCTCGCCCGCCCCGGCGACCCGCCGCCCGGCGGTTGACGCTCGCTAGGCTGGCGCCATGACGGCATACACCCTCATCCTGCTGCGCCACGGCGAGTCCGACTGGAACCAGAAGAACCTCTTCACCGGCTGGGTCGACGTGGACCTCACCGAGAAGGGGCGGGCAGAGGCTGTCCGCGGTGGGGAGCTCATGCTCGAGGCCGGGCTGCTGCCGGACGTCGTCCACACCTCGGTGCTCCGGCGTGCCATCACCACGGCGAACATCGCGCTCGACACCTGTGACCGCCATTGGATCCCCGTGCGGCGCAGCTGGCGCCTCAACGAGCGGCACTACGGCGCCCTCCAGGGGCTCGACAAGGCGGCCACGAGGGAGAAGTACGGCGACGAGCAGTTCATGCTCTGGCGACGCAGCTTCGACACGCCGCCGCCGCCGATCGCGGTCGGCTCGGACTTCGACCAGACCGGTGACCCCCGCTATGCCGGCACCGAGGTCCCGCGCACCGAGTGCCTCGCCGACGTGATCCCACGGATGATGCCCTACTGGGAGAACGACATCCGAGCCGACCTCATCGAGGGCCACACGGTGCTGGTCACCGCTCACGGCAACTCGATGCGCGCCCTCGTCAAGCACCTCGACGGCATCAGCGACGAGGACATCGCCGGCCTGAACATCCCGACGGGGATGCCGCTCGTCTACCGGCTCGGGAGCGACTTCATGCCCACCGGCCCCAGTGAGTACCTCGACCCGGAGGCCGCCGCGGCAGCCGCGTCGGCCGTCGCGAACCAGGGCCGCTGACCTCCCCGACCTCGTCTGTGAGGATGCCGCGACACGCCGCCTGACGCGTCGATCTCCGACACACTGACAGACGAGGTCGGGAGGTCAACGGTGGGCGCGCCCACGGCCGGACTCAGGACCAGAGGTCGAGCAGGAAGCGCGTCGCCCCCGGGACGCCGTCATACAACGTCTTCCCCGCTGCGTCGCGGGTGACGACCCGGAAGGTGGCGGCCTCGCCGGCGTCCCTGACGGGAACCACCGCGGCCGCCCTTCCCTTGGTGGGCACGACCTCGGAGACCGGGTACGCGCTCTGGTTGGTCCCCCGCATCTGGACGCTGGCGGCTCCGGGTGCCACGACCAGGTAACGGGCGAACCCGACGCGCATGTCCGAGACCCGCTCGACGATGGGCTCGTTCGCGTTGGCGGCGAGGATCACCTGGGCTGGACGCAGGACGACCGAGCCTCCCTCCGCGCGTCCGTCGTCGGTGACGGCGACGGAGCTGAGGACAGCCCCCTCGGGCGTCGTCGTGCGCAGGGCCACCACTCGTCCGTCGCCGTCCGTTGCCGAGATCGCCGTGGGGTCGAGGATGCTCCCGCTGACGGGGGAGTCGGCGACCACCTCGGTGCGCAGCCGCGAAGCGGGGATGCCGGTGACGCCCTGGATGAAGGTGTGGACCACCCTGGTGAACGCCGCGGGAGCCACGTCGACGACCTCCCGGCCGAGCCACAGCGGGTCGGTGGTCGCCGGCGGGCCGTCGAACCCCGCCACGCGGATCCGCATGGCCGCTGACACGGGGTCCGGGAGGACGGTCGCGGCCACCCCGTCGCTCAGAGGCAGGTCGACCCAGTCCCGCTCGATCGTGCCTGCCGTCGTGGGCCGGACCAGCCGGGAGAACGACGCCGACGGCACGGTGGGTCGGCCGAGCACGACAAGGGTGGATGCCGACCGCCCGAGTCCCCGGAAGCCCTGCGGCAGGGTGACGGCGACGACGTCCCGGACCCCCTCGATGGTGGTCACTGTCAACGGGGCGTCCTCCAGCGCTCGCGGGTCGGCGCCACGGGGGCCGTGCCACACGCGCAGGTCGCTGCCGGGCGACAGGCTGTAGTCCAGCGCCACGGCCACGACGAGACGTCGGTCCCCGACGTCATCGGCCCAGAGCAACCGAGACCCGCTCGCGGTGCGGGCGATGACGAGGGCCTGGATGCCGAGATCGCTCGCCAGCGCACCGCGGGGGTGCCACGTGCTCGTGCGGGCCCACCCGGGGTCGTCAGGACCGGGCAGTGTCGCGGCCGCGGAACCGGGGGTGGAACCGGCGGGCCGATCGCTGGAGAGCCACCAGGCGCCGGCACCGGTCAGGAGGGCCGCCCCGGTGCCGGCGACCAGCAGGGAGCGGCGCCGGACCACCCGGCGACGCTCGGAGACCAGGGCGGCAGGGTCGGGGGGGTCGGCCACACCCCGGAGCAGCACGTCGACGGCATCCGCGACGTCGCGATCGCGGGCCCACTCAGCCGGGGGGAGGCCCTGCGCGTCGCGGGCGGTGTCGTGCGCGGTGGCCAGACGGACGTGCAGCGATACCGCGGCAGCACGCACGGCCTCGACCGGAGCCCCCAGTGACCCGGCGACCTCCTCTGGCGTCATCGCCCACACCGCGCGCCCGGCCACGACGGCACGCTCGAGAGGCGTGGCCGCACGCAGCTCCGTCACCAGGGTGTCGACGACGGCGTCCGCCTGCTCGTCCGGCCGCTCCTCCGTCGGCGCGGGTGGGTCGTCCTCCACCACCGGCGAGCCGCCACGGACCGGTCGCCCCGGCCTGCCCGGCCGTGGCGGCGAGGTCGCGCCGACCGCGGCGGTCAGCACGGCGCTCCGGGCGAGCGCGCCCGGCACCCCCTCGTCGAGGGCTTCTCGCCATCTCTGGTGCAGGTCGGCGAGGCTGTCCGCGGTGACCACCCGGGCACGCTCGGGGTCGAGCGTGACGAGGAGCGCCGCCGACTCGAGGTCCGGCCAGCACGCGACGACGAACTCCCGGAAGTCGTCCTCGACGGTGAGGGTCACTCCTCAAGTCTCACACCGGTCGGTGCCACGGCCTACAGGTGTGACAGGTCGGGGCCCTTCGAGGAAGCGCCGGGTCAGCGCAAGGCGGTCGCGTCCTCGGCGTCCTCGTGGCTGCGCTCGCTCTCGGGGTCGAACTCCCCGGTGACCAGCCAGACCACGCGATGGGCAACGCTCACGGCGTGGTCGGCGAACCGCTCGTAGTAGCGGGCGAGCAGCACCATGTCCACGGCTGCCTCCGTGCCGTGCTCCCAGGGGCCGCCGGTCACCGCGCTGACGAGCTCACGGTGGAGGTCGTCCATCGCGTCGTCGTCACGCTCGACCTGCTGGGCGGCCACGACGTCACGGGCGGCAATGACGGATCCGGCCTTCTCGACGATGCGCTCGGCGACCTGGCCCATCTGGAGGATCGTTCCCCTCAGCTCAGCGGGGACGGCCGAAGCCGGGTAGCGCAGGCGCGCCACCTTGGCCACGTGGCGGGCGAGGTCACCCATCCGCTCGAGGTCGGCGCTCATCCGCATGCTCGTGACGATGACGCGCAGGTCGGTGGCGACCGGCTGCTGGCGGGCGAGCAGGTCGAACGACATGAGGTCGAGCTGGGCCCGGCGCGCGTCGATCTCGGCATCGGCGGCGATGACGGAGTCCGCGAGGTGGATGTCGGCGTCGAGCAGTGCCGTCGTCGCACGAGTCATCGCCGAGGACGCCATGCGCGTCATCTCGACGAGGGTCTGGGCGACTCGCTCCAGCTCCTCGTGGAAGGCCTTGCGCATCACGGTGTTCCTCCGGTGGTGGTCGGGTGCGGGAGACGGATGACCCTCCCGCCACGCCGCACTGTGGCAGCCGGGAGTGAACCGGAGGCACCCCCGAGGTGAACTTCTGGCGGATGCCGTCCGGCCCCTCCTGTGCGGGCCGGCCACTCGTCGAGGGGCACGTACCCTGAACCTCGTGGACCCCACGCTCGCGGCAACCCTCGGCGGGGCCGTCGGCCTCGTCATCGGGGCGGTGGCCGTGGTGGCGTCGCGATGGTCCGAGCGCAGTGGCGAGGAACCGGGGCCGACCGAGCCACCGCTGCCCCGAGGGGTCGGCGACGTGCTGTCGGTGCTGCGCTCCATCGCGGTCGTCGTCGACGCGAGCGACGCGGTCGTCAACACCTCCGCGTCGGCGGTGAGCTACGGCTTGGTGAGGCACGGCGAGCTCGTCCACCACGAGCTGCGTCACCTCGCCCGACAGGTGAGGCGCGACGGCAAGATCCGCGAGGCCGAGCTCGACCTGACCCGCGGGCCGCACGTCGAGTCGAGTGTCGTCATGCGGGTGCGGGTCGCCCCGCTGGCCGTCTCGCACGTCCTCATCCTGGCGGAGGACCACACCCAGGCCCGGCGGGTGGAGGAGGTCCGCCGCGACTTCGTCGCGAACGTCAGCCACGAGCTCAAGACCCCCGTCGGCGGCATCTCGCTGCTCGCCGAAGCCGTCCTGGACGCCAAGGACGACCCGCAGGCCGTGGAGCGCTTCGCGCAGCGGATCCTCGTCGAGTCAACCCGCCTCACCCGACTCGTGCAGGAGATCGTGGACCTCTCCCGTCTCCAGGTCGCCGACACCCTCCACGAGCCGGATCTCGTGGACGTCGGCGCCGTCGTCACGGAGGCGGTCGACCGGGTGCGGGTCGCGGCCGAGGCACGCACCATCGACCTCACCCTCGTCGCGGAGGAGGGGCTTCGGGTGTTCGGCGACCGTGAGCTCCTGACGACCGCGGTCACGAACCTCGTGACGAACGCCGTGAGCTACAGCGAGGACGGCACGCGGGTCGGCATCGGCGCCCGCCGGGCCGGGGATGCGGTCCACGTCACCGTCACGGACCAGGGTGAGGGCATCCCCGCAGCCGAGCAGGAGCGCATCTTCGAGCGGTTCTACCGGGTCGACGCGGCCCGATCCCGGGCCACGGGTGGCACCGGTCTCGGGCTGGCCATCGTCAAGCACATCGCGAACAACCACGGTGGGGAGGTGAGCGTCTGGAGCCAGGAGGGCCGTGGTTCCACGTTCACGATGACCCTGCCCGCGGCGGCCGTCCGGCCGCGCGTGGCCGACGACGCGGACCGGCCGGGTGCGGCATCCGCCGAGGAGAGAGCACTGCATGACGCGCATCCTGATCGTTGAGGACGAGGTCGCCTTCTCTGACCCCCTGTCCTACCTGCTCAGCAAGGAGGGCTACGAGGTCTCCGTCGCGGAGAACGGGCACGATGCCCTCGTCGACTTCGACTCCGCGGGCGCCGACCTCGTGCTGCTCGACCTCATGCTGCCCGGGGTCTCCGGCGTCGACGTCTGCCGGGCCATCCGGCAACGATCCAACGTGCCGGTCATCATGCTCACCGCGAAGGACAGCGAGATCGACAAGGTCGTCGGCCTGGAGCTCGGGGCCGACGACTACGTCACCAAGCCCTACTCCTCGCGTGAGCTCCTGGCCCGCATCAAGGCCGTCCTCCGCCGCCGCGCCGAGCCCGAGGAGCTCATCCCCACGACCCTCGAGGCCGGCCCGGTGCGCATGGACGTCGAACGCCACGTCGTCACCGTGCGCGGGGAGCGGGCCTCTCTTCCGCTCAAGGAGTTCGAGCTGCTCGAGATGCTGCTGCGCAACGCCGGGCGGGTGCTGACCCGGATGCAGCTCATCGACCGGGTGTGGGGGAGTGACTACGTCGGCGACACCAAGACCCTCGACGTGCACATCAAGCGGCTGAGGGCCAAGGTCGAGCCCGATCCGGCGAGTCCGTCGCACATCCTCACCGTGCGTGGCCTGGGCTACAAGTTCGACCCGTGACGCAGCCGCGGCCGAGACTCGGGCCGGCTCAGCCGGTCGGGGTCGCGAGCTCCTCGTAGTACCCGACGGGTGCGAGGACAGGGACGGTGACGACGTTCTGGCCGGCCTCCGGCGTGCTGACGACGAGCTGGACGTTGTCACCAGGCGCACCGGGGATCGACTCGATCGGGACCTCGGACAAGGCGTCACCGGAGCCGGCGGGCACGGTGACCTCGGCCGGGGCCGACGCCCCCTCCACCGAGAAGGACACGTCCACGGCGGACGCGCTCGAGTTCACGGCCTGGCCGATGACGACCCCGGGACCGTCGGCGCCCGCTCCCACGATGGCCAGTCCACGCAGCTCCAGGCCGTCCATCGACAGGTCGACACCGTCGGCGGGCGGGTAGTCGTACTCGGTCTGGACAGGGGAGAAGACTGCGCATCCCGAGGCGATCAGACCCGCAGCGGCGAGAGCGGTGGCGCGCAGGACGGAGGCGGCTCGGGTCGTCACGAGGGCAAGGATATCCATGAGGCGCCGTTGCGCCGGGCGGACCGACGGAACCGGCCGCCGACGTGGCGTCCACCGGCCCGGCCGCGCGCGCGAAGCACGCCCAGCGGCATCCTGTCAAGACCCGAAGCCCCATTCTCGCAACCGGATTCGCCCTTGTGACCTGCGCAAATGCGGAGGGAGCCATTTTCGGCGGCACGCCGTGGCGTGGTATTCTGGTCCTCGCGAAAGGGGCCAACAACACATGGTTTTCAAGGTCGGCGAAACGGTCGTGTACCCGCATCACGGGGCGGCACGCATCGAGGAGATCAAGACCCGCACGATCCGCGGAGAGGAGAAGCTCTACCTCAAGCTCAAGGTCGCCCAGGGCGACCTCGTCATCGAGGTACCCGCCGAGAACTGTGACCTCGTGGGTGTTCGCGACGTGGTGTCGAAGGAAGGCCTGGACAAGGTGTTCGAGGTGCTCCGCACCCCCTTCGCCGAGGAGCCGACCAACTGGTCGCGCCGCTTCAAGGCCAACCTCGAGAAGCTGGCCTCCGGGGACGTCATCAAGGTCGCCGAGGTCGTGCGTGACCTGTGGCGCCGCGACAAGGACCGCGGCCTGTCGGCCGGCGAGAAGCGCATGCTCGCCAAGGCCCGCCAGATCCTCGTCTCCGAGCTCGCGCTCGCGGAGAAGACCGACGAGGAGAAGGCCGAGACCATCCTCGACGAGGTCCTCGCGTCCTGACCCAGGGCACCGCCCGACTGCCGTGACCGACGCCGACGCTGCCCCGTGCAGCGTCGGCGTCGTCGTCGT
>CALCXF010000063.1 GCA_937907685.1 uncultured Nostocoides sp.
GCGTATGTAGCGTGTCGCCCCTCGGACACCGAGTTGAACCCCCGCGGCTCTCAAACCGTGGGGGTTTCGTCGTCGATGGGGTGATCGGAGCGGTGACGCCATCGCTTGAGCGCAGCTGCGTCCGATCCCGTTCCGGGGGCCGGGAGACCGTGGTGACCGGCCCCTGGCGCACCCCGGATCCCGTGCCGCTCTGCGGGTCCCAGCAGGCGTCTCCGACCGGGCCGACCGGGAGCGCGATGCCCTCGGGCGCCGGGTGCCCTCGAGCCACGTCCGCCCGAGCAGTCCGACCCTGGTGGCGTGCTCCGCCGGAGGGCACGCTCGGGCCGCGCCCTCGGCCTCGGGAGCGCCGGAGGAGACCGCCATGACCCACAGCGCATTCCACGAAGGCCCGTTCGCTCCGGTCACCGAGGAGGTCACGGCGTTCGACCTCCCCGTCACGGGCAGCCTGCCGGTGGAGCTCAGCGGCCGCTATCTGCGCAACGGCCCCAACCCGATCGGTCTCGACGACGCCGAAGCACACTGGTTCCTGGGCGCGGGCATGGTGCACGGCGTCCGGCTGCGTGATGGCCGGGCCGAGTGGTACCGCAATCGCTGGGTGCGGTCGCGAGATGTGGCCGCGGCACTGGGCGAGACCTGGGCGGGCGGCCCGGAGCACGACGGGAGGGATTTCCCGGCCAACACACACGTCCTCTCGCACGGTGGACGGACCCTCGCCACCGTGGAGTCCGGTCCGCTGCCCTACGAGCTGACCGACGAGCTGGACACGGTCGGGCCGTGCGACTTCGGCGGCACCCTGCCGGGCGGCTACGCCGCGCACACCAAGCTCGACCGGCGGACCGGCGACCTGCACGCGATCGCCTACTACTGGGCCTGGGACCACATCCAGCACGTCGTCGTCGGCCCCAACGGCACGGTCGCATCGACCACTGAGATCCCGGTCAGCGACGGGCCGATGATCCATGACTTCGCCCTGACCGAGCGCTACGTCGTCCTGTTCGACCTGCCGGTCACCTTCAGCATGGACGCGGTCGCCGCGGGAAGCCAGCTGCCCTACACGTGGAACCCGACGCACCAGGCCCGAATCGGCCTCCTGCCCCGCGCGGGGACTGCGCGCGAGGTGCAGTGGATCGAGGTAGAGCCGTGCTGGGTCTTCCACACGCTCAACGCCTACGACGATGGCGACCGGGTCGTGGTGGACATGTGCCGGTACCAGGGCTCCTACGACGTCTCCATCCTCTCCGGCCGAGGGCCGCTCACCCTCGACCGGTGGATCGTCGACCCCGCCGCCGGGAAAGTCGTCCAGCAGCGACTCGACGACCGCACCCAGGAGTTCCCGCGAGCCGACGAACGGGTGATCTCCCGCCCCTACCGCTACGGCTACAGCGCGCAGATCGCAGAGGTCAGCCGTGCGATGGTCGACGGGAACGGCGACCTCACCGACGCCGCGTTCGCCAACACGCTCATCAAGCACGACCTGATGGCCGGTACGACGCAGGTCCACGCGTTCGGGAGGGACGCCACCGCCGGTGAGGCGGTGTTCGCCCCGTCGTCCCCCGATGCAGCCGAGGACGACGGCTACGTCATGGCCTTCGTGCACGACCCCGACCGCGGAGCCACCGACCTGGTGCTGCTGGCCGGCCAGGACTTCACCGGCGAGCCGGTGGCCCGGGTGCACCTGCCGGTGCGGGTCCCCCTGGGCTTTCACGGCAACTGGATCGGCGATTAGTCCCGGAGGGAGCCGACGGCCGACGTCAACGCCTTGCGGCGGTATGCCCCCGGTGTGGGGTACCACAGCCGGGACAGCCCGCCCGTGCGAGACGGACCTTTTCCGTCTACCGACTGGCGGCCGCCCTCGAGGACCGCGCCCGGAGATTGCGACGCCAGGCGTGTGCGTACGTAGCGTGTCGCCCCTCGGACACCGAGTTGAACCCCCACGGCCTCGGCGGCAGTGGGGGTTCTGCTGCTTTCCGGTGTCGGCTCCTCCGCTCGATGCGACCCAGGGTCCGGGCGCCGAGGACCTTCTTCCTGGGACACCCCAGTCGTCTCGAAACCAAGCGAGACGTCAGCTAGGACTTCCTGTCCAGCAGAGCCGACGCCGCCCCGAAAGTCGCAACGACACCGAGCGCCACGCGGAGGCGATGCCACCGCGCCCACCTCTCGAGCAGGCTCGCGGTCTCGGGACCCGTCAGCTGCTCGGCCGTGAACCGGTGGTTCATCGGCTCGCTGACGGTGATGGTGATCGCGACGACGCCTGCTGCCGCAGCCGCCCCCACGGACGCTGCCCTGGCGCGGGGGCCCCTCGCCGTCTGCACGACCGCCGACGCGGTGTTCACGGCGGCTGCGCCTGCGCCGAGAGGAAGCATCAAGGTCCGGATCCGGTCGGAGTGGGCCACGAACCAGGTCCGGAACTGTTCTGGCGGGACGCCGCGCCAGAACGGGAGGAGCACGACGTCGATCAGGATCATCGCGCCCGCCAGGAGCCCAGCCAGCACAGTGGCGCAGAGCGCGAGAAGGCGTGAGATCACGCGGAGCACTATCCACGCCTTGGCACGTCAGCGACAGATTGATCCCGGCCGCGCGTCCTCGGCCGTCGGAACCCGTGTGCGTATGTCGCGTGTCGCCCCTCGGACACAGACGAAGCCCCAGGCACCTGCCGTCACGGGCCTGGGGCTCCTTCGTTCCGGCGACGGCAACCGGTTAGTGATACCGCGGTGATTCCGCGTGGCCCATGTCAGCCCCCCAGCACGACGGCGAAGCGGTCGGCGGCCTGGCGGCTCGGGCCGGGCCAGGCCGAAACGTTCCAGGTGGCGGTGGCTGCCCGTGAGCTCGCCTAGCAGGAGGACGGTGTCTAGCGCCCGGCCGCCGCGTACGGCCCGGTAGGCCCGCAGGGCAGTGACCGCGCCTACGTCCAGGTGCAACACGTGACCGGCAGTCTTCGTGAGGCCCTCCACACCGTTGGTCCGGCGATGCGAGAGGGGCTGGGCGGCGTCGCCCGGTCCCCCGCGGTGAGCGCCAGCCGGCCCTCGCGGACTGCATCGCGGAGGGCTGACCGCAGGACCGTCTTCTTCAGCGCCGCCACCGCCCTGGCAGCGCCGCCCGCACCGACGCCGGACGAAGGCGGCCTCGCAATCGAGTCCGTGGACGACGATCAGGCGGTGCTGACAACGGACAACAGCTGCAGTTTCTCGTAGCTCTCGCTGCCGGGGGCCGCGGTGTAGACCAGTAGCGAGTGAGCCTGCTGCGGGTCCGACAGCGTCTGGCACTGCAGCTCCAGCAGGCCGACTTCTGGGTGCACGAACCGCTTCACCGGTCCAGGCCGGACGCCGACCTCGTGGGTGGCCCAGACCAGCCGGAACTCCTCGCTGCGGACCAGCAGGTCCTCCGCGAGCGCGGCAGCACGGGACCGGGGACCCCGGACGGCGATGACCTCCCGCAGCGCGGACGCCCACATCCGGGACAGGAACCCGTGGTCGTCAGGGTGGTACAGAGCCCGGGCCGCGGGGTCGGTGAACCACCGGTATCCCAGGCTGCGCGCGGGCCCGGTGCGCAGCGAGGCGTCACCCAGCAGGGCGGTGCTCATCCGCGTCTGGCGCAGGGTCTCCCCCAACTCGGTGACCACCTCGGCCGGCGTGTCGTCCAGCCGGTCGAGGATGCGCAGGATGCCCGGACCGACGTGCTGGCTGTCCGCGCCGCGGCCGGGCGGGTGGTGCCCGGCCAGCCGGAACAAGTGGTCGCGCTGGTCGAGGGACAGATGCAGGCCCTGGGCGATCGCGGCGATCATGCCCGCCGAGGGCTGCGGACCGCGTTGGCGCTCCAGGCGGGCGTAGTAGTCCGCCGACATGTGGCTCAGCGCCGCGACCTCCTCCCGGCGCAGCCCGCTGGTCCGCCGACGCTGGCCGCGCGGCAGGCCGACGTCCTCCGGCTGCAGCGACTCCCGGCAGGTGCGGAGGAACTCCGCCAGCCCGCTGCGGTCGATGTCCACACGCTCTCCCCTGCTGCCGTCGGTCGTTCCCACCTTCGTACCGGTCGAAGGCCCGGACGGGCAGGACCTGCTGATCCCCCTCTGGGCAGCAGGCAAGGCCCGGCCAGCCACGGATCGAGAGGTCGTGGATGCGGTCTCCCGGTGCGAGCACTGTCGTCGGTGACCCGTTCGACACCGACCCAGGAGGCCACCGTGGCCCGCACCCCGATCGACATCACCCTCCCCGACCTGACCGGCACCCGCGCCGTCGTCACCGGCGCCAGCGACGGCATGGGCCGGCACATCGCCGCTCGACTGGCGGCCGCCGGCGCCGAGGTCGTCCTGCCGGTCCGCAACCCGGAGAAGGGCCAGGCCGCCGTCGCCGGAATCCAGGCGACCGTGCCCGACGCCCTGGTGTCCCTTCGGACGATGGATCTGTCGTCGCTGGAATCGGTCGGCGTCCTGGGTGCCACCCTGCGCGCCGAGGGCGTCCCGATCGGCATCCTGATGAACAACGCCGGCGTCATGACTCCGCCGCAGCGGCAGACCACCGCCGACGGGCACGAGCTGCAGTTCGGCACGAACCACCTCGGCCACGTCGCCCTCATCGGGCAGCTGCACCCGCTGCTCGTCGCGGGCCGCGCCCGGGTCGTGTCCCAGGTCAGCGTGGCGGCCAACCAGGGTGCGGTGCACTTCGAGGACCTGGACTGGGAACGGTCCTACGACGGCATGCAGGCCTACAGCTCCTCCAAGATCGCCCTCGGCCTCTTCGGGCTGGAGCTGGATCGGCGCAGCAAGGCCGCCGGGTGGGGCATCACCAGCAACCTCGCTCATCCCGGCATCGCGCCGACTGCCCTGCTGGCAGCCCGCCCCGAGCTCGGCCGCGACCGGGACACCCTGGGCCGCCGGCTCATCCGGGTCATGTCCGCCCGCGGCTTCCTCGTCGGCACGGTCGAGACCGCAGGTCTTCCTGCCCTGATGGCCGCCACCGACCCGGCCGCCGACGGGAGCCGGTTCTTCGGCCCCAGCGGCCCCCGCCACCTGGGCGGTGCGCCTGCCGAGCAGCCGCTGTACAGCCGGCTCGCCGACCGGGACCAGGCCTCGCGGGTCTGGGACGTGTCCCTGCGTCTGACCGGCCTGACCGGCCTGGGCGACCTGGGCGCGGTGCCCGGCATCAAGACGGCGTCTTGATCTACGTGATCGACGATGCCCTCGAGGAGTACCTCACCGAGGACCCCGGCGGCCCCGTCGTGATGGTCCTCTGCTCCGGGGACGTCCGCTGACCGTTCTGGGGGCCCACCGCTGGTCAGCTGCTCGGGGTCTTGGACCAGCCCTACGTCGTCGTGCTGGATCGGCTGGTCCGCAATCGCATGCACCCAGCCACCCATACCGAAGTAAGGCCACTCGAGTCCTACGTCGAAGCGCTCGGCGACCGACTGCGTCCCGTGGCGGAGCCCGAGGACATGAGCATTGCTCTGCAGTGAGGGACTCCGAGCGCAACGCACGCGCCCGGCTGTAGTCATCGCGGACCAGGGTGAAGGCGTGTGCGTATGTAGCGTGTCGCCCCTCGGACAAAGCTGCGATGTCGGGGGACACCGCACTGAACCCCCAGGGTCCTCCAACCGTGGGGATTCTGCTGTTTCTGGTGTTGGCACATCCCCCGGTTAGGCAGGTCACGGGCCGACAGCCGGCAGCCGGCCGTCCCCACCCGCCCGCGAGACGCGACGTGAAGGCCGACGACCGAGGTGACGCCCGACGGTGCCGGGGCCGGGCGACGCGAGCAGGCCGGGGTTGCGGCAGGTCGTTCTCGCCGTCCAGGGAAAGCCCGCCCGGCAGCAGACGTCGGTGCCGCAAGCATCTCCGTAGAACCGAGGGCGGGGACGCGGCAGAGTTGCGCGGCGATCGCGGGCCGCCTGAGGGCCCACAGCGAGAGGGGAAGACCGATGCTCCACACGATCACCGATTGGCTCCGAGCTCGTTCGGTCGCCGTCCGGAAGGTCCTCGGTCCGACTAGTTCTGAGGAGGGCGACGCAGGGCAGCGCGATCCCCTGTGGTCTCGGCGCAAGACGAAGGTCTACTTCGACAACCAGGACCTGGACGTCTATCTGTCCTTCACCCTCGCCCGGGCGGCTGCGCGCGGAGCCTCATTAGGAGAATCGATAGTCGCGGCCTCCCAGGTGCGGCCGCGGGATCCGGGTTCGTGGGCGCGGGCCTGGTCGGGGGTGGCGGTCAACGCGGAACGGCACGCCGATTCTCTGGCGGATCTGGATCCCGTCGGAGCCCGGGACGCCTATCTCCGCGCCACCACCTACCACCGCGCGGCGATCTTCGGACAGGGTGTGGAGGGCGCCCGGCACAGCTACGCGGCGACCGTCGGCGCGTTCCGTCGCTTCGTGTCCCTCGCGGAGGTCCCAATCGAGCCCGTCACCGTCGGATGGGAGGGCTGGACGTCCCCTGGCTACTTCATCAAGGCGCGCGACTCGGTGGTCCCTGCTCCGACGATCTTGCTGTTTCTGGGAGGGGAGACGGTGGCCGAGGACGCGTGGGTGTGGATCGGCGAAGCCGCCGCCCGACGCGGGTGGAACACCTTCGTCGCCGAGCCGCCCAGCTTCCTCGGGTTCCGCGCCGCCAACCCGTCGTACCCGCGCGTCACCTGGCAGACGATCGAGCCGTTCCTGACGCCGTATGTCGACGCGGCCCTGCGACGGCCCGAGGTGGACCCCACGCGTCTGGTCGCCGCCGGCTTCAGCGGCGGTGGATTCCTGGCCCTGCGAGCAGCGGGGAACGACCGGCGGATCCGCGCCCTTGTCGCCGACGCGCCGATCGTGGACTTTAACCGGCTGGCCACCGCCGAGTTCCCCAAGGCGCTGCTGTCCGCTCCCAAGGCGGTGATCGACTCCGTGATCGCCGCGACCGCCAGACGCGATCCGTTCCTGGCCGTGACCCTGGAGAAGTTCAGGTGGCAGTTCGGCGCCGAGGACGTCACCGAGTTCTTCGCAGCCTTCGAGGGCACCTCCAACGCCGAACTCGTCGCTTCGCTCGACATCCCGGTGCTGGCGCTCAGCGGAGAAGGGGAGTCCGAGGAGCAGCGGCGACAGGCCGACGAGGCGTATGCAGCCCTCCGCGGTCCGAAGCGGCTCCGGACCTTCACCGCGGCAGAGGGAGCGGAGGCGCACACCCAGGTCAACCACCCCGCGCTGATGCAGGAGACGATCTTCGCGTGGCTGGCCGAGGTGTTCGGCCCGCAGGCCGGGCGACCGCCACTCACCTCGGCCCCGGCCGCAGAGGACGGACACGTCACGCCGGCGACCACCACAAGGGCCTCAACCAGCGGGCTCGGCTGAGGAACGACGCCGTTCAGGGCACGTGCGGCGCCGCCGGCTCGCGCCAGGCATCGCGTTGCGCATGACGGTCTTGCCGTGCGAGTGGACGCGGACGCACCAGCGCTACACGGCCGCGGCCGTGCTCCCCAGTCCGACCGGCGGCGGCGTGGGGCAACTGAACCTCGAGCAGGACCCGCCTGGCGGTCCGCCCGGCATCGTCGGCAGCACCGGCGACGACGCCCACGGCCAAGACAGGTTCGGCTGCCCCGACGCGCTACGAGCCCCCCGACCGCCGTCGCGCGATCGATGTGGTGTGGGAAGGCCTCGTGGAGCCGAGAGGAGACGAGCACACTCGGCTGACTGTGAGGTTGGCCGGTCCATCGCAGCACAGGAGAGGGCCCGTGCGCCGCACGCTCGGGAGCACATCGACGCCCCGCCCTCCGAGGTGTTCCGGTTCGTCGCC